>NZ_FOYT01000003.1 GCF_900112175.1 Halogeometricum rufum | reverse complement strand
CCGACGAGAAGGAACGCGCCGAACACGCGATGCTGGTGGACCTCGAACGCAACGACCTCGGGAAGGTGAGCGAGTACGGCAGCGTCGAGGTGTCCGAGTACCGTCGCGTGGACCGCTACTCCGAGGTGATGCACCTAGTCTCCCTCGTGGAGGGGCGGGCGCGCGACGACGTCGACATCGCGGACGCCGTCGCCGCCGTCTTCCCGGGCGGCACCATCACCGGCGCGCCGAAACCGCGCACCATGGAACTCGTCGACGAGGTGGAGGCGACGCGCCGCGGCCCGTACACCGGGAGCGTCGGCGTCTTCGGCTTCGACGACCGGGCGACGCTCAACATCGTCATCCGTACGCTCGTCCGACGGGAGGGCGAGTACCGACTCCGCGTCGGCGCGGGCGTCGTCCACGACTCCGTCCCCGACGCCGAGTACCGGGAGACGCTCGACAAGGCGCGAGCCCTCGTGAACGCGGTCGACGAGGCCCTCGGCGAACAGGGGTCGTTCGCCGTCGAGGCGGCCGACCCGACGGGAGGCCTGCGATGATACTCGTCGTGGACAACTACGACTCGTTCGCGTACAACCTCGTCCAGTACGTCGGCGAGTTCGCGGACGAGGTGGTCGTCCGCCGCAACGACGAGATAGACGTGGCGGGGGTTCGGGACCTCGACCCGGACGGCATCGTCGTCTCGCCCGGTCCCGGCACGCCCGCCGACGCCGGCGTCTCCGTCGACATCTTCGCGGAGACGAGCTATCCGACGCTCGGCGTCTGTCTCGGCCATCAGGCGCTCTGTGCGGCCCTCGGCGCGCCCGTCGGCCACGCCCCCGAGGTGGTCCACGGCAAGCCGTCCGAGATACGCCACGACGGCTCCGACCTCTACGAGGGCGTCGCGGACCCGTTCGAGGTCGGTCGCTACCACTCGCTGGCCGTCGCGGCGGCGGACCTACCCGACGAACTCGACGTGACGGCGCGGACGACCGACGACCGCCGGGTCGTGATGGGCGTCGAACGCGCCGACAGGCCGCACCTCGGCGTCCAGTACCACCCCGAGAGCATCCTCACCGACGCCGGGAAGCGCGTCGTCGAGAACTTCTGCACCTCCTACGCGGGCGTCTGAACCGCCCGCTCGTCGCCCGGTGGCGCGTCCGTCGGTGAGCGGACCTGCTCGTCGCCCGGCACGCTCACTCGTCGTCGGGCGGGTCCACGTCGCGGTGCGTGTGTATCGTCGGGAGTCGGCCGAGGGCGCGGGCGACGACCGACGTGTGCCCGCGTTCGTGTCGCAGGAACGTCAGCGTCAACCCCGCCAGCGCGACCAGCGAGACGACGGCGAACGGGCCGCCGGTCAGCACGGCCAGCGCCTGCAGCGTCTCGCTGCCGCCGAGCACCAGCACCGAGACGGCGACGGCGCCCTGAAAGACGCCCCAGAAGACGACGCTCACCGTCGAGGGGGCGCGGCCGCGTTCGGCCGTCAGTATCGCCACGACGAGCGTGGACGTGTCCGCCGAGGTGACGATGAACACGACGATGAGCGCGAGAAACAGGAACATCAGCAGCCGACTCACCGGGAGCGCCTCGAACAGGGGGAACCCCGCGACGGCTTCGGTGCCGCCGCGGGCGGCGATGGCCCCGAGCACGTCCGCGCGGCCGGTGTGCTGGACGTGCAGCGTCGTCCCGCCGACGAGGAGGAACCAGACGAGCGTCGCGGCCGAGGTGGCGACGACGCTGGTGAACACGACGGTTCGGACCCGCCGGCCGCGCGAGAGGGCGGCGAGGAACAGGCCGGCGAACGGCGCCCACGAGAACCACCACGACCAGTTCCAGACGGTCCAGTCGGTGACCCACTCCGACCCCGCGTACAGGCTCAGCGACGGGAAGTTGAGCGCGTAGCTTCCGAGCGCCGCGACACCTCGTTCGACGACGAACGACCGCGGGCCGACTGCGGCGACGAGGAGGGCGAACAGACCGAACAGGACGACGTTGAGGCCGGCGATGCGCCTGATTCCCCGGTGGACGCCCGTCTCGCAGGAGACGACGTAGATGAGGGTGAGGCCGCCGACGAACAGCACCGAGCCGACGGTGCCCGTCGAGACGTCCCACTGGTAGCCGATGCCCGCGAGGAACTGCCTGCTCACCAGCGCGATGGACGTGGCGATGCCGCCGATAGTCGCGAACACGGCGAGCGTGTCCACGAGCGAACTCCAGACGGAGTCCAGTCCGTCCACGCCGAGGAACGGGGCGAGTATCGTCGAGACGCGGAGGGGCGCGCCGCGTTGGAAGACGAAGTACGCTATCGGCACGCCGACGACGGCGTACGCGCTCCACGCCGAGACGCCCCAGTGGAACAGCGTGTAGGTGAGCGCGCCCCCGATAGCCGCGTTCGTCTCCGGGGCCGCGCCGAAGTACGGCGGCGGGTCGCGGTAGTGAAACAGCGCCTCGGCGGGGCCCCAGAACACGATGCCGGCGGCGATGCCGGCGGTGAACACGAGGGAGAAGTACGTCGGGTAGGTGTACGTCGGTTCCGCGTCCGGGCCGCCGAGGACGACGTCGCCCCACGGCCCGAAGAGCAACAGGCCGCAGTAGCAGACGGCGAGCAGGACGCTCCCGAGGAACAGCGGGCCGAACCCCGTCAGGACGCGCGTCGCGAGGGCGTCCACCGCCGCCGTCGTGGCCGCGGGGGCGACGAACTGCAGGCCGAGGTACGCGACGAACACGGCGAGGGGTAGAGCGAGCGTCACCGGGTTCTGTTCGTCGACGAACTCGCCGATAAGGTTCCGCACGTTCGGCGACCGGACGCCGAGCAGTCTCGACTCGCCTCCGCGGTCCGTCGCCAGCGACGAGTACGGCATCACGGCGAGGTAGCCCAGTCCCGAACTGAAGAACACGAGCGACACCGCGAGCCAACTCGCGCCCGAGACGGCGTCGCCGACGAACGACGGGAAGAAGAACCCGGAGAGGACGATAGCACCCGACGCTGCACAGAGCGGTGCGAGTATCGCGGCGACGGTTCGCTCGGCGTCGTTGGCTCCGGACTCGCTCATGACTGGGTGGCTGGATTCCGGTCGTTAGGCGTTCTGGGCACGTGCCGTCACTCCGTCCCGCCGCCGTCGAGGAGGTCCGACACCGACACGTCGTCGAGGCGGCCGAGCACGGACTGCCCGAGTAGCGTGCCGCCGACCGTCCGCGGGTTGACGACCCGGTCGGCGCCGACGGCGGTCAGTTTGTCGGCGTGCTTCGCTTCGCTCGCCGCCGCGACGACGCGAACGTCCGGGGCGACGTTGTTCGTCGCCAGCACCGAGAGCACGTTCCGGGCGTCGTCGTCGCCGCCGACAACGACGCCGCGGGCGGCGTCCACGCGGGCGTCCTCCAGAACGGCTTCGTCCGTCGGGTCGCCGGTGAGGACGTTCCGGCCGGCGGACGTGAGTCTCGACGCCGCGTCCGCGTCCGGCGTCACGACGACGAGGTCCGTCTCGTCGTCGAGTGCGGCGAGGAGCGATTCCGTGACGGTTCCGTGTCCGAGGACCACGACGTGGTCCTCGAGGAGCGTGAGTTCCGAGGCTGTCATGTTTCCGAACACCGTGGCCATCCGCGACTCGATTGCCGGGCCGACGAGGGCACCGACGGCGACGGTGAACGCGCCGGTGCCGAACAGGATGACCGAGAGCGCGAACCACTGCGCCTCCGGCGTCGTCGGCGTGATGTCGCCGTACCCCACCGTGGCGATGGTGACGATGACGAAGTACACTGCGTCGCCCCAGCTATCGAGTTCGAGGAAGTCCGCGCGCAGGCCGTACGCGCCGATGGTTCCGTACAGTCCGACCGCGACGAACGCCGACAGCGACGCCACCTGCAACGGCGAGAGGTCCACGGACTGGTCGAACCGGTCTCGGTTCCTGACCAGCAGGGGCACGGTGACGCCGATGAGTGCGAGTAACGGCACGTCCGTCGTCTGGAGCGTCGTCAGCGGAAGCACCGCGAGGCCGGGAAGGACGACCATCGAGACGCGCCAGGCGAGCCGTTTCCGTCGACGCAGGCCGACGGCGAGGAGGCCGATGACGAACGCGAACAGGACACCGGCGAACTGCACGAACGCCGACGCCCCCGGGAGGAACGGTGCGAGCGGTCCCGCCAGCGTCACGGCCTCTCGGCTGAGGTTCGAGAGCCCGGTGACGAACGCGACGACGGCGATGGACGCCGTCAGCGCGACGGTGGGCTTCGACCCGGAGAACTCGCGCCACTCGACGAACGGGATTCGGTCGGCGGGGTAGAACACCTCCTCGAACGCCTGCTCCCGCGGCCCGTCGGGTGTGTCAACCACAGTCATACTGGTCCGCCGCAGAACTTAAAGACGGCCACCGTCCGGACACAGCGTATCAGCGTCCCGACCGGTCGTGTCGGCGCGGGGACTGAACCGTCTCCGACGAGTGGTCCGACTCATGGACCGACTGTTCGCTTCGGCGAACCCGTACCGAACGCGAGGCCGACCGACCGACTGTGCCGGGAGGGACGGAGGATGAACGCGGCCGTGCTGTTCGGTCTCGGGACGATGGTCGCGTGGGGGTTCTGGATCGTGTTCGGCGACGTCGCCTCGAACGCCATCGACCCCGAGATGGCCGCGTTCGTCTCCTACTTCACCGCGGCGGTCCTCACGGGCGCGTACGTCGTCGTCTCGGACGCCTCGTACGCCCTCACGACTCGCGGCGTCGCGTTCGCGGCCGTCGCCGGCGTCGCGGCGGCGATAGGTGTCCTCTCGACGTTCGTCGGGGTCACCGTCGGGTCGACCACCGTCGTCTCGACCATCGGCGGGATGTACTTCGTCACCGCGGCGGTCATCAGTATCGTCTTCCTCGACGAATCGCTGACGGTCAACAGACTCGCCGGAATCGGACTCGTACTCGTTGCGCTGTTCGTCATCAACCGCTGAGCCGCCGTCGCACGACGCGTCCGGACGCCGACAGGACGTGCCGTTCGACCCCGCCGTGGCCGATTTTAAGGGACGGGCGTCGGTACGCCGGGACGTGAAGCGAACTATCAGCACCGACGACGCGCCGGCGGCAGTCGGAGCGTACAGTCAGGCGACGACGAACGGCGACGTACTCATCACGGCGGGCCAACTCCCCCTGACGACGGACGGAGAGTTGCTCGACGACCGACCGGTCGACGAACAGACGCGGCAGTGTCTGGAGAACGTCGAGGCCATCCTCGAGTCCGAGGGCCTCTCGCTCGACGACGTGCTCAAGACCACCGTCTTCCTCGACGACATCGACGACTTCGACGCGTTCAACGAGGCGTACGGCGAGTACTTCGAGGAGGACCCGCCGGCGCGGAGCGCAGTCGAGGCCGGCGCGGTGCCGAAAGGGGCCGCCGTCGAGATAGAGGCCATCGCGTCCAGCGAGTGACGGCGGCGTAACTGATTCTTTCGAGCGAACGGACCGCTCCGCCCTCGGGCGAACGACGAGACGACGGGACGGCGGACGGGACGAACGAACGGTCCGGACGAGACGACAAATCCGGACGCGAGGGCCGCGTCCGGACCGGCGCGGTCAGACGCTCAGAACAGGCCCGAGATGTTCCCGTCCTCGTCGATGTCCATGTCCGCGGCGGCGGGGTCCGCCGGCAGGCCCGGCATCGTCAGCACGTCGCCGGTGAGGGCGACGAGGAAGCCCGCCCCGGCGGACGGGTATATCTCGCGAACTTCGAGCGTCCAGTCCTCCGGCGCGCCCTTCTCGCTGGCGTCGTCGCTCAGCGAGTGGAACGTCTTCGAGAGGCAGACGGGGAACTCCTCGAAGCCCAACCGCTCCATGCGCTCGATGTCCTCGTCGGCGGTGCCCGTGTAGGTTACGCCGTCGGCGCCGTATATCTCGGTCGCGACGGTCTCTATCTTCTCCTTGATGGACGCCTCGTCCTCGTACAGGGGGCTGAACTCCTCGGGGTCGTTGTTCTCGACTTCGGTGACGACGCGTTCGGCGAGTTCCTCGCCGCCCTCGCTCCCCTCGCCGAACACCGTCGACTCCGCGGCCTTCACGTCCAGGTCGTCCCGACAGTGGTCGAGCACCGTCTGGACCTCCTCGTCGGTGTCGTCCGGGAAGCGGTTGACGGCGACGACGACGGGGACGCCGAACTTCTGGAGGTTCTCGACGTGTTTGTCGAGGTTCTCGAAGCCCCGTTCTATCGCGTCGACGCCCGCCTCCTCGATGGCGTCGAAGTCCGCGGGCCACATGTCCTCGCCGTGGTACTTGAGCGCGCGGACGGAGGCGACCATGACGACGGCGTTCGGCGTCATGTCGCCGAGGCGGCAGACGATGTTCATGAACTTCTCGGCGCCGAGGTCGGAACCGAACCCGGCCTCGGTGACGAGGTAGTCGCCCATCCCGAACGCGGCCTTGTCGGCGATGAGCGAGTTCGTCCCGTGGGCGATGTTCGCGAACGGGCCGCCGTGGACGAACGCGGGCGTCCCCTCTATCGTCTGGACGATGTTCGGCTTGATGGCGTCGCGCAGGAGCATCGCCACCGCGCCCGTGGCCTCGATGTCGTCGACGGTTATCGGTTCGCCGTCGTCGTCGTAGGCCACGATGATGCGCGCGATGCGCTCTTTGAGGTCTTCGAGGTCGCTCGCCAGACAGAGTACAGCCATCATCTCCGACGCCGCCGTGAGGAGGAAGCCGTCCTCGCGGGGCGTCCCGCCGGACTTGCCGCCGAGGCCGACTACCGTCTCGCGGAGGGCCCGGTCGTTCATGTCGAGGGCGCGGGGCCACGCCACGTCGTTCACGTCGACGTTCAACTCGTTGCCCTGCGACACCTTGGCGTCGAGCATGGCGGCGACGAGGTTGTGCGCCGCCGTGAGAGCGTGCAGGTCGCCCGTGAAGTGGAGGTTGATGTCCTCCATCGGCAGTACCTGCGAGTAACCGCCGCCCGCGGCGCCGCCTTTGACCCCGAACACCGGACCGAGCGACGGTTCGCGGATGGCTATCATCGCGTCCTCGCCGATGTGGTCGAGCGTCTGGCCCAGACCGACCGTCGTCACGGTCTTCCCCTCGCCGAGGGGCGTCGGCGTCATTCCGGTCACGAGGACGAGGTTGTTCGCGCGGTCCTCGGCGTCCTCGCGGAGGCGTTCGACCGCGTGATGTTCGACTTTCGCCTTGTACTCCCCGTAGTACTGCAGGTCCTCGTTGCCGAGGTCCCACGGTTCGAGGAGGTCCCAGATCGGGACCGGGTCCGCGGACTGTGCAATCTCGTAGTCTGACGGCATCGACTCCTCCTCGTCGGATGAAGACATCTCACCGAAGACTCCACGAGGGCGCTGTAAGAACGTTTGCGTAGGTAACAGAAGCGGGAAACGACGTGTTTCGACGGCCGGTCGTTCGCGACAGTGGCTCATCTAATTCGATTTCTGACACGACGAGCTTCTTCGCGGGGCATCGCTCGTTCGGGCTTCGGCGAGCGACCCGAAATGCCGAATTCGGCGCTCTGAACCCCTCGAAACTTCGTTCTCTCGTCGCTCGCCGACAGGTTAATCAGTCGGCCATCGGGCATATGTGCCATGCAGTACCACGAAGCGGCCGAGCGCCTGAACGGGCTCAGGCGACGGCGGCCGAAACTCGGGACGGAAACGACCGCACGGATGCTCTCGCACCTCGGCGACCCGCAGGCGTCGATGGACTGCGTCCAGGTCGCCGGTTCCAACGGCAAGGGGAGCACCGCGCGGATGCTCGACAGCGTCCTCCGGGCTGCCGGGTACGACGTGGGCCTGTTCACGTCGCCGAAACTGAACGACTTCCGCGAGCAGATTCGAATCGACGGCCGGAAAGCGTCCAAGTCCGGCGTCGCGTCGACGTTCGAACGGCTCGAACCCTGTCTGGAACGTCTCCGAGAGGAGGACGACGCCCCGACGCACTTCGAGGTCATCACCGCCCTCGCCCTCCACCGATTCGCCGCCGCGGACGCGGACGTGGCGGTTCTCGAAGTCGGTATCGGCGGGCGCTACGACGCGACCAGCGCCGTCGACCCCGTCGCGAGCGCGGTCACGAGCGTCAGCCTCGAACACACCGACCTGCTCGGCGACACCGTCGAGGAGATCGCCCGCGACAAGGCGCAGGTCGCGCCCGCGGGGGCACCGCTGGTGACGGGTGCCGACGGCGCCGCACTGGACGCGATTCGGGGCGAGACGGACGTGACGACGGTCGGTCCCGCGGACGCCGACGTCGTCGCCACGGAGAACGGCATGCGGTCGGACGTCGAGAGCGAAGTGGCCATCACGGGACCGGACTGGTCGCTGGAGACGGCGCTGACGCTCCTCGGAGGGCACCAGGCGACGAACGCCGGGGTCGCCGCGACGCTGGCACGACAGGTCGCGGCGGTGGACGAGCGGACGATAGCGGGGGGGTTGCGGCAGGCGACGTGGCCGGGGCGGTTCGAACTCGTCGACCGCGACCCGACCGTCGTCCTCGACGGGTCGCACAACCCCGGCGCTGCCGCCACGCTCTCGGACCTGCTCGACCGCTACGAGTACGAGGACCTGCACGTGGTCTTCGCGGCGATGTCCGACAAGGCGTACGACGAGATGATAGCGTCGCTTCCGGCGGTCGAACGGGCGTTCGTCACGCGACCGCAACTCGACCGGGCGGAGTCGGTCGACTCGCTCGCGGACGCCTTCGAGGGGCACGCGGCGACGGTGAACCGCGTCCCCTCGGTGGCCGAAGCGGTGGACCGAGCGATTCGTCGGGCCGGGGAGGACGACTTCGTCCTCGTCACGGGGTCGCTGTACGCCGTCGCGGAGGCGCGGGACCGCTGGACGCGACAGGTGGTCCCCAAAGACCGGGTACCACCCCGCGCGACGAACCGGTCCGAGGAGACGGCAGGGGCATCGGAGGAGGCGCGAGGAGTCGAACCGAGCGTGTTCGAGACGTTCCTCCGGCACGACCAGGCGGAGACGGTCGCCGAACGGTTCGAGGCCGTCGGCGGAACCTGCGTCCGGTCCTCGGCGGGAACGCCGGAGAAACTCGACCGCGTCGTCCTCTCGGGGTCGGCGACCGAACTCCGCTCGCTCGCCGGACACCTCGACGACGCCGGACTGGGACTGGCGCACGTCGCGACGCAACTGAGGGCCCGACTCGACGGCTCGTCGGCCCGGAGTGGGCCGTTCGGCGTCGACGGAACGGCCGTCATGGGCATCCTGAACGTGACGCCGGACAGCTTCCACGACGGCGGGGAGTACGACGCCCTCGACGCGGCCGTCGAACGCGCCGAGGAGATGGTCGCCGCGGGCGCCGACGTCGTCGACGTGGGGGGCGAGAGCACGCGACCCGGCGCCGATCCCGTCCCGGTCGAGACCGAAATCGACCGCGTCGTCCCGGTCGTCGAGGAACTCTCGTCGCTCGACGTTCCGGTGTCGGTGGACACGCGCAAGGCGGCCGTCGCGGACGCGGCACTCGACGCCGGCGCCGACGTGGTCAACGACGTCTCGGGGCTGTCGGATCCGGAGATGCGCTTCGTCGTCGCCGACCACGACGCCGGCCTCGTCCTGATGCACAGTCTCTCCGCGCCCGTCGACCCCGACCGGTCGGCGGCGTACGACGACGTCGTCGAAGACGTGCGGACCGAACTCGCGGAGACCGTCCTGCACGCCGAACGGGCCGGCGTCGACCGAGAGCGGATTCTCGTCGACCCCGGGTGCGGGTTCGGGAAGTCCGCCGCGGAGTCGATGGAACTGGTGGACCGCCTCGGCGAGTTCCGCGCCCTCGGCTGTCCGGTGATGCTCGGCCACTCGCAGAAGTCGATGTTCGCGGGCGTCTCGGGCGACGGCGACGACAGACTCCCGCCGACCTTAGCGGCGACGGCGATAGCGGCCGAACGCGCCGCCGACGTGGTCCGCGTCCACGACGTCGCGGAGAACGCCGCCGTGGTCCGGACCGTCGCGGCGACGACCGGGTCCGACTGACCGGCGTCCGCGTTCGCGAACCGAGGCCGCCGTCCGGCTCACACCCCCCACCTTTTGGTCACCGCTCGCCCAACGTGGAGGCATGTCGTCGCTCGCCGCCGAGTTCGCGGTGACGGGAGTCCTCGCACGGCCGCCCGTCTTCGGACAGCTATCTGAGGTCGGCAGACTCCTGGACGCGCCGCCGACCGTCAGGGCGGGCGTCGCCCTCGTCTCGACGCTGCTGTTCGGCGGCGGGACGCTCTACTGGTTCGGCGGGCGTCTCAACGAGGCGGTGGACGCGTCCGCAGAGAGCCCCGCGCTCTCGTTGCTGTACGGCGTCATGGCCTACGTTCTGGTCGTGTTCCTCGTCGGCTACGCGTTCAGCCAACTCTCGCGCATCGGCGTCGCGTCGCCGCTCCTCTCGTCGGTGCTCGTCGCCGTCCTCGGGCTGTTCGTCCTCTCGCTCGTCGGCTACGGGTTCGCCGTCGACGGCGCGTGGGTCGCCGAGACGACGGGCATGTCGGACCCGTGGGTCGGACTCGTCCTCGTCGCCGCGTTCACTGCGATGGTCTGGCTGGTCGCACCGTTCCTCGTCGGACTGCTCGTCTGGGGCGCCGTCGCCGCGGTCGGACTCGGCGGCCCGGCGCGTCGCTGGGTCCACGCGAGCGAACCGCGGCCGAACGCGGAGTGACGATGGTGGGGGACATCGTACCCGGCGTCGGCGTCCTCCAGTTCGATGGCGGCGGCCTCTTCGACGTGGTTGTCGGGGTCGTCCCCATCGTGGGGACGCTCCTCCTGTTCGCCCTCCTCGTGGCGTTCGCCGCCACGGTGTACCGACACCTCCGGGGCGGTATCGAGTGGCCCGACGAGGCGGACGGCTCCAGTGAGTCGGACGTGAGCGAAGGGGACGAAGACGACGAGTGGAAGTACTACTGACGTCGGGCGGCGACTACCGGCCACCGGCGACGGACGCAACAGAGGCGACCGGCGACGGACGCAACGGAACGCCGCTGACGGCGGATACGGCGGACTGACGGCTCCGAGAGCGGCGAGAATGAGAAGCGTGGTTGCTATCGGCGACACGTCAGGCGACGGGCGGGTGAAACCGCGCGTGGCGATTCGTCAGTCGCTCCCCCCTTCGGCGTCTGCACCTCCCTGGATGTCGGTCACCATCTCGTTCCCGGACGTGACCACGTCCACGTCCTCCTCTGCGGTCATGTGTTCGATGCGCTCCGCGAACTGCTCGGAGGCCAGTATCTCGTACTCATTCTTCAAGCCCTGATAGACCGTGTAGCACATCAGGACGAGTATCACGGCGAACGGGAAGCCCGTCGCGATGGCCGCCGTCTGCAACGCGTTGAGGCCGCCGCCCCACAGCAGGAGTGCGGCGACGGCGCCCTCGGTCACCGCCCAGAAGATGCGCTGCGTCTTCGGGACGTCGTGCTTGCCGCCCGAGGTCAGGTGGTCGATGACCAGCGACCCCGAGTCCGACGACGTGACGAAGAACGTGATGACCAGGACCGTCGCGAGCAGGCCCGAGATGACTCCCAGCGGGAACTGTTCGAGCAGGGCGAACATCGCGACGGTCTGGCCGAACTCGTTGTACGTCGCCAGCGCCGCGCCGTTCCCCTGCAGCGAGTTGAACAGGGCGCTCCCGCCGAACGCCGACAGCCAGATGGTCGAGAACAGCGACGGCAGGAACAGCACGCCCATGACGAACTCGCGGACGGTCCGTCCCTTCGAGATGCGCGCGATGAACATGCCGACGAACGGCGACCAGGCGATCCACCACGCCCAGTAGAACACCGTCCAGCCCTGCACGGTACCCTGCCCGGCGCCCATCGTCCCCGTGAAGAACGACAGGGAGAGCAGGTTTCCGAAGTAGGTGCCGAGCCCCTGCGCCCACGCGCCGAAGATGTAGACGGTGGGACCGACGACGAGGAGGAACCCGAGCAGGGTGAACATCAGGTAGAGGTTGACGGTGCTCAGCCGTTTGACGCCGCCTTCGAGGCCCGCCGCGACGGACGCCGTCGCGATGAGCGTGATGGCGCCGATGAGGATTATCTGCGGGAGAGGCCCGGTCGGAATGCTGACCAGACCGAGCATGTCTCCGCCGACGTACGAGAGGCCGGTGTTCACCTGCGCGACGCCCAGACCGAGCGACGTCGCGAGGCCGAACAGCGTCGCGAACACCGTCACCAGGTCGATGACGTGGCCGGGCCAGCCGTAGATTCGCTCGCCCAGCAGCGGCCAGAATATCGACCGGAACGTCAGCGGAAGCCCGCGGTTGAACGAGAAGAACGCGAGTCCGAGGCCGACCAACCCGTATATCGCCCACGGGTGGAAGCCCCAGTGGAAGAACGTCTGCGCCATCGCGGCGGACGCCGCGGCGCCGGTGCCTGCTTCGCCCCCGAAGAAGCCGGGGACGTTCTGGAAGTAGTACAGCGGCTCCGAGACGCTGAAGAACATGAGCCCGATACCCATGCCGGCGCTGAACAGCATCGCCATCCACGAGAAGTCGCTGAACTCCTTCTCGGCTTCGACGCCGCCGATGCGGATGGTGCCGTACTTTCCGATCGCGAAGTAGAGGATGGTGACGATGAAGATGTTCACCGCCATGAGGAAGAACCAGCCGAAGTTCCCCTCGAAGAAGCTCCGCACCGCCGAGTACGTGTTCGCCGCCTGCTCGCCCAGAAGGAGCGTCGCGCCGATGAACAGGCCGATGATGACCAGCGCGACGGGGAACACCACAGGGTGGATGTCGAACCCGAACCGCTGGATGTTCGTGTCACCCGGCTCCCGGTCGGAGTCGGGGTGGAACAGTTCTACCTGCAGTCCGTCGGACATCTCTCCGGTCGTCTCGTCACTATCTGACATGCGTTACCCCTCCGTGCGACACTGCCGCGCTTGCTTGCTTGGTATCATAATCGACGACTCCGTTCGTGAATCGGTCGTTCGGTTGGCGTCACTCGGGGGTCGACAGCCACCGGCCCCGTCTCGTCTCTCACCACGTGGGGCGCACCACTGCGCCCGTCGTTGTGCCTCCGTCACATGGCACACAACCTCACACGCACACAATTATTGATGTATATTAAAACTAGGCGGTAGCTGGCTCTCTGAGGTGTCTTTTTCGGCCGATTCGACCAGTTCGGAGCGGCTGAGAAGTCTCGTACTGGCCGTTCACGGGTGTCCGGTAGACACGTGTGCGGTCAGACTTAAGAAAACTACGGCAGCCTAGAGGTCGTGTTCGAGGACTCGACCGGTCGGATATCTTTCCATTCGAGCGACGGCGCTCCCCTCGCGGAACACAGGTGGGGAGCGCTTACCTGTCTCGGCCGCGAGTGGCCCGTATGGCACGGCCACTTCGGACTGCTGCCGCGGTACTGGCGGGACTGCTCGTACTCGCCGGCCTCGCGCTAGCGGCGACGGGGGACCTCTCGTTGGCGGGACTGTGCTTTCTGGGCACGAGTATCGTGATTTACTTCCGAGAGACGGCGCTGGCAGACGACTGACCGAGGCGTCGCTCCCGGCCGAACGCGCCCGAGAAGAGAGTGACCGCGACGCACTCACAGGTCGTCGCGGGACATCCGCTGGGAGATGACCGGCACCGTCGCGGTTCGCACCACCCGGTCGGTCGTTCCGCCGATGAGGTTGCCCAGCGTTCCCCGGTACGCCGACGCCATCACGATGGCGTCCATCCCCTCCTCGTCCGCGAACTGGACTATCTTGTCGCTCTGAGACCCGGTTCGGATGTTCGTCGTGCACTCGACGCCGTTCTCTTCGGCGATGGCACATATCTCCGCGAGGCACTCCTCTCCGTACTCGTGGTACTCCTCGCGAAGTTGCTCCTCGTCGTCCCGCAGGGACAACGCCCTGGGGACGCCGGGCAGGTCTATCACGTAGAGCCCGTGAACCGTCGACCCGAGTCGCTTCGCCAGTTGGATGCCGTGCTCTGCTCCCCGCTTCGCCTCGTCGCTCCCGTCGTACGGCAGCAAGATGTTATCGTACATGAACGACAGTTGAGGATTCATCTCGTGGATAAAATAGGTTTTCCCGTATCGACAGGAACGAACGACAGTCGGGAGCAATCGAGGGAAACCGTTCGGACGGCCCGCGCGCTCAGAGCGTCTGGGCGATGTTCTCGACGGGGTAGCCGGCCTCTCGAAGTCCCTCGACGATGGAGTTCGCGTGTTCGCTCCCGCTGGCCTCGACTCTGAACACCAGAAACGCCTCGCCGATGTCCAAGTCGTCGACCGAGCGGTCGTGGCGCACGTCTTGGATGTTCGCGCCGTAGTCGCCGATGACGCCGGCTATCTCCTCCATCACGCCCGGTCGGTCGTCGATGCGGACGCGCAGTCTGAGCAGTTGCTGGCGCTTCGTGAGGGCGTGCACCAGCACCGTCTGCAACTGCGTCATGTCGAGGTTCCCGCCGCAGAGAAGCGGCATCACCGTCTCGCCCGAGACGTCCAGGTCGTCGCTCAGTATCGCCGCGACTGAGGCGGCACCCGCGCCCTCGACGGCCTGCTTCGCTCGCTCCAACAGGAGGAGGATGGCCTCCGCTATCTGCGTGTCCGTGACCGTCACCACCTCGTCGACGTGCGCTTCGATGATGCTGAGCGTCGTCTCCGAGATGCCGCCGGTGGCGATGCCGTCGGCGATGGTGTCCACCTCGTCCAGCGTCACCGGCATCCCCTTGTCCAGACTCTCGTGGACCGTCTCGGCGCCCGTCGCCTGCACGCCGACGACGCGCGTCTCCGGGGAGAGATGCTTGATAGCCGTGGCGATGCCGCTGATGAGGCCGCCGCCGCCGATGGGGACGACGACGGTGTCCACGTCCGGGTTGTCGTGGTACATCTCGATGCCGAGCGTTCCCTGCCCCGCGATGATGTCCGTGTCGTCGTAGGCGTGGACGAACTGGGCGTCCGTCTCCTCGACGGCCGCCTTCGCGTGCGACATCGTCTCCTGGAAGTCCTTGCCGACGAGTTCGACCGTCGCGCCGTAGGACCGGGTGGCGTTCACCTTCGCCTGCGGCGCGTTCGTCGGCATGTAGATGGTCGCGTCCGCGCCGCACTCCGTCGCCGCGAGGGCGACGCCCTGCGCGTGGTTGCCGGCGCTGGCCGCGACGAACTCGTCGACGCCCTCCTCGACGGACTGGCTGATCTTGTTGTACGCCCCGCGCGTCTTGAACGACCCCGTCCACTGGAGGTGTTCCATCTTCAGGTACACCGTGCCGCCGACGAACTCGTCGAGCGACGAACTCCGTTCGACCGGCGTCTGCTTGACGACGCTGTCGTTGTCGAGGCGTTCGCGCGCCCGTTCGATGTCGGCGTACTGGACGGGGAGGTCCATTGATTCTGTCGAGGTCATGGGTCGTGGTCTGTCACGGGTTCAGCGCAGTATCTTCTCCCGGCCGGGGTCGAACAGCGGTTCGTCGCGGACCGTCGCGTCGTACCGTTCGCCCTCGCAGAGCACTTCGACGTCCGTGCCCGCCTCGGCGTACTCCGCCGGGAGGTACGTGTACGCTATCGACTCGCCGATGCTGTATCCGAAGTCGGCCGCCTGCACGTAGCCGATCTTCTCGCCGTCCTTCAGGACGGGGCGACCGCTCAGCAGGATGTCGGTCGAGTCGTCGAGCGTCAGCGGCGTTATCTTCGAGTCGATACCCTCGTCTTGCGCGGTTTCCAGCGCTTCCTTGCCGACGAAGTCGGTGTCCATGTCGACGGCGAACGAGAGGCCCGCCTCGAACGGGTTGGCGTCGGTGTCGATGTCGGTTCCCCAGAGGCGGAACCCCTTCTCCAGTCGCATCGACTCCAGCGCCCCGCCGCCCATCGGGCGCACGTCGAGGTCCTGCCCGGCCTCCCAGAGCGTCTCCCAGAGGCGGTTGCCGTACTCCGCGGGCGCCCACAGTTCCCAGCCGAGTTCGCCGACGTAGGAGACGCGGAGGGCGACGACGGGCACCTCGCCGACGTACATCTCCTTCGCCCGGAAGTAGCCGAAGCCGTCGCTCGACACGTCGGCGTCGGTGCATCGCTGCAAGAGCAGTCGCGAGTCCGGACCCCACAGACCGATAGTGGTCTTGCCACCCTCCTCTATCTTCACGGAGACGCCGTCGGGGGCGCGCTCTTTCAGCCAGGTGCCGTGGATGCCGGGCGAGTTCCCGCCGCCGGTCGTCACCATGAACTCCTCGTCGCCGAGGCGGACGACGGTGACGTCCGCGAGGATGCCGCCGCCCTCGTTCAACAGCAGCGAGTAGCGGACCTGCCCCTCGTCTATCGCCACGTCGTTACTACACACCCGCTGGAGGAACGCTTCGCTACCGGGGCCCTCGACGGCTATCGAACTGAACGAGGTCATGTCGAACATCGACACGTTCTCGCGGGTGTGGAGGTGTTCGGCGCCCTCGATGGGAGAGCGGTTGACGGACTGCCAGCCCTCCTGTTCGGGAATCTCGTCCTCGTAGCGGTCGACCAGGTCCGCGTTCGACTCGTACCACTGCGCGGACTCCCAGCCACCGCTCTGCACGAAGTTCGCCCCGAGTTCCTGCTGTTGGTGGTAGAACGGACTCGTCCGCAGGGCGCGGTGGTCGTCGGGTTGCCACCGCGGTTCGACGATGGAGTAGACCTGCTCGTAGCGCTTCGCGCCCCGGTCGACGAAGTAGTCCTTCTCGCCGGCGTGCGGTTCGAACCGGCGGACGTGGATGCCGCCGGTGTCGACCGGTCCCGAGGGGAGTCTCGGAACGCCGTTCTCCATCCACTCGGCGACGATGCGGCCGTACCCGGCCGAGTGCGTCCACCAGATGGCGAGGGCGGTCCACAGGCCGTCCACCTGCGCCGTCTCGCCGACGGCGGGCATCCCGTCCGGCGTGAAGACGAAGATGCCGTTCTCCGTGACGTCGTAGGCTTTTTCAGCCGACGCGGGGATGAGTTCGTCGAACGCCTGCTTGGCCGACTTGTCGCGGTTGGGGTGGGTCGGACGCTCCCAGTGTTCGTCGGTGAACCCGCGGACGGAGGCCTGTCTGTCCTCGGAGTTCTTCCCCATGTCGTCGGGGTCTATCGGGAGCGGTTCGTGGTTGTACGACCCCATCCCGAGAGCGTCGCCGTGCGTCCGGAAGTACAGCGAGTGGTCCTGGTCGCGGCCGACGGGGTACTGCGGTCGCTCGCTCATCGCCTCCTGGATGTCCCGGTTGCCGGGCACGTCCAGTCCGGCGGTGTGGTCGTCGCCCGACGAGTCGGTGCCCAGTTCCGCCATCGGTTCGGTGACGACGTACTGGTGTTCGACGGGCGTGATGGGCAGGTCGACGCCCGCCATCTGTCCCGTCTGGTAGCCCCAGTTGTTCGTCGCGACGACGCACCGGTCGCACTCGATTCGCCCGCGGTCGGTGACCACGGCGGTTATCTCGCCGCCCTCGACTTCCAGGTCGGTCACCTCGGTGTTCCCGTAGAACCCCGCGTCGGCGTGTTCGATGTACCACTGCAGGGCCGCGATGCCGTCGACGCGGCCGTCCGTCGGCGAGTAGTAGCCGCCGAGAATCTCCGATTCCTCGACGAACGGCAGTTGTTCGGTCACCTCGGCCGGCGACAGCAACTGCGGGTCCGGGAGTCCGTACGACGTGGCCCACTCGACGCGCCGTCTGAGGAAGTCCATCCGCGCTTCGCTCCGGGCGATCTCGATGCCCCCGACCTCGTCGTAGGCGTCGATGTCCGAGAGGAATCTGCTGGTGTAGTACGCCGCCTTCGTCTGTATCTTCGACGGCGACGTCTGGAACATGATCCCCGGCGCGTGGACGGACGACCCGCCCGTCACCGGCAGGGGGCCCTGGTCGACGACGGTCACGTCCTCGGCGCCGAGTTCCGTCAGGTGGTAGGCGACGCTACACCCGACGGCGCCCGCGCCGACGACGACGGTACCCGTCTCTGCTGGGAGGTCCGATGTGCTCATCTGACTCGTGCCGGACTGCATCTGTCACGGTCTTAAATACACCGGTGGGGAGAACTCGATTCGGCCGGTATCCGGTGTATCGCCCACTCAACCGACCGAACAGCCGGTTTCTGAAAACGGGGCTCCGCGCCCCGCCTTCGGCGTGCGGGCCGAACCACAATACGTCGAGAAGCCGACTGGTCTGGGTCGCCGACTGCGTCGGCCGATTCAGGAGACCAGCGGTTCCTCGCGGACGGTCGCCGCGTACCGGTCGCCCTCGTACAGTATCTCCACCTCGGTGCCGGGTTCGGCGTACTCGGGCGGCAGGTAGGTGTAGACCACGCAGGCGCCGACGGTGTAGCCGTACTCGGCGCTGTGGACGTAGCCGAGGGTCTCGTCGCCGTCGAGGACCGGGCGGTCGGCCAACACCACCGCCTCCTCGTCGTCGAGGGTCAGGCAGGCGACTTCGTGGTCGATGTTGTCGCCGGCCGCGGCCGCCGCGACGGCGTCCTTCCCGACGAAGTCGGTGTCGAGGTCGACCGCCCACCCGAGTCCCGCCTCGTACGGGTTGTGTTCGGTGTGGAGGTCCTCCCCCCAGAGGCGGAACCCCTTCTCGATACGAAGCGCGTTCAGCGCGCCGTTCCCGTACGGCCGGATGTCGTACTCCTCGCCCGCCTCCATGATGTGCTCCCAGAGGCGTTCGCCGTACTCAGAGGGCGTGTAGAACTCCCAGCCGAGTTCGCCCGCGTAGGAGACGCGGAGCGCGGTGACGGGGACGTTCTTGACGTAGAACTGCTGGCTGGTGAAGAACGGGAAGGCGTCGTCCGAGAGGTCCACGTCGGTCACCTTCGACAGCACCTTCCGGGCGTTCGGCCCGGTGCACACCATCGCGGCGAGACTCGACGTGACGTCGTTGACGACGACGTCGTCGGGGGACTGCTCGCGCACCCACGCGACGTGGTTGTTGCCGACTTCGCGCCCCGTCGTCAACAGCAGGTAGCGGTCCTCGTCGGTGCGCGTGACGGTGATGTCCGCGCGGACGCCGCCGCCCTCGTTGCACATCAGCGTGTACTTCACGTCGCCGACGTCGATGTCCATGTCGTTCGTGCAGAGGTACTGGACGAACTCGCCCGCCTCGTCGCCGATGACCTCCATCTTGTTGAACGAGGTCATGTCGTGCAGGCCGACGTTCTCGCGGACGTTCAGCGTCTCCGCGCCCTCGATGGGCGACCAGTACTTCGCCTCCCACCCGTCCCGTTCGGGGATACGGTCACCGTACTTCGCGAGGAGGTCCGCGTTGGACTCGAACCACTGCGGCTCCTCCCATCCGGCCTCGGCCCAGAGTTCGGCGCCGTACTCCTCGTGGGTGTGGTACATCGGCGTTCGCCGGATGTCACGCTGGTGCTCCGTCCACACCCACTTGGGGTGCATGATGTTGTAGACGATGCGGTACTCCTCGCCGCCGATGTCGCGGGCGAAGTCCCAGCTTCCCTCGTGGGCGTCGAAGCGGTTCACGTCGGCGTGTGCCAGGTCGATGGGGCCGTCGTCCAGTCGCGGGACGCCGTTCTCCATCCACTCGGCCAGCGCCTTCCCGGCGCCGCCGGCGTGCGTTACCCAGATACCGGCCGCCGTCCACAGGCCGTCGTAGCCCTCGACGGGGCCCATCGCGGGCAGGCCGTTCGGCGTCTCCGAGAACATCCCGTTGTACTTGTACTCCAGTTCCTTGCCCTCCGTTGCCGGCACGAGTTCGTCGCTGGCCCGCCGCGGCGCCTTGTCCGGCCGGTCCGGGTGCGTCGCGTTCTCCATGTGGTAGTCGGTGAACTCGTGGACCGACCCCTGCTCGCCGTCCGGGTCGTTGCCGCCGAGTTCCTGCGGGTCCGGGACCAACGGCTCGTGGTTGTACGAGCCGATGCCGTAGGCGTCGCCGTGCGTCCGGTAGTACATCGCGTGGTCCTGGTCGCGCAGGATGGGTCGGTCCGGGCCGACGAGGAGGCGTTTGGCCTTGTCTCCGGAGACGTTCCGGTAGTTCTCGAACAGCGGGTGGTCGGAGATGTCGACGGCGTTGTCGGCCAACTCGTCGAGCGACTCCGTCATCGCGTACTGGTGTTCGACGGGCGTGATGGGCAGGTGAACGTCTATCTCCTCGCCTAACTGCCGCGCCCAGATGTTCGTCGCGACGACGACTTCGTCGCAGTCGATGGTGCCGTTCTCGGTGACGACGGACTGCACCGCGCCGTCGTCGAACTCGACGTCCTCGGTCCGGGTGTGCGGGACGAACGTCGCCCCGCGGTCCATCGCCTCCCGCGCGAGGGCGTCGCAGGCGACGACGCCGGACACCTGTCCGTCGGTCGGCGAGTAGTAGCCGCCGCGGATGACGTCCTCGTCGACGAGCGGAAGCTTCTCTTTCACCTCCGCCGGCGAGAGAATCTGCGGGTCCTCGATACCCCACGCCGACCCGTTCTCGACGCGTCGCTGGAGGAAGTCCATCCGCTCTTCGGTCCGGGCCACTTCGATGCCGCCGACTTCGTTGTACGCCTGTTGGCCGTCGGCGCCTTCCAGTTCCGAGTACAGTTCGCGGCTGTAGTTCGCGAACTTGGTCAGAATCTTCTCCTCGGCCGTCTGGAACATGATACCGGGCGCGTGCGTCGACGACCCGCCCGTCGTCGGCATCGGGCCCTGGTCGACGACGACGACGTCGTCCCGGCCGAGCGCTGTCAGTTGGTACGCCAGGTTGCAGCCGACGATACCGGCACCCACGATGACGGTATCCGCACTAGTCGGCACGCTGTCGGTCGTATCCATGAATCTGTGTGAACGGTCACGACAGCGAGCCATTATAACTATCGCCGCCGCGAACGCCGTCGCACAACCCGTCCGAATCACGAGACGATGTGGTTCGTCGCCCCCGCGGGAGACGCCGCCGTGAGCGCTCGGGAACCGGAGTCGCTCGCCTCGGAGCGTTCGAAATCGAGACTGTCCTGGGCGCCGACGGGAACGGGAGTCTGACTGTTGTGGTTTGAATGGGTTGAGTATTACTCATATATTGTTATGCAGGTGTACGTGCCATAGACTGTCAATGGCATGGCGCTACGATCAGCTTTCGACGTACTGTCAGAACTAGTCGAACGGTGCGAGGCGAACGGGCGGGAGCTTCGAAGCGTCGAGGTTTCCACGGACGACGGACGTGCGGGGACGCTGAGCGCGGAGATGGAGGTGCCGGTGTCGCTCTGTGAGGCGAACGCCGGCGGCTCGGAGTCCGACCTCACGCCGGCGGCGGCGACGGTGACGGAGGGCGGCGGCCTCTGCGTCGAGTTCGCCGCCGGCGTCGTCGACCAACTGACCGAACCGGCGGAGCCCGGCGTCTCGGCGACGGTTCGAGGCGCACGGGTCGGCGACGAGGGCGAACTCCTCGTGGCCGTCGGTCTCCACATCGACCCGGCGAACCGCGCGACGGGTCCGGACGGCCGCGACGGGAGCGAGACCGTCAGCGGGGCGAACGAACGGTCGTACGGCGACCGTTCGGACGCCGACCGGGACCGCGAGGAGCAGTCCCACGAGGACCCGTCTGCGACCGAACCGCCGACGACCGAACAGACGGCGGTCGACCCGTCGGCGGACCCAACCGCGTCGCCCGAACCGGACGGTGGTCCGGACCCGTCCCGGAGCGAAACTCGCGAGGCGACCGAGAGAGGAGCCGACGGCGAAACCCTCGACGACGTCCGCGACGACTCCGTCCCGCCGTACGAGGACACGCCGTACCTGCGGCGACTGTACGAGACGTGCGACACGTTCGTCGAGATGAGCGAGGAGATACCGATGGACGTCGCATCCGAGACGGTTCGGCGCTACATGATAGAGGCCGGCGTCCACGACCCCACCTCGTACGACACGAGTCCGGCGTCGACGTCTACCGAATCGCTCGACGCCGAGGGGACCGCGGCCGACGGCGGCGACCCCGGGTCCGCGGCGTCGACGCCGACGATGGAAGCGGTCGAGGCCGCCGTCGAGGAGCAGGTGGTCGTCGACGGCGTCGCCCTCCCCGACGGTCTCGAAGTGACCGACGTGGTCGACGCCGTCGTCGAGTCCGCGACGCTGTTCGAGGTCCAGCGTCGTCTCGAACTCGACCGGAAACCGACGCAGGAACTGCTGGACCAACTCGACCTTCTCGATTTGGTGCTCCATCGGGTCTCCGAGGGGCCGAAGCGACAGGTGTCCCACGAGGAGGTCACGGCGCGGATACGACAGTGTCAGTTGACCGGCGCGTGACTCGCCTCGCCTATACTTAAAGGGGTGTGGACTGCCACCCGTAGAGCAAAGTAGGTTCACAAAAATCCGTTACCAAGTCATGTCTCTCAGCACGCGTACCGTCTCGCACCCGGAGGGAGTCGAGACCCTCCTCACGGACGCGCGGTTCGAGTTGATGCCGTTCGAGAGTTTCGACGACGAGATAACGCAACTCCCCGACGGCGCGACCATCGCCATCACGACGTCGCCACAACTCGGCATCGAGCGAACCGTCGAACGAACCGAAGAGGCGAGGGCGCGCGGCTACGAGGTGGTCCCCCACATCGCCGCGCGGTACGTCGAGGACCGCGACCACCTCGCCGACATCGCCGACAGGCTTCACGACGCCGGCGTCACGGACATCTTCGTCCCGGGCGGTGACCGCGAGGAACCCGCCGGCGAGTTCGAGTCCGCGTACGACCTGCTGTCGGCGCTCGACGAGATGGGCCGGTCGTTCGAGGACGTGGGCATCACCGGCTACCCCGAGGGACACGACTTCCTCGACGACGAGACGCTGTGGGAGTCGATGGAGCGAAAGGAGCCGTACGCGACGTACATCGTCACGCAACTCTGTTACGACCCGGAGACGGTGGTCGAGTGGATAGAGGACGTGCGTGCGCGCGGCGTCGAACTGCCCGTCGAAGTCGGCATCCCCGGCGTGATGAAGTACCAGAAGCTACTGAAGATCTCACAGAAGGTGGGCGTCGGCGACTCCATCAAGTTCCTCAAGAAGACGACGGGCATCCTCGGCTTCGTCCGCCAACTCGTCGGGTCGCGCGGGACGTACAAGCCCGACGACTTGGTGGACGGCCTCGCACCGTACGTCGGCGACGACGCCTACCGGATTCGCGGCCTCCACATCTACACGTTCAACCAGACGTCGGACACCGAGTCGTGGCGGTACGGACGGCTCGACGACTGAGAGACACCCACGCACCCGAGAGACGCTATTTTCGACAGGCCCCGCTGAGTCGCTCCACGTTGGTCCGTCGCGCCGACGTCCGCGGCGTCGAGACCGACCACTTCGGGGCGGCGTAACGTACCCGTCGCTTCGGGTGAGGCGGCCTACTCCGAGCGCGGTCGAAAGAAGAGAGACGGGACGGACGGCGGCGTCGTCAGTCGTCCTGGTTGGCTTCCTGACGCGCGCCCAGTTTCGCCCGTTCGCGGGCGCTCGGGTTGACGGACTCTTTGAACGGCACCTCGGCCACCGTCGCGAAGACGGGTTCGTCGTCCTCTTCGGCGTACTCTTCGGGGAGGTGCACCTCGAACTCGATGTCGAGGTCCTCCTCGTAAATCTCGTCGTTGAGGAGGGCGTCGGTCTCGGCCTGCAGTTTGTCGGCCGGGACGAAGCCGAGTCCGATGTTCGTCTCCAGGTCGGGGTTCCACCACGGCGAAGTCATGTAGCCGCACTCGTCGCCGGTGTCGGGGTCGGAGACGATCCAGAAGTCCGGCGCGTAGTCCCGGATGGGTTCCCCGGCCATCTTCAGACCGACGAGTTTGAGGTTGAACGGGTACTCGCCGCTCTCGATCTGTTCTTTCTGCTCCTCCAGCGCTTCCTTCCCGATGTAGTCGCCCTCCTTGTCGTCGGGGACCTGGTAGCCCAGGTTGACCTGGAACGGCGACGTCTCGTGGTCCATGTCCTGCCCCCACGAGAGGATGCCGGCCGCGATGCGACGGTGGTGACCGGGCGCGATCTGCATCCCGCCGTGGTCCTTCACCGTCTCCATCACGGGGTCCCAGACGCGTTCGGCGTGCTTCGTCGCGTCCTTCACGTAGATCTCGAACCCTTTCTCGCCGGAGAAGCCGGTCTGACTCACCAATACGTCGGCGCCGTTGATTTCGGCCTCCATCAGGCCGTAGTACGGGATGTCGCTGACCTCCTCGCCGACGACTTCGACCATCACGTCCTCGGAGAGGGGGCCCTGAATCTGCATCGGCGCTACGTCTATCTCGTCGATTTCGACGTCGAAGTCCTTGCCGACGTTGACACCCTGAAGCCACTGCATCAGCGTGGAGTCGGAGATGGAGAACCAGAACTCGTCGTCGTCGACGCGGAGGAGCACTGGGTCGTTCAGGATGCCGCCGTCCTCGTTGCAGAGGATGACGTACTTGCCCTTCATCGTGTCTATCTCGGTGGCGTCGCGGGTGATGACGTAGTCGGTGAGCGCTTCGGCGTCGGGCCCTTTCACGCGAATCTGCCGTTCGACGGCCACGTCCCAGAGCGTCACTTTCTCCGTCAGCGCTTCGTACTCGGCCATCGCTCCGCCGTCCTCCGGTTCGACGAGTCCGCGCGGATGATAGACGCGGTTGTAGACCGTACACCGCCACGCCCCTTCCTCGTTGAACGACTTGTCGAAGAACGGCGACTTCCTGACGCGGGTCGAGACCAGCATCTCGATGCCCGGGTCTCCCGTCTGTCGCAGGTTCCGCGGGAGGACTCTGTCTGACTGGTCGATACTGGGATGATTCGGATGTTCTTGGTTCCCACTCATGTTACGAAAGATGATGGCAAACTCGGATAAAAGATGAGGGTTATTACCACACCCATTTATGCCGAGTCCGCAGTCGCCGTCCGACGACCGACCGCCGACGAATCGTCGTTCGAAGAGGCGAGGACGGACCGTGACCGTCTCTTCGGCGCCCGTGTACCGCGAAGAGAGGTTCGCCGCCGGGCGCAGGTGACCGTGAAACGTGTGCGCGCGGCACGTGACACACGAGGACTGGCCTCGCGGGTCACTTATCCGGCTGCGGGTTAAAGAATTCATCATGCGCGCGCTTCGGACTTCGCCGGGGCCGGCCGCCGCCTACGCCTTTCGGCTCGGTATCGTCGCCGGTTCTGCCGTCGGACTCGCCGTTCTCGGGTTGCTCTACTGGTACGAGTTGTTGACGCCGTTCGTCCTCGGGTACGTGCTCGTGATCGTCTTTCCCCTGTACCTCGTTCTCGTCGCCGTCGCTCTCAGCGTCTGGCTCGGATACGACAAGGACAGCACCGCGCTCAGACCGGTGTACCGGACGAAAGAGTCGAAGTGACGGCGACCCTCGACGCCGCTCTCGGTTTCTCGGACCCGACGCTCACTCTTCGTCTTCCGTCTCGCGTTCGACGATGGTCGCCGCGACCAGGTTTCGCATCCCGCGTCGAAGTCGGCCGCTCATCGCCGTCGAGGAGAGCCCCATCTCCCGGGCCACTTCGCTGAGCGAGATGTCGCGCGGTTCGCCGAAGTAGCCCCGTTCGTACGCCGTCGCCAGCGCGGCCTCCTGTTCGTCCGTCAGGCCGTAGGACGTCTCCGTCCCGGCGTCGTCGTTGCTGTAGATTTCGATGATATCGAGACTGATATCGTTCTCGTTGGCGTACTCCCAGATGGTGTTCAGCGCCGCCTTGTCGGGGAGCAACAGCCGAACCAGCCACCCGTTCCCCTTCGTCTCCGTGTGGACGAGGAAGCCGTTCACCTCCGTCACCACGCTGCTGATGAGTTTCGTCTCGGGCGTGTGTTCGAGGTAGTAGATGCCCGCTCCGTCGGTCCTGTCGACGAGTTCGTAGCTCTCGACGGTCGGGTCCTCGTCGAGCATCCGGTGGAGTTCCTCGGGGTCGTCGTACTCGATGAAGAACGGGAACACCGTCGCGCCGGGGTCGGTGTTCGTCTGCATGATGACGCGTATCTGTACCCCGTCGAGTGCGCGCAACGTCGGGGCGAGGGCGAGTCTGTCGTGTTCGATGTGTACCTTCGCTGTAATCGACATGGTGGTGGTAGCTCCTGCGTCGGCGGGCCGCCGTCGTTCGTGCCGTCGCACGACTATCGGATATCAGTTCCTGTAACTGTTTCTGCATCGTGTCACCGGCTGCGAAAACGGACCCGACTGTTCGTCCGACGTGCGACCCGACTCACCCTTCCCGGCGTCTGGCTCAACGAATCCGAGCTACTTCGATGAATAGTTAACAATAGTGAGGAACTTCGTATAAAAATACCAGTAGTAGTACGCGCGAGAACCTAAGGAAGTACAGATGGTACGAACAAACGAGATGAAAGACGGACACGCAACGAACGTGGAATCGGAACCGGCAGTCGACAAGTTCTACCTCCCCGCGACGACGCTCCCGACGGACGTCGGGCGCCTCGAAGCGGTTCTCACCGACCTCTTCGGCGGTCACGGCCGCGTGCTGATTCCGCGGACGTACAACCGGTAGTCTCTCGGTCGAACGACCCACTGGTCGCGTTCTCTACTCGCTTCTGGTCTTCTCCGTCGGAAGTCGCCGTTCGACCCGTTACGGGCGTACGGGTGTAATATAGATGCAGCTTTTACTGATAGGAACGAATATAATTCTCTCACTCGGGAACGACCGGTCGCCGCCGTCGGGTCGCGTCCGTGGAGGGAATCAGCCGCGCGTGTGGTCGACGACAGTGGCAGTCTCGTCCAGCGTCAGTTCGAGTTCGTCGCCGTCGAGTCGCACGACGAGGCGAAGGCGAAGCGGGTCTTCGGAGGCGACGGTGGCCTCGGGGTCCAGAAGCGACGTGAGTTCCCAGACGTACGACCGACGCAGGTCGATGCCGTGGTCGTACAGGAACGAGGTGACCGCCGGGTGGTCCATGACGACCCCGCCGACGTTCAGGTGCGTCCGGTCGCCGCACGCCCGGCAGTCGAACCGCACGTCCAGCGAGGGGCGGAACGTGACCGACTCCGACGACGACAGCGCCGTGAGCGAGGAGTCGACCCGACCCTGACAGAGCTTGCAGAACCCGCGGCTGAGTCGGTTCGTGAGCGTCAGGAGGTGCCTGCTGAACACCGCCGGGAGGTCCTCGGGGTCGAGACCCGAGACGGTGTTCGGCGGAATCGGCATGCGGGTGACGAGGTCCTCGCAGTCGTCGCAGTCGACGGTGACGTCGCCGCCCTCGTACCGGGCCGAGAGGTGTCCGCCGCAGAACATGCACTCGCCCGCGGGGACGTCGTCCACCGTAATCTCGTCCGCCTCTGTGAACCGGCCCGACACGGCAGCGCCGACCACGTGTTGGCCCGCGTGCGTGAGCGCGTACCCGTCCTCGGACCGTTCGACGAACGCCGGAACGAGCACGTTCAGGTGGTAGTTGAACTTCCCCGAGTCGCGGACGTCGACGAGCGACTGGAGGTCGGTGAACGAGAGCGGTTCCTCCTGCTGTTCCCAGAGCGTCCGGATGATCTCTATCCGCAACTCGTTCGCGAGGAGGCCGAAGACGGCGTCGAGTTCGGCCGCGGGCAGGCGTTCGACCGTCACGACCGCAGGTGTCTGTCGACCGTCATGAGTATTTCTGTCCACGCCCGCCGGCAACGAGGTTCGGCCGATTTCTGATAGGATTTCTTACAGAAACTTTTCTCTGAGAACGCTTACGTTGCAGTCGGCCGACGGGTCTCGTATGTCGGACGTCCCCGACGACGGACCCTCCTCCAGCGACCGGTCGAAACGCGAGACGAACGACGAGGCGACGGACGGCGGGGTGAGCGACGGCGAGGCGACGGGCGACGAAGCCGCGACCGGCGAGGCGCGACCGGACGGTAGCGGCATCGTCGCACCGGACGGCGAGACGCCGACGTGGCGCGAGCGCAAGGAGCGCTCCGTTGGCCTCTCCCGCCTCACGTACGAGTACTTCGAGCGCTCCCGGCGCGAAGACCAGGACCTGCGACAGGAGTCCGACTACGTCGAACGCGACGTGCTCGCGTTCCCGACGTGGCCGCACGAGATAATCCGCAACCTCGCCATCACGTGCTTCTTCGTGGGGATGATTCTGTTCCTCGCGGCGACGCTCCCGCCGCACATCGGCCCGCCCGCGAACGGCAGCGTCACGCCCGCTATCATCCTCCCCGACTGGTACCTCTACTGGTCGTTCGGCCTGCTCAAGCTGGGTCCGCTGAACCCCGAACTGAGCATCCTCGGCGGAACCAAGCTGATCGGCGACCGACCGTACGGCGTCGTCGCGAACATCGTCGTCGTCGGCATCATCGCCCTCGTCCCCTTCCTGAACAAGGGGTCGGCGCGGCGACCGGTCGAGGAACCGTTCTGGGCCAGCGTCGGCGTCGGCGGCGTCGTGTTCGCGTTCACCATCAGCGTCTACTCGGCGAAGAACCTCGTCCCGATGAACATCGACACGCTGTTCGACCTGACGTTCATCGCGCCCGTCGTCGCGGGCATCGTCTCCTACGCGGTGCTGAAGACGATGCGCGAGGGGTACATGTACGACCTGAACCGCCGGTACTACCGCCTCCGGCCGCCGAAGTAGGGGTCGCCGGCCGCTACCGGGGGCGGACTCCGAACGCCTTATACGGTCGCCCCCGATTGTCGAACCGTTCTGAATGTCTGACGAGACCCGAATCGGCGTCGACGTCGGGGGCACGTTCACCGACGTTGCGCTCCTGACGCCGAGCGACGACCTGGTGACCGCGAAAGTACCGAGCACGGACGACCAGAGCGTCGGCGTCGTCCGCGGGTTCGAGAAGGCCTGCGACGAGGCCGGAATCGACCCGGCCGACGTGGACGCGTTCACGCACGCGATGACCGTGTCGGTGAACGCACTGCTGGAGGACGACGGCGCGAAGACGGCCCTCGTCACCACCGAGGGGTTCCGCGACGTCCTCGAAATCGGCCGACAGGCGCGCCCGGACCTGTACGACGTGACCGCGGGCAAACCCGACCCTCTCGTTCCCCGCCGTCGGCGCTTCGAAGTCGCGGAGCGAGCGACGGTAGACGGCGTCGAGACGCCCGTCGGCGACGACGAGGTGCGGCGCGTCGCCGAGGCGATACGGGACTGCGACGCCGAGAGCGTCGCCGTCTCGTTCCTGCACGCCTACCAGCACCCCGAGAACGAACGGGCGGCCGCCGCCGTCCTCCGGGAGGAACTCGACGCGCCCGTCTCCGCCTCCCACGAGGTGCTGGCGGAGTTCCGCGAGTACGAACGCACCTCCACCACCGTCGTGGACGCGTACGTCACGCCGGTCATCGACGCCTACCTCGGCCGCCTCGAGGACCGCGCGACCGAGATGGGCGTGCCGACGCCGCGAATCATGCAGGCGAACGGCGGCATCGCCCCCGCGTCGACGGTGCGCGAACACGCGGTGACGACGACGATGTCCGGGCCCGCGGCGGGCGTCGTCGGCGCCGCGGCGACGGCGACGGGCGACGACGTGGACGGACTGGTCACCTTCGACATGGGCGGAACGTCCAGCGACGTGAGCCTCGTCCGCGGCGGCGAGGTAGAGCGCACGACGGACGCCGAGATAAACGGCCGCCCCATCAAGACGCCGATGGTGGACGTCAACACCGTCGGGGCGGGCGGCGGGTCCGTCGCCTGGGTGGACGCGGGCGACGCCCTCCGCGTCGGCCCCCGGTCAGCAGGCGCGGACCCCGGACCCGCCTGCTACGGCCGCGGCGGCACCGACCCGACGGTGACCGACGCCAACGTCGTCCTCGGTTACATCGGCGGCAGTTCCGCCCTCGGGGGCGAACTCTCGCTGGACGTGGACGCCGCGCACGACGCGATGGAGTCGCTCGCCGAGGACGCCGGACTCGACGACGCCCTCGCCGCCGCGCGCGGCGTCTACCGCGTCGCCAACGCCAACATGGCGCGCGCGATTCGCGCCGTGACGGTCGAACGCGGCCACGACCCCCGCGGGTTCGGACTCGTCGCCTTCGGCGGCGCGGGACCGATGCACGCCGCCGCACTCGCGGAGAGCCTCGACGTCGGCACCGTCGTCGTCCCGCGCGCCTGCGGCGTGCTCTCGGCGTACGGCCTCCTCGCGGCCGACGAGAAGCACGACTCCGTGCGCACGCTCCGGCAGTCGCTCGCGGACGTGGACGTGAGCGCCGTCGAGGACGCGTACGACGCCCTGCGGAGCGACGTGCTCTCGGACGTCGAGCGACCCGACGCCGCGACGGTTCGGCGCGCCGCAGACCTGCGGTACGTCGGTCAGAGCTTCGAACTCACGGTATCGGTGGACGAGACGTTCGACGCCGACGCCGTCGAAGCGCGGTTCCACGAGGCGCACGAGAGCGCCTACGGCTACCGGCTCTCCGACCCGGTGGAACTCGTCAACGTCCGCTCGACGGCCGTCGTCGAACGCGGCACACTCGGCGTCACGTACCGCGGAACCGGCGACGCGCGGAAGGACACCCGCGAGGCGTTCTTCGGCGGCGAGTTCCGCGAGACGCCCGTCTACGCCCGCGAGGGACTGCGCGACGGTGAAACGGTCGCGGGGCCGGCCGTCCTCGAACAGGCCGAGAGCACCATCGTCGTCCCGCCCGCGTGGGACGGAACGGTCCGACCGGACGGAACGCTCGTGCTGACCCGAGGAGGTGACGGGGAATGACCGGCGACGACGGCGACGCCGGGCGGGCGAACGCGGGCGCCGAGACGGACGTCGACCCGGTCACGCTCGAAATCGTCCGCAACCAGTTCGAGAGCGTCGCCGAGGAGATGGGGCAGGTACTCGTCACCTCGTCGTACTCGCCGAACATCAAGGAGCGACGCGACTGCTCGACCGCCCTGTTCGACGCCGAGGGACGCCTCGTCGCGCAGGCCGAACACATCCCGGTCCACCTCGGCGCGATGCCCGAGGCGGTGGAGACGGTGCTCGACTACGACCCCGAACCGGGCGACGTGTTCGTGCTGAACGACCCGTTCGAGGGCGGGACGCACCTGCCGGACGTGACGCTGGTGTCTCCGCTCTCTGTCGACGGCGAGGTGCTCGGATACGCCGTCTCCCGCGCGCACCACGCCGACGTCGGGGGGATGACGCCCGGCAGCATGCCGGCCGGCGCGCGCGAAATCTATCAGGAGGGACTCCGCCTCCCGCCGGTGCGACTGGTCGAGGGCGGCGAGACGAACGAGGACGTGCTGTCGATTCTGTTGGCGAACGTCCGCAACCCCGGAGAGCGTCGCGCCGACGTCCGCGCGCAGATAGCGGCGAACGAACGCGCGGAGGAACGACTCCGCGACCTGGTGGCCGAACACGGCCGGGACCGAATCGTCGCGGCGTTCGACGCCGTGATCGGCTACTCGCGGGACCGCGTGACCGCGGAACTCCGCGCCCTGCCTGACGGCGAGTACCGCGCCCGCGACGTGTTGGAGGGCGACGGCGTCACCGACGACGACGTGCCTATCGAGGTGACGGTCACCGTCGACGACGGGTCGGTCACCGTCGACTTCGACGGCACCGCACCGCAGGTGGCCGGCAACGTCAACGCCCCTCTCGCGGTGGCCAAGTCGGCCGTCTACTTCGTCGTCCGGTGCGTGACGGACCCGGAGATTCCGCCGAATCAGGGCTGTTACGACCCCATCACCGTCTCGGTACCGGACGGGTCGCTGTTGAACCCGGACCCGCCCGCCGCCGTCGTCGGCGGCAACGTCGAGACGAGTCAGCGCGTGACGGACGTCGTGTTCACGGCACTCGCCGACGCCGCGCCGGACCGCGTCCCCGCGCAGGGACAGGGGACGATGAACAACCTCACCATCGGCAGTCGCGCCGGCGGGGCCGACGGCTTCACCTACTACGAGACCATCGGCGGCGGGTTCGGCGGCCTGTCGAGCAGAGACGGGATGGACGGCGTCCAGGTCGGGATGACGAACACGCTCAACACGCCCGTCGAGGCGCTTGAGGCCGAGTATCCGCTGTTCGTCGAGGCGTACGGGCTCCGCGAGAACAGCGGGGGGCGGGGCCGACACCGCGGCGGCCTCGGCATCGTCCGGTCTGTCACCGTCGAGGCCGACGCCACCGTCTCGCTCCTGACCGAACGGCGACGCGTCGCCCCGCGCGGCATCGCGGGCGGCGAAGACGGCGCGACGGGCGAGAACCTCGTGGACGGCGCGTCCGTCCCGGCGAAGACGACGCGCGACGTGGCCGCCGGGACGACGGTCACGGTGCGGACGCCCGGCGGCGGCGGGCACGGCGACCCCGCGGAACGCGCCGAGGCGGACAGCGAACGCGACGAGGCGGACGAGAAGATGGACTGGTGACGGCGTGACCGCCGTCGACCCCGTTATCCGGTGAGCGTGACCGGCCGGTCCGCCGAGAGCATCACGTCGAGGGCGACGCTTCCGAGGAGGACCTTTTGGACGCCCGAGCGTTTCCGCCCGCCCATCACGATGCCGTCCGCGTCGCGTTCGTCGGCCGTGCGGAGAATCTTCCGTTCGACTTCGCCGCCCTCCGACAGGCGTTCGACAGACACGCCCGCGGCCTCGAGACGGTCGGCCGCCTCGACGGCGGCCTCGACCTCTTCGAACTCGTGCGGGGGCGCCCCCTTGTAGTCCTGGTGCGGGAACACGTAGTAGACGACGGCCTCGACGTCCTCGGCGTTCGGGCGGGCGGCGACGTAGTCGGCTTGTCGAGTGGCGCGTTCGACGTCCCGGTCGACGGCGACGAGGAGCGTCTGCGTCCCCTCCCCGAACACCGACCGCTCGCCGGTGATGGTGACCGGCCGGTCCGCCGAGAGCATCACGTCGTGGACCGTACTCCCCAGCAGTAACGGCGTCACGCCCGAGCGTTTCCGGCCGCCCGCGACGATTTCGTCCGCGTCGAGTTCGTCGGCGGTGCGGACGATTTCGTCCGCGGGACTCCCGTCGCCGACGGCCCGCGTCACGGGTATCCCGGCGTCTTCGAGGTAGTCGGCGGCCTCAACGGCCGACTCGACAGACTCGAACGCCACGTCGTCGGCCCTCTCGAACTCCTTCGGCGGCACCACGTACAGCACCGTCGCCGCAACGTCGCCGCCCGAACTCGCGAGTCGTTCGACGTACTTCGCCTGGTGGAACGCGCGGTCCCTGTCTCTGTCGACTGGTACGAGTGCGGCGTACATCACGTCCGTAGATTATCACTATCGTTTGATATAGATACGGCGCGGTTCCCACGGCGCAGGAAGACCCGGCGCACTCCGCGGCCGACCGTGACCGGCGACGGTCGCTACGTCCGGTCGGCGGCCGTCCGCAGTCGCACGGAGAAGACGGAGCCGCGGGGTTCGTTGTCCGCTATCCAGACTTCGCCGCCGTAGCCGTCGACGAGCGCCTGGACGAGGTAGAGACCGACGCCGGTCCCGGGACTCTCCAGCCCCTTGTTCCCGCGGCCGAATATCGCTTCGCGTCTGTCCGCCGGAATCCCGCGGCCGTCGTCCGCGACGCTGACGACGACGCTGTCGTCCGCCTCGGTCGCCGACACCGTCACCGTCGGAACGTCGGAGTCGTTGTGCCGGACGCCGTTCGTGAGGAGGTTCCGGAAGACGGTTCCGAGGGTGTCGTCGGCGACGACGCGGACGTCCGGAATCTCGCCGGAGACGGTCACCTCGCAGTCGCCGTCGTCGGCCTGCATCGCCGCCACCTCGTCGTTCACGACGCGCCGCAGGGACACCGGTTCGAGTTCCGGCGCGTCCTCCAGCATCGTGCGCATCAGGCCGCGCATGGTCTCCGTGAGTTCGACGGCGTGTTCGCCGTTCCGGACGATGGTCGCGAGTCGGCGCCGGGCCTCCTCGTCCTCGACGAGCGATTCGAGGAGGTTCGCGTTGCCGAGGACGACGGACATGTCGTTTCTGACGTCGTGGCGGACTATCTGGTTGAGGAGTCTGAGCCGCTCGTTCTGCTCCTCAATCGCGCGCTTCTGCTCCTGCAGGGCCGTCACGTCGCGGAGGACGACGACCCAGCCGACGCGTTTCCCGCGGCGCCGGAGGCGTTGCGTTCGGACGCTGAGGAACGTCGGCGTCTCGTCCTCGCCGTCGATTCGGACCTCGGCGGCGGACGCGTCTTCGAGAGCCACGTCCGGGAACGCCTCGTCGAAGGAGTCGCCCATCGTGCCGTTCAGACCGGCGAAGAGGCGTTCACCGCGGTCGTTCGCGTGGACGACTCGACGGTCCGTATCGACGACGAGGACGCCGTCGGGCGAGGCCGCCATCGCGGTCGTGTAGGCTATCGGTGGGAGGTCCAGCAGGCGGTATCTGAACAGGGCGACCCCGAGCGCAACCGTCGTGACCGCGGTCGACGTGGGGACGAAGTTGACGCTGTCCGCGGTGAAGGGCGGGACGCCCGCGTACGTCGCCGCGACGACGAGGATAGGCGCTCCGATGCCGAGGCCGAGAAGCGCCGCCTGCGGCAGGTACGCTCGCCCGAGCCTGACCGCCTCCACCCCGACGATGGCCACCGCGACCAGCGACAGCAGGGCGTTGTAGAGCAGTTGAAGCGGGACGTGCGCGGGCCCGACGTCCACTCGCAGGACGAGGAGACCGCCCGTCTCGACGAGGCGTGTCCCCTCGACCGCGAGGCCGCCGGGGTTCGTGAACAGAAGTAGCAGATAGACGACGGGCACGCTCAGGAGGGCGGCGACGACGGCGGGTCGGAGCCACTCGTCGCGGTCGGTGTACGCCAGCGCGAACAACAGGCTGAACGCGCCTATCGGGGCCGCGCCGAGGTAGAGCAGGCGATAGGCGAGCAGTTTGACCGCGGGGTCGGTGCTGAGGAGTTTGAGCGCCGAGAAGCCGGACCACAGCGAGAGCGCCGCCGTCGCGAACACGAACGTCACGAGGACCGGCGTCCGGCCGTTCCGGTCGATGTACGCGAGTCCGTACGCCCCGAGCGCAGCCGCGAGAACGGCTGCGAAGAGGGTCGGATAGGCGTAGAGAGTGTGTTGCCACGTCATACGAGCGGGGAATTACAGAGACATTCTGCGTTGGACGAATAGTAGCATAAGTGTACTCATCTACCGAAAACGAGCGTCGACTTATACAGCACAGCGTCGTACGATGACATATGACACGGGACCGGGGCGGGGGAGGCGCGGCACCGCTCTCGCCCGACGACGCGTTCACGCTGTTGGGAAACGAGACGCGAATCGCCATCCTGCGGGCGCTCTGGGACGCGTACGACCCGCACGAGGCGGACGGTTCCGTCTCGTTCTCGGACCTGTTCGACCGGGTCGACGTCGACGACTCGGGGAACTTCAACTACCACCTCGGAAGGCTGACCGGTCACTTCGTCCGGCGGACGGCGGACGGCTACCGACTGGCCGCCCCAGGGTTCAGAGTCGTGCGCGCCGTCGTCGCGGGCGGCGTCACCGGCGACCCGACGGTCGGTCCGTCCCCAGTCGACGCCGACTGCCCCCTGTGCGGGAGTCCGGTCGAGATAACGCACGAGGACGGGACCACGTGGGCCCGATGCACGGCGTGCGAGGGATACTGGCCCCGGAGAGGCGGGGAGATATTCGGGTTCAGCCTCCCGCCCGCGGGCCTCCGTGGCCGCGACGCCGACGGGGTGCTGGACGCGACCATCGCCTACTCCATCCACCGGTTCGAGGCGATGTGCGACGGGGTCTGTCCGGAGTGCGGGAGCGCGGTGGACTCGTCGCTCGCGGTGTGCGCGGACCACGACGCGGACGGTAGCGTCTGCGACGCGTGCGATTCCCGTTTCGCGGCCGTCCTGACGTTCGCCTGCACCGCCTGCAAGTTCGACTGGCGCAGTCCGTCGTACGCCGCCGTCTCCCACCACCCGGCGCTCGTCGCCTTCTACTTCGACCGAGGGGTCGAACACGTCCCGGCCACGTGGGACGGACTCCGCCGCGGACTCGACTGGCACGAGGAGGTCCTGACGACTGACCCGCCCGCCGTCCGGGTCACCGCCGCCCACGGGCGGGACCGACTCGCGTTCGTCGTGGACGCGGCCGGGTCCGTCGCCAGCGTCACCGAACGGTCGGTTAGCCAACAGTAAACGCCTGCTGAGTACGACTATATCGACTGCCACGAGCAGTTAGCACGCGATGGAGACACAGACCAAGACCGACTCGCACGTCGCCGCGACGCCCGCCGCCGGCGCGACCGAACCGGGAGACGAAGACGAGGACGCGGGAGGTGAAGACGATGACGCTGGCGACGATACCGCGATACGACGGCGCGCGCGTGGCCGAGTGCGGTGACCGCGCGGTGGTCGTCGGCGGGGGCGTGGCCGGACTGCTCGCGGCCCGCGTCCTCGCCGACGCGTTCGCCGAGGTGACCGTCGTCGAACGCGACTCACTGCCGGACGACCCGGTCGCCCGCCGCGGCGTGCCGCAGGGGCGGCATCCCCACGCGCTTCTGGAGGCCGGGCGCGCGACGATGGCTGACCTGCTCCCCGGCTACGCCGAGGACGTGATTTCGGCCGGCGGCGTCGTGACCGACTTCGCGGGCGACGTCCGGTTCTACGACGAGGGCGCGTTCCTCGCGGACGGCCCCGCCCGGATGGAGACTGTCTCGGCGACCAGACCGCTGTTCGAGCACGTGATTCGCCGCCACGTCGCCGCGCGCGACGGCGTCGAGATACGCACGAACTGCCGGGGCGGCGACTACCTCCTCGACGACGCGGGGACGACGGTCCGAGGTGTCGTGCTCCGAGAAGGGACCGGCCGGGACGCGGTGGAGTTGCCGGCCGACCTGGTCGTGGACGCCACCGGTCGAGCGAGCAAGACGCCGAACTGGCTCGAAACGCACGGCTACGAGTCGCCGCCGACGGACGAAGTCCGAATCGAGATGACGTACAGCACCACCTTCGTGGACCGGCCCCCGAGCGACCGACGGACGTTCCTCGTCCCGGCGTCTGCACCACGCACGCGCGGCGGGATGGCCGCCCCCGTCGAGGGAAATCGCTGGGTGGTGAACCTGCAGGGCGTCCACGGCACCGTCCCGCCGACCGACCGCGACGCGTTCGCCGAGTACGCCGCGAGCCTCCCGGTCCCCGAGATTGCTAGACTGCTGGAGCGCCACGACTGGGCGGCCGACGGTATCGACCACTACCCGTTCCCGACGAACAGGCGACACCGCTACGAGGACCTCGACCGCTTCCCCGACGGGTTGCTCGTCGTCGGCGACGCCGTCGCCAGTTTCAACCCGGTGTACGCGCAGGGGATGTCCGTCGCCGCGCTCGAAGCGTTGGTGCTACATCACGTGCTCGCAGACGGCCGCGAGAACCTCGCACCGCGGTTCTTCGACCGCGTCGAGGGCGTCGTCGACGGCGCGTGGTCGCTCGCTGTCGGGGCCGACTTCGGTTTCACGGAGACGACCGGCCCGAAGCCCCGCGGCACGGCCTTCTTCGGCTGGTATCTCGGACGCCTGCTCCGCCACGCGCACACCGACGGCGCACTGACGGACGCGTTCGTGCGCGTCCTCACGATGGAACGGCCGCCGTCGTCGCTGTTGCGTCCGGGAGTGGTGCGGCGCGTCCTCCTCCCGCCGCCGAGCGGCGGCCAGCACGAGAGCGAAGCCGACCCGCACCGGTACGAGGAGGGGAGGCCGTCGTCGAGTCCCCGGTGAGTCGCGCGACTCACCCCCGGAGTTCGGTCCGGACCGACGGCAGGAGGGCGAGGCCGGCCAAGAGGAGGCCCAGCCCCCCGTAGACGAAGTGCAGCACGTTCACCATCTGCAGCAGGTACATCTGGGCGAGAATCCACCCGACCAAGAGTATCCCGAGGCCGAGGGCCGCGTGCCACGCCCAGACGCGCCGGCGAACGACTCCGTACAGGACGGCGAACGACCCGACGCCGAACACGGTGAACAGGAACAGTCCGGGGAGGAAGTAGTCCGGGAACGGCGTCCCGGCCAGCCACTCCGCGGGCATGTTCATCCGCGACCCCGACGGGTCAAAGAGCAGGTTTCCGCCCCCGAACAGGGCGGTCACGCCCAGTCCGAACGCGCCGACGACGTAGAGCCAGAGCGCGAGCCGTCGCGAGTCGGTCGGTCTGAATCGTCTCTCCTCGGTCGCTGTCGTCATCTCGGTGTCCTCCGTCCGAGAGTACGGCCCGAGCGAGGATGGCTTCACAGCTGATTCCTATCGACCGAGAATCAGGTTCCGAGAGTACCGCTCGTCGGCCGTAACGGCGGCGGCCCGGACCGGCTATCGCTCCTCCTCGGGAGCGCGCGCGACGATATCGAGCAACCGCACGCGGGGGCCGTTCGACAGTCGGGCCGGCCCGTACACGGCGAGGACGACGGCGGCGGCGCAGGCGACGACGAGGGCGTAGGAGCCGTAGCCGGTGACCGTCCGTATCGCCTCGACGCCGCCCGTCGGGAAGTAGCCGCCGATGGGGTTGATGCCGGCGTGGAGGAGCATGGGGACGAACACGCTCCCGGAGGCGTTGTAGAGCCACGTGAAGACGACCGAGACGGCCAGCACCGCGACGACGTAGGGACCGAGCGGAAGGTCGCTCTGGGGACTGACCGGGAGCAAGAACAGGGGGAGGTGCCAGAGCGCCCAGACGGCACCGACGCCGAGACTCGCCGTCGCCGCCGAGAAGCGCTGCTGAAGCGCCGGTACCGCGAAGGCGCGCCAGCCCAGTTCCTCCTGCCCGCCGCCGACGAAGAACACGACGACGACGGCGACGGGGTAGAACCACAGCGGGTTGACGGCGTCGAGGTCGAAGCTGGCACCGAACGCCGTCGCGTGGACGAGACCGGCGAGCGCGACGAACACCGGCGGGAGCACGAGTGCGAACCCGTACCAGCGGAGGGGAAGGCGGAGTCGAACGTTCGCGCGGAGCCAGTCGCGGACGCGCCACCCCGACGCCCACAGGGCGAGGACCGACCCGACGAACGGACCGAACCCGCCGACCCTCGCGAGCAGTCCCGTCGCCGACGCGGGCACCGCGTCCGTGAGCAGCAGCGACCAGAGCCCCCACGAGAACGCCAGCGTCCCCGCCAGAAAGAGGCCGAACGCTCGCAGCGCGGCGTCCTCTTCGGCCACCGCTCGCTTCCTGCGGACGGATTCGGCGTCGCGAGCGAACGAGGAGTCCGACGCGTCGTCGGGCATCGGAACTCACCGCCCCTCCGGCCGGTCGTCGGCGTGAGCGCCGCGGGCCATACCGTGCGATACGTCAACGAGTCAAAAAACGGTTCGTCCCGATTGCCGCCGGACGAGAAGCGGCCGGCGATGGCCGCCACGGGAGAAGGCCGCGACGGGCGCCGAGCGGTCGGAGAGCGTGCGGCGGCGAACGCACGGACGACGGCGAACGGGTTCCTGTACGCACGTACACCCGTTCTTCTGAATCTCGCGAACGACAGGTGTACGGCCGTACACGGCCGAAAACTGGCGCGAACGGTCTCGGCGACTTATGGGGCGACCGGTCGGTACGTCGAACCGTGATGTCGCCCAGCAGACAGCGCCGACCCACGCGGACGAGGTATCGAACGGCGAACGAACGACGCGTCCGGACGCGGACGGCATCGACTCCGACTGCGCGCGGCGTCCGAGTCGCGAATCCGGAGGGACGATGAGCCTCGTGAGGGACCGCCTCGGCGGCACCGGTCCGAGCCGGTTTCCGCGGGGACGCACAGTCGTCGCGGCACTCGCCATCACCGTCGCGGCCCTCGCCGTCGGCGTCGTCGGAATCGTCGTCACCGGGGCCGTGGAGTCACTCCTCGGCGTCGGCGACACCGCCGTCGTCCGCGTCCTCGACGGCAACTACATCCAAATCGGATTCGCGGCGTTCGCCGTCGCCTACCTCCTGTGGCGAGGCGACTGGGAGCGATACGTCAAGGTCCGCAGGCCGACAGTCGAGGACGCCGGGTGGATACTCGTCATCCCGGTCGTCTTCGCGGCCCAGAGCGTCGTCCTCCCACCGATTCTGGCGGCGGTCGGTCTCCCGCATCCGAACCCGACCACCGGAAGCGAGCAGTTGGCGCTGGAGACGCGACCGCTGCTGTGGCCCGTCGCGTTCGTCGGCCTGTACCTGTTCGCCGCGCCGGCCGAGGAACTGGTGTACCGCGGTATCGTCCAGGGTCGGCTCCGGGAGTCGTTCGACACCGTGGGCGTCGTCCTCTTCGGCGGCCTGCTGTTCGGGTTCATGCACTTCCTCGTCGGCCTGCTGACGTGGGGAGTCGCCCTCGGCGGGAGCGTCTACTGGGGCCTCTCGACCACGATTCCGGGGCTTGTGTGGGGGTACGCCTACGAGCGGACCGAGAACCTCGCGGTGACCGCCGTCACCCACGCGATGTCGTGGACGATAGCCGTCCACGAGATCGCCCTCCAGTTCCTGCCGGTGTGACCCGCCCGCGGCGGCGAGGAGCCGACGGTGGCGTCCGCGGGCGGGTTTCACAGTTCGTCCCACACCTGTCGAAGCTTCGCCCCCGGACGACGCACCCACTCGACGACGCCGCGGAACGCGCCGGCGGGCGTCCGTCGAAGCAACCGGACCCACGGCAGGACGTCGTGCTTCAGCGTCTGCGCCCCCTTGACGAGGAACACCCCCGTGAGCGCGAACGCGACGACGAGGACGCAGAGGTACACCGAAATCCCGACGAACGTGTTCTCGCCGATGAGGCCCCGCGCCGTCGCCGCGTTCGCCAGCGTCACGACGAACAGCGGGAGCGCCCCGGCGGCGGCGAGTTTGAGCAGGACGTCCGCCCGTTCGTCCCATCGGTTGGGCGCGAGTCGTTCCGCGACGGTCTGTTCGGCGTCGCGCCGTATCTCCGTCTCGGTGTGGAGGTCCAGTTCGTCGAGGCTCGGCGTTCCGTCGGACGCCGCCGCGTCGGCCCCGGCCTCGCGGGCACGCCTCACTACCGCGTCCCGTTCGATTCCCTCGAGTACCCGGAGGCGTTCGACGAACAGCGTCGCGTTCGCGAGTGCGGCCTCCACCTCGTCGTCGGGGACGTCCTCGAACGCGAGGTCGAGCTGTCGGTTGGGGTACGCCGCGAGCGGTTCGAAGTCGAACGCACCGGCGCGGATGCGCTCGCGTATCTGCCGTTGGTCGCGACGGCGTTGCTGCTCGTTCAACTCCTCGAACTCGTCGCGGATGCGGCGACGCTGCGTCTTGGTGAGGAGGGACGCTGGACGGCCGGTCATACGTCCGACACGAACCCGGTAGCTCAAAATAGTTCGAGAAATCGTCCGACCGCGTCGAGGAGGCAGGGACGCGCACGGAGAGAGAGGGGCGCACGCGTGAGCGGGCCTGTAACGCGAGTAGTGAGAAATAGTTAACAGGAGTCTGGATGAATCCCCGCCCATGGCAGTCCTGAATGCCCTCCGCGAGACGCCCGGCGCTCTCCTGCGCAATCCGGTCGTCTTCGTCCCCGTACTCGTACTGATGCTGTTTCAAGCGCCCCAGATGGTGTTGCAGACGGTGAACCCGCTCCTCGGCAGCGTCGTCTCGCTGGCGCTCTCGCTGCTCTTCATCTTCGTGACGCCGTTCTTCCAGGCGGGACTCATCGGCATGGCGGACGAAGCCCTCGACGGCCCCACGTCGATTGGACGCTTCCTCAGCGCGGGGAAGGCGAACTACGTCTCCGTCCTCGTCGCGTACCTCGTCCTCGTCGCCGTCAACTTCGCCGTCGGTTTCGTCGGCTTCGTCGGCGCCATCTTCGGCGGCGTGGCGCTCTTCGGCGACGCGAGTGGCGGCCCGGGCCTCGCCGTCCTCGCCGTCGTCGGCGTCGTCGCCGCCGTCGGCGTCCTCGCGTACCTCCTGTTCGTCTTCTTCGTGCAGTTCTACGGACAGGCCATCGTCGTCAGCGGCCTCGACGCCGTCGCGGCGCTGAAACACAGCGTCTCGGTGGTGCGGAACCACCTCCTGAGCGCGTTCGGGTACTCGGTGCTCGTGGGCGTCTTCGGTGCGGTGGCCGGCGGCGTCTTCGTCCTCGGGGCGTCGCTCGCCACCCCGCAGTCGCCGCACCTCGTCGCGGCGCCGCAGGGAACGTTGCTCGGTGCCGTCGTGGTGGCCGCCCTCCTCGCTGTCGTCGGGTCGCTGTTCGGCAGCTTCTTCGGCGTCTTCTCCGTCGCGTTCTACCGCCGCATCGACACCGGGGTCGGCCGCGAGACGGTGTAGCCCCGAGCGACGCGCCGCCGCGCCGGACCGTCGCGGTAGACGGTCGTCACGACGCCGCTCAGCGGCGGACTCTGTCCGGAGTCGTGGGCGAGTCGAAACCGGCGTACGGGAGCGAGGCGTCGTTCCGAATCAACTGCTCCTCGGCGATGGTCAACCCGAGCGCACTCAACTCGCGGGCGATGCGCGTCAGGTCGTCGCCGTCCTCGCCGACGACGGTGACGACGACGTTCCGTTCGCCGGTGGCGAGTTCGCGGACGCCGACGACGCCGTCCACGCCCGACGCCTCCTCACAGAGGCGGTCACGCTCGGGTATCGGCGCGGTGCAGACTATCTGGACGAACAGTTGGTAGCCCGCCCGGCCGTAGTCCACGTCGGCCCCGTACCGGCGGACGATGCCCTCGTCTTCGAGTCGCTGGATGCGCTTTCGGACCGTGCTGGGCGACGCCGAGACGTCGGCCGCGATGTCCCGCGAGGAGACGTGTCGCGCGTCTCGCTGCAACTCGTAGATGATTCGCCGGTCGAGTTCGTCGAGTCCCTGCAGCGTCATCCCACGCCCTCCGAACAGCCGGCCCGACGGCGGTCGTTCCGGGTCATTCGCCTCGCTCCGTCGGGTACAGGGCGTCCAGACAGTCGTCGGTGAGCGTCGGAACCGCGATCTCGTTCCCGGCCTTCACCTTCACGATGACGCCCTCGGTGTCCGAGATGTACAGGTGGACCGCCGTCGCGCGCTCGTGTTGGATGACGAGCATCTGCGCCGGACCGAGGTGCGAGTACACCTCCTCGACGTACGGGCGACGGAACAGCGCAATCGAGCGGTGGACGACGACGTCGAACTCGTGGCTGGACAGTTCCGTCTTGAGGTCCGGTCTGATGTAGCGCATCTGGTAGTCGTACGTCGTCGCGTCGAACGAGGCCACCCAGCGGAGGTCCTCGCCGAACCGGTCTCTGAGGAACGCGAGGAGGCTGTCGTAGTCGGGCTTCGAGTCGTACGTATCTGTGGATGTCATGATGGTGGATGCGTCGGTCAGGCGAGTGCCGCGACGAGGAGCGCGAGACCCGTCGTCGCGGCGAGTGCGAGCAACGCCGTTCGGAGCGTCGTCTCGGCGTCCGCCGGGTCACGACCGACGTGTGACCCGAGGCGGTCGGACAGGGTTATTCCCGCCTCGGTGGCCGCCTCGCCGGTCCGAACGGCGAGCGACGAGACTCCCGTCGCGAGTCTCGCGGCCGAGGGGTGCAGTACGCGGTCGACGTCGGCCGGGTGGACGCGCGAAATCGGCGTCCGGAGGAGGGCGAAGGCGGCGACGCCGGCGGCGGCCACCGCGGCGGCCTTCAGCAGTTCGCTCGCCGCGTAGGGGTCGAAGCTCCCGGGGTCGCCGGGGAACGCGCCGAGGAACGCCTCCGGCAGGACGCCGAAGACCACCGACGGTATCGCGACGACGACGAGCGCTACTCTGAGAGCCGTGGACCCGGGGGCGACCGTGAGCGGTTCGGGCGCGCGGCGGACGAAGGCGTAGTACCCGAACTTGACGAACGAGAGCACCGTGCCGACGCCCCCGACGACGACGACCCACCAGACGAGGTCCGGACCGGCGCTCTCGACGGCCTTCGTCACGAGCCCCTTGCTCACGAAGCCGGAGAACCCGGGGACACCGGTGATGGCGAGCGCTGCGACGAGGAACGTCGCGAACGTCACGGGCATCCGGCGACCGAGTCCGCCGAGGCGCTTCAGCGACGCCTCGCCGGTTCGGGCGATAATCGCGCCGGCGACCATGAACAGCAGGCCCTTGTAGAGGACGTTCGCCGTCAGGTGGGCGAACGCGCCCGTGAGACCGGCCGCGGTTCCGATACCGACGGCGACGGTCATGTACCCCACCTGCGAGACGATGTGGTACGAGAGCAGTCGGCGCATGTCCGTCTGGAGGACGGCCTGCGTCACGCCGTACAGGACCATCGCCGCGCCCATCCAGACGACGAACGCGTGCCCGTCGGGCGCGAGGCGGGCGAGGACGTAGACGGCGACTTTCGTGGTGAAGCCGGCCAGCACGACGCTGGCGGCGACGTGCGGCCGGGAGTAGGTCTCTGGCAGCCACGCGTGGAGGCCGACGAACCCAAGGTTGACGCCGACGCTCACGAGAGCGAGCGTCGTCGCCAGTCCACGCGTGAAACCGCCGTCATAGACGAACGTCCCCGCGGCGGCGTAGTGGAGGGCGACGGCCGCGACGAGGAACGCCCCGCCGACGAGGTGGTAGACGGCGTAGCGGAACGCCGGACGGACGGCGTCGCCCCCGTGGTGCCACACCAGGACCGTCGCGCTGACGGCGAGCAGTTCCCACGCGACGAGGAGCGTCAGCCAGTCGCCCGCGAGGACGGCGGCGACGCCCGCGCCCATGTAGCACAGCGAGTACGCCGTCTGCCGGGCGTCGGCCCCCGTCGCGTGCCCGTAGAGGACGTTCAGCGCGGCGACGAAGCCGAACAGGACGGCCACCGGCCGACTGAACGCGTCCACGCGGACCAGCACCTGCTCGAAGCCGAACGGGGCGACGGACGGCGCGGCCCCGGCGGGCGCGACCAGCACCCACGGTATCGTGACCGCGGTGAGCGACACCGCGGCGGCGGTGCCGGCGCGCCGCGGCAGGGCGACGACGGCGAGGGCGGCGGCGACGAACGCGACCCACGGGGGGACGAGCGTCAGAACGTCGGTCATCCGAACACCTCCGCGACTACCGCGTTCGCCAGGTCCCAGAACGGGAACGCGGTCGGCGCGACGCCGAGAGCCACCGCGGCGCCGACGGTGAACAGCACCGGGAGCAGCATGAACGGCGTCGTCTCGGCACCGAGCGTGCGACGCTCCCACGTCGCCGCCGCCGCGTATCCGCCGTCGGTGGCGTGCGGCGGTGCGAACGCGTGTTCGCTCTCGGAGCCGTCGGACCCGCGCCGTCCGAAGAAGGCGACGTAGACGACGGGCCAGAAGTAGAGCAACTTCAGCAGGCCCGCCAGCAGGTACGCGGCGACGAAGACGGGGTACGGACTCGCCGCCGCGCCGAGGACGAGGTGGAACTTGCTGACGAAGCCGGCGACGAGGGGGAAGCCGATGAGGCCCGCCGCGGCGACGCCGAAGGCGGCCATCGTCAGCGGGAGTCGCCGGCCGATGCCCGCGAGGTCCGAGACGTACTTCACGCCCGTCTCGGCGGCGACGACGCCCGCGACGAAGAACAGCGTTATCTTCATGAACGCGTGGGCGACGACGTGGACGAACGCCCCGAACACCGACAGCGGCGTCGCGAGGGCCAGACCCAGCGCGACGTACGACAGTTGGCTCACCGTCGAGTACGCCAGCCCCCGCTTGAGGTTGTCCTGCCGGAGGCCGACGACGCCCGCCAGCACCATCGTGACGGCGGCGGCGACGGCCAGCGGGAGTCCCATCCCGAGGTCCCACGTCGTCTCCGGGCCGAACACGTACAGGACCGTCCGGCCCAGGGCGAACACGCCGCTCTTGACGACGGCGACGGCGTGCAACAGCCCCGAGACGGGCGTCGGCGCGACCATCGCGGCCGGCAGCCACCCGTGCAGGGGCATCACGGCCGTCTTCACGCCGAAGCCGACGACGAGGAGCGCGAACGCGACGCGTGCCAGCGTCGGGTCGGCGGCCGCGAGCGACGAGAGGCCGCCCGCGTCGAACGTCACCGTCCCCGCGAGGACGGCGACGAGGAGGACGCCGCCGAGGGCGACGACGCCGCCGCCGAGCGTGTACGCGACGTACTTCCGGGCGGCGATTCGTGCCTCGCGCGTCTCCGCGTGAGCGACCAGCGGGTACGTCGCGAGCGTCAGCAGTTCGTAGAACACGAACAGCGTGAACAGGTTCGCGGCGAAGGCGACGCCCATCGTCGCCGCGACGCTGGCGGCGAACGAGGCGAAGTAGCGCGTCTGGGCGTGTTCGTCGAGCGTACGAACGTAGCCGATGCTGTAGACGCTCGTCACCACCCACAGCGTCGCGGCGAGGAGCGCGAACAGCAACCCCGCGGCGTCGGCCCTGAGTTCGAAGGCGACGCCCGCGACGGACCCCAGCGCGGCGACGTGCGTCGTCGCCGACTCGGTCATGAACCAGACGACGACCAGCGTCGCCGCCGCCGCCGCCAGCGTCACCGCCTCCCGGACGTTCGGGCGGGTCCGGGCGAGGTACAGGAGCGGAATCGACACCGCGGGCAGGACCACCGCCGCGAACGGCAGGAGCGACGCCGCGTCGGTCACAGCCATCCCCCCACGACCGGCGCGAACCACGCCGAGAGCGCCGTCGAGGTCAGTCCCGCGACGACGACGAACCCCGCCGCGACGGCGACGAGCGCCACGGCCCGCCGGACGGACAGGTCGTCGGGTCCGCCGTCTGCGACGGCGACCCCGGCCGAGTCGCTCTCTGCGAGGAACAGGCGTTCGACGATGCGGCCGGCGTAGGCCAGCGACAGGAGGGTGCTGAGGACGACGACGGCGGCGGCGACCCACGACGCGGACGCGACGGCGCCGAGCGCGACGTACCACTTGCCCGCGAACCCGGCCGTCGGCGGCAGGCCGACCAGCGAGGCGAACAGGACGGCCACCGACACCCCGAGAACCGGGCTCTCGCGCCCGAGTCCGGCGTAGTCGGCGAGCGTCTTCGCGCCGTACCGCCGCTCGAACACACCCGCGGCGGCGAACAGCGACCCCTTCGCGACGGCGTGGGCGAGGAGGAGGACCAGCGCACCGGTCACGGCGGCGGGCGTCGCGAGTCCCACGCCGGCCACGACGAGGCCGAACTGGAGCACCGACGAGAACGCGAACAGGCGCTGGAGGTTCGCCTGCCGGAGCGTCAGGTAGCCGCCGACGACGACGCTCACGAGGCCGATAACGGTCAGCGACGCCCCGACGAGGGGGACGGCCGCGAGGAACGACGCGGTGAACACGTCGAACGTGACGCGGACGAGGGCGTAGCCGGCGACGGTGGACCCGAGCGCGGCCAGCAGGACGCTGACGTCGGCCGGCGCCGCCCGGTAGGCGTCGGGCTTCCAGCCGTGGACCGGGAACAGCGCGATTTTCACGCCCAGTCCGAGCGTCACGAGGACGAACGCGGCGACGACGAGGGGCGAGTCGTAGCCCGCGCCGGCCAGTTCGACTCGCAGGGTCGCCATCGAGAGCGTCCCGGTGGCGACGTAGGCGTACCCGACGCCGAGGAGGTACAGCGTCGCCCCGACGGTGCCGGCGAGCAGGTAGTTCAGGGCGGCGAGCGCCGCCGTCGCCCCGCGGCGACTCGCGACGAGGGCGTACGCGGCCAGCCCCGAAATTTCGAGGAAGACGTAGAGGTTGAACACGTCCGCGGTGACGCAGACGCCGGTCAGGCCGGCGACGAGGAGCAACCAGAGGCTGTCAGTCGGTCCCGTCGGGTCGGTTCGGACCGCGAGGTGGGCGGCCGCGGACACGACGGCGACGAGGAGGACGAACGCGCTCGACACCGCGTCGAGGCGGAGGCCGATGCCGTACGCGGCCGGCAGTCCGCCGACGACGTACGAGAGGGCGCCGCCCGTGACGACTCCCCAGACGGCCGCGGCGGCCACACCGAGGTGGACGAGGAGGACGGCCGCCGTCACCCGCCCCACCGCGTCCGGTCGGCCGACGCCGACGACGAGGGGAGCGAGGGCGCCGAGCAACGGCACCGCGACGAGGAAGGGGAGCAGGTCGCTCATCGCCGCACCTCCCGAATCGCGCGCTCGCTGAACGTCCCGTACTCGTCGTGCAGGCGGACGACGAGGGCGAGGGCGACGGCGGTGACGCTCACCCCGACGACGATGGCCGTCAGGATGAGCACGTGCGGCAGGGGGTTGACGTACGGGCCGGGCGCCGAGAGCAACGGCACGCGGCCGCCCGCGCGGAACGCGCTCGCGACGAAGAACAGGAAGACGCCCGTCTGGAACAGGTTCAGCCCGATGACGCGCTTCACGAGGTTGTCCTCGGCGACGAGGACGTACAGACCGACGCCCACGAGGAGCGCGTACGCCACGTACGCCGCCCGCGTCGCCAGTATCGTCGGCACGTCCACCACTACCGCTCACCTCCGGCGGGGTCCGCGGCGAGACGGACGAACAGCACAGAGACGACGGCGCCGACTGTCGCGCCGATGCCGAGTTCTATCGCCTCCGTCGCGTAGACCGACGGCTTCGGAATCGGCAGCACGTCGAACTGCATGAACGCCCCGCCGAAGACCAGCCCGGCCATCGAGACGACGCCGAAGACGAGGGGACCGGCGGCGACGAGTGCCAGAAGCGTCCGCGGCGAGAGCCACGCCGCCGTCTCCTGAACGCCGAACGCGAAGGCGAACGACACCACGACGGCGGCGGCGACGACGCCGCCCTGGAAGCCGCCGCCGACCGAGGACGTGCCGTGGAACAGCGTGAACAGCGCGAACGTCAGCACGAACGGCGAGAGCAGTCTGACCGTCGTCGTGACGACCGTACTCTCGACGCGCGATGGGGGGCTCACACCAGCACCTCCCGGCCGAGGACGGCCAAGACGGCGACGGCGGCCGTGAAGACGACGGCTATCTCGCCGAACGTGTCGAACCCGCGGTAGACGACCAGCACGGCCGTCACCGCGTTGTCGATGCCGCGGTCGGCGGCGTCGGTCAGGTAGAACTCCGTGACGGGACCGAACGCCGGCGCGTCCGCCGCGCCGACGGCCGGGAGCGCGGGCACCGTGAGGAGGAGTCCGGCGGTCACGACGCCTGCGACGGCGGCGGCGCGAAGGTCGGTCGTGCTCGAATCGGACTCCGGGGGACGCTCCACCGCCGTCGCGGGCGACGCTGACGACCCGACCACCGGCGAACCGCGCGAGGGCGTCGCTCGCCGCGCGACGAGGAGGAACAGTCCGGTCGTCACGCCCGCGCCGACGGCCGCCTCCGTGAGGCCCACGTCGGGGGCGCGGAGGACGACCCACACCATCGCGAGACCGAGGCTGTACGCCCCGAACGCGACGATGGCCGTGAGCACCGTGCGCGCGAGTGCGGTCACGACGGCGGTGGCCAGCGTGAAGCCGAGCAGCGCGTACAGCACCGCCGTCTCGGGAGTCATCGCTCGCCTCCGGCGTCGTCCGCGACGGTCGTCGGCGTGTCGCCCGCTCTCGCGGCCGCTCTGACGATGGCGTGGGCGGCGGTGGGGCCCGTGACGAGGACGAACAGCGCCAGCATGAGCAGTTTCACCGACTCGGCACCCGGGCCGAAGGCGACGCCCGCGGCGAGGAGGCCGAGAAGCGCTCCGAGCGTCTCGCTCTTGGAGGCGGCGTGCGCCCGGGCGAACACGTCGGGGAGGCGGACGAACCCGACGACGGCGACGAGAGAGAAGAAGACGCTCCCGGCGACCAGCGCCACGACGGCGGCGTCGACGGGGGTCACAACAACCCACCCCGTTCGACGGAGAACCGCGAGAGGCCGAGCGAGAGCAGGAAGTTCAACAGCGCGTAGACGAGCGCAACGTCGAGGAAACCCGGTTCGTCGAGCGCCGCGCTCAGGAGGGCGATGACGACGACGGTGGTCGTCCCGACGACGTTGACCGCGACGACGCGGTCGGCCGTCGTGGGGCCGACGACGACTCGCCAGAGGAGCGCAGTCGCGAGGGCGACGAGGGCGACACCGCCGAGCAACAGTCCGGTCGTCGCGACGGGCGTCGTCATCAGGTGCCCTCCGTCTCGTCGTCGGTCGTCTCGGTGACGGGGTCGCCGGTGACGAAGGCGACGGACCGCGCCAGCGACCCCGCCAGCAGTTCGGTCCGGCTGGCTTCGGTCAGCGCGTGGACCACCAGTTCGTCGTCCGTGACGTCGAGCGTCACCGTCCCCGGCGTCAGCGTGATGCTGTTGGCCAACAGCGCCCGAGCGAGGTTCCCCTCGGGCGCCGGGACGCGGACCACCGACGGCGCTATCGGGAGTCGCGGGTCGAGGACGACCCGCGCGAGCGACAGGTTCGCGCGGACGACGGCGGCGAGGAGTCGGGGGAGGAACACGACGGCGCGAGCGACGACGCCGAGGCTCCCGCGCGAGGGCGCGGTCTCGAAGACGACGGCGCCGAGGACGGCGGCGACGACCACCGCACTCACGAACCCGGTCACGAGGTCGAACGGGTCCGTCGGATCCCCGAGCGCCAGGTAGAAACCGTACGCGACGAGGCCCGTCGCCCCGTAGCGGACCGCGGCGTCCCGAAGTCCGTCGGCCGCGGCGGCCGTCAGTCGGCTCACGGGGCCCTCCCGGCAACCCAACCGTCGCGGAACGCGGCTTGTTTTTTCACATTCTGGTAATATATCCACATATACTTTACCATGTCGGTAAATTCGTAGAATAGTTTATGTTGCTCCGTGACGGATGCTCGGTATGGGTCACGAACCGAGACGACGGCGGCGAAGCGAGAGACGGACCAGCACACCCTGCACCGGCCCGAAGAGTGGAGAAGACGGGCCGAGCGTGACCGCCAGCACGACTCGTCCGGGTGGCTGAGATGAGCGACGACTCCCCCCTGACCGACCGGTTCTGGCTGGTCCTGACGGCGGCGTTGCTGGTCGTGATGCCCGCGCTCACGCTGCTCGTCGCCTACGTCGCACTCGCGGCGACCCGGAGCGTCATCATCGAGCAGATAACGCTCGTCGAGGCCGTCGAGTTGTACCTCGTCGAACTGGTGGCGTTCACAGCGTTCAGTTACCTGCTCTACAGAGTCACGATGTACACCGTCAATCGACAGAAAGGCTCGGCGGGAGAGTCCGCGGACGCCGCCGTCAAGCCCAGCGAGCGAACGGAGGGAGAGGCCGACTCCCGATGAGCGCTCCCGGGGCGGCCGCCCCCCGTCCGGCGAACGGCCACCCTGACGGTGACCGGGCCAGAAGCGGCGCGCCCGCGGCGGGAAAGGCGGTCGGAGACCGGTTCTCGACCGACGAGATATTCCAGCGAGTCGTCGCGACGGCCGACGAGGAGGTCGGTAGCGAGAGCCTGCGTCTGTACCTCAGCGGTCTCGCGGCGGGGTTCGCCATCACGCTCACCTTCTTCGTCTACGCGACGACGAAGGCCGCCTTCCCCGACGACACGGCGGGCCTCGTCGCGCCGTTGCTCTACCCGCTCGGGTTCGTCTACATCATCATGGGCCGGTATCAGCTCTACACCGAGAACACGCTGACCCCGGTGACGCTCGTGTTGACCCGCGTCGCCAGCGTCCCCTCGCTGTTCCGCGTCTGGGTCGCCGTGCTGGCGGGGAACCTCACCGGCGCCCTCGTCGGCGCGTTCGTTCTCGCGAACACCGGCGTGTTCTCGCCGGCTGCCGCCGCCGCAGCGGTCGAAATCGGCGCTCGCGGCGTCGAGACGCCGTGGTGGGACCTCGTGTTCAAGGCCGTCTTCGCGGGGTGGCTGGTCGCCGGACTGGTGTGGCTGGAACACGCCGTCCGCGACTCCATCTCGCGCGTGGTACTCATCTACCTCATCATCTTCACCATCCCGGCGACGGGGCTCTACCACATCGTCGTCAGTTCGGCCGACACGTTCTATCTCGTCTTCACCGGGAACGTCGACCTGTTCGTCGGCCTCTGGGAGTTCGCCGTACCCGTCCTCGTCGGAAACACCATCGGCGGTGTGTTCCTGGTGACGCTGCTCAACTACGGGCAGACGGCGGACCCCTTCCCGGACGGCGACGGGAAGCGCCGCCGTCTCGGACTCCGAGAGTGGCTGTTCAGCCTCCAAATTAGCGCCCCCGAGTCGGAGACGCCGGACCCGACGGGTCCCGAACGCGTCGCCGCGAGGGGCCGAGGCGGGTAGCGACGGTGCAGTCGCGTCGTGGGGTCGCTTCGATGCTGCGACCGTACCGCGACCGCAACACTCCTTCGCTCGGCCGACGAACTCCCGGGCGATGCCCGACCTACACGCACTCGACCACGAGGCGTACGTCGAACGAGCCATCGAACTCGCGCGCGCGGCCGGTGACCGCGGCGACGGCCCGTACGGGTCGTTGCTCGTCCTCGACGACGCCGTCGTGATGGAGGAGACGAACCGGGAGCGCACGGACGACGACATCGCGCTCCACCCGGAACTGACGCTCGCCCGGCGGGCGGCGCGAGAACTCGCGCCGGCGGAACGCGAGCGAGCCGTGATGTACACGAGCACCGAACCGTGCCCGATGTGCGCGGGCGGTATCTCGATTTCGAGCCTCGGCGCCGTCGTCTACAGCGTCTCCGGCGCACGGGCGGCCGCGGAGTTCGGCGGCAGCGAGGGCGTCCCGTGCGGCGAGATTTTCGACCGGCGCGGGTGCGACGTCGACGTTGTCGGCGGCGTCCTCGAAGCCGAGGGGCTGGCGGTCCACCGCGAGTTCCGCGGCGACGACTGAGCCGCCGCCTCGACGCACGCGGGCGGTCGGTCCGCGGCCGTCGCGCCACACTTTTCGTCCTCCGGGGAGTTCATCGACCGACGTGACCGCCAGATGTTGACGCGAGTCGAGTGGCGAGTGAGCCTCCGACTCGTCGGGACCGTGCTCAAGTGGCTGTGGGTTCCGCTCGCGCTTCCTCTCGGACTCGCCCTGTACGACGGGACGGCGCTCCTCCCGTTCCTCGTCCCGACGGTCGGAACCGTCGCCGTCGGTGCCGCTCTCGAACGACTGACCGACGAGGACAGCCTCGGCGAACGGGAGGCGTTCCTGATGGTGTCGGCGACGTGGTTGGCCGTCTCCGTCGTGGGGGCCGTGCCGTTCGTCGTCGCCGGCGCCGGAACGCTCGCCAATCCGGTGAACGCCCTGTTCGAGAGCATGAGCGGTATCACCACCACGGGTGCGACGGTGGTCGTCGACTTCGGCGCACACTCGCGGGCGGTGCTCCTCTGGCGCGCCGTCCTCCAGTGGATGGGCGGACTGGGCATCCTCGTCCTCGCGACGGCCATCCTCTCGCAACTGTCCGTCGGGGGCGCGCAACTGATGGAGACGGAGAGCCAGACCCGCGACGTCAACAAACTCACGCCGAAGATTTCGCAGACTGCGGGGCTGTTGGGACGGCTGTACCTCGGTCTCACCGCACTGCAGGTCGCCGTCCTCTACGGCCTCCACCTCGGCGGACTGGCACCCGCGATGACGCTGTACGACGCCGTCGCGCACGCGTTCACCACCATCTCGACCGCCGGCTTCTCTCCGCGCCCGGAGAGCGTCGCCGCCTTCTCGCCGGCGGTCCAGTGGGCCGTCGTCCCGTTCATGGTCGTCGGCGCGACGAACTTTTTCCTCGTCTACTTCGTCGTCACCGGGAGCCTCGACCGGTTGTACGAGAACGAGGAGTTCCGCTTCTACGTCGGTCTCCTCCTCCTGTTCGCCGCCGGCGTGGCGGGCATCCTGTTCGCGGACGGCGGGCCGCCCGCTGGCGTCGAGGAGGTGGCTCGCCACTCGCTGTTTCAGGTCGTCTCCATCGTCACGACGACGGGGTACGCGAGTACGAACTTCGACCTCTGGTCGTCGGGCGCGAAGCACCTGCTGTTCGTCTGCATGTTCGTCGGCGGGATGGCGGGCAGCACCACCTGTTCGATAAAGACGCTCCGGTGGCTGGTCGTCCTGAAGGCGTTCCGCCGCGACCTGTTCACGGCGTCGAACCCGCGGGCGGTCCGCCCGGTCCGACTCAGCGGGAGCGTCGTCGAGGAGGAGACGATTCGCGACATCTACGCCTACACGCTCGTGAGCCTCCTGTTCTTCATCGCCGCCACCGTCTTCGTCGCCGTCGACGCCTCTCGTGGGGCGCTCTCGATAACCGAGTTCGAGGCGATGGGCGCCGCCGCCTCCACGTTCTTCAACGTCGGACCCGCGTTCGGCATCGCCGGGCCGTTCGCCAGTTACGAGCCGTTCTCCGCGCCGACGAAACTGTTGATGACGTTCCTGATGTGGGTCGGCCGCATCGAGATAATCCCGGTGCTAGTGCTACTGACGCCCGCGTTCTGGCGGTCCTGAGGCGCGAGCGTCACATCCGGCCATCCGCAGTTTCGCGGCCTCGTCCGTTCGAGAGCCCGTCGAGGACGTGTTCGCGCAGTCGCGCCGTCGCGAGCGACCCGGTGACGTGGCCCCTGTTTAGAACGACCGGAGCCATCTCGCCGTACCCCGGTCGCTGCGCTTCGTACTCGATGATGCGGTCGTACCGTCCGAGTAGCGGGCGACAGTCGTCGGCGTCGACGGCCGCGAACGCTTCCTCGAAGTCGAGCACCTCCCGGAGACGGTCCGGGTTCCGGCGGGCCGGGGCACCCGTCAGTTTCCGGTAGGCCGAGGAGACGAACATCTCGCCGAGCGCGGCGCCCGCGAACATCGGGACGTAACCGTCGGCGGTGTCGAAACAGGCCCGGTGGAGGTTGGTCGCCCACCCGCCGAGGCTGATGCCGGCGAGGTGGACGGACGCGTCCGTCCGCTCGCGCGCTCGGACCGTCAGCGCCTCCATCAGACCGACCGACGCGGCGAGCATCCCGACGAAGTTCTCGAGGTCACCCATCGCCCGGGCGTACGCCGCGTTCGTCCCGCCGTGGAACGGGGCCCTGACGGCGACGACGTTGGCCGGAATCTCCGAGTCTGCGGTGACGAACAGCCGACGGAACGAGTTCGTCCCGAAGCGGCCGAAGTCGAACGGTCGCTCGCCGCTGCCGTGGTGGTAGAGGAGCGTCGGATACTCCGGGCCGCGCCACCGCCACGGCACGTACGCCGCCTCGAACGCACCGCACGGGGTGTCGACGGTCACCGTCCGACGGCCGGCTTTCGAGAGGGCGGCGGCGGCGACGTCGGCGTCCGCGCCGGCCGCGGCGTCGAGGAGCGACGGGGCCGCGAGCGAGCGAGCGAAGAACTTCGCGTCGCGGACGAGGAGGGCGCTCAGTCCCACGGTACCGACGTCGACGAGTTCGTGTACGTTCATTCGATGGCTCCGGTGCCACGCGCCGGTACTCGCCGCCGCGTCTTCTACCTGCTGGACCCTCCGACCGCGGGTACTACCCGCTGAGAACCATCGTCGTCAGTTAACTCCGTCTCAGACGTACTCTCTGCCGGTGAACGACATGACCAGTCAACTCCGTCGGTGGCACGTCCTCTCGACGGTGGCGATACTCGCGCTCGCCGCCGTCTCGTCGCTCCTCGGTCTCCTCCGACCGGGTCACTACCGGGACGCCCCCGCCCTCGTCGCACAGTATCAGCTGCAGGACCTCACGGTTCTCCTCGTCGGTCTCCCCGTCCTCGCGGTCGGCCTCCGGTACGCGATGCGGGGCTCTCCCCGCGGCCGTATCGTCTGGCTCGGCGCGCTGGCGTACTCGACGTACACGTGGCTGAGCGTCGCGGTTCAGGTCTCGTTCAACGACCTGTTCCTCGCGTACGTCGCGCTGTTCTCCCTCTCGCTGTTCACGCTCGTCGGCGGCCTCGTGACGACCGACGCGGCGGCCGTCCGGGAGGCGCTGGAGGGACGCATCCGCACCTCGCTGTACGCCGGGGCGCTGGTCGTCGTCGGACTCGGACTCGCGGCGCTGTGGCTCTCGGACGTAGCGCTCGCGCTGGCGAGCGGGACGGTTCCGCTCGTCGTCCTGGAGGCGGGCCCGCAGGCGATGGCCTCGCACGTCCTCGACCTCGGCGTCGTCGTACCGTCGATACTGCTGTCCGCCGCGTGGCTCTACCGACGGCGCACCTGGGGCTACGTCTTCGCCGGCGTGGTGCTGGTGCTCGGCGCGACGCTCGCCGCGTCCATCTCCGCGGCGACGGTCGTGTTCGCGCTCGGCGACGCGGTCACTATCACGCCCGTCGCGGCCGTCTTCACGTTCTTCCCGGTGGCCGTCGCCGCGGTGCTGGCCGTGCGGTACGTGCTGGCGATGGACGGGGGACGGCCGCCGGCGGGCGGGGAGCCTCGGCAGTCGGCCTGAGGGGTCGCGCGCCGGCGACTCCGGGTCGGCGACGACCCCCAGTCGGCGCGGCCCGCGACCACCCGGGCACACGAGGGAAACGTTCAGGTCCGTGGTCCGAGTCCGCACACACGAGTTGACTCCCGACGATGTCCACCGCGCCACCCGACTCCTTCGAGTTCGTCGAGACGACCGTCGCCGAGGTTCACGCCGCCATGACCGACGGACGAATCACCGCCGAAGCGCTGGTCGAGCGCTATCTGGCCCGCATCGACGCCTACGACGACGACCTGAACGCGATTCTGACCGTGAACGACGACGCGCGGCGACGCGCCCGTGACCTCGACGCGCGGTTCGCCGAGGACGGCCCGGTGGGACCGCTCCACGGCGTCCCCGTACTTCTCAAGGACAATCAGGACACCCACGACATGCCGACGACGGCGGGATCGGTGGCGCTCGCGGACTCGCGGCCGCCGCGCGACGCGTTCGTCGTCGAACGACTTCGCGAGGCGGGCGCGGTGATTCTCGCGAAGGCGAACCTGCAGGAACTGTCGTTCGGCGTCGACACCGTGAGTTCGCTCGGCGGCGCGACGCGGAACGCATACGACCTCGGCCGGCGGCCCTCGGGGTCCAGCGGTGGGACGGCCGCGGCCGTCGCCGCCAACCTCGCCACCGTCGGCACCGGGTCGGACACCTGCTCGTCGGTCCGGTCGCCGCCCGCGTTCAACGCCCTCGTGGGCGTCCGTCCGACGCGAGGGCTGGTGAGCCGGACGGGAATCGTCCCGCTGAGCGAGACGCAGGACACCGCGGGGCCCGTCACGAGGACCGTCGAAGACGCCGCGCGGATGCTGGACGCGATGGCCGGCTACGACCCCGAGGACCCGGTCACGGCGACCGGCGCGGACGAGGTTCCGGCGGACGGCTACGTCTCGCATCTCGACCCCGACGGGCTCGACGGGGCGCGAATCGGCGTCGCCCGGGAGTTCTTCGGCGTCCACGACGAGACCAGCGCGTCCGAAGCCGACGCCGCGGCCGTGACGGCCGTCGTCGACGACGCCATCGAGGCGATGGCCGCGGCCGGCGCGACGGTAGTCGACCCGGTGGACGTCGTCGACGCGGACGCCCTCGGGAGCGCGCGCGTCATCCCGCACGAGTTCGCTCGCGACTTCGACCGCTACCTCGCGCGCCTCGGCGGCGCGGCACCGCACGACTCGCTGGCCGCCGTCTACGAGACGGGGACGATTACGCCCTCGGTCGAGTCGCGGTTCGAAGCCGCGGGCATCCTCGACGTCGACGCCGACACGCTGGAGGAGGACGCCGACTACCTCCGGCGACTCCGACGGCGGACGGAACTCCGGGAGGCGGTCCTCGCCCGGATGGTCGAGGACGACCTGGACGCGTTGCTGTACCCGCCGTCGCGCGTCCCCCCGGTCGAGATTCCCGAACACCAGCCGTTCTCGGAGATGAACTGCGAACTCGCCGCCCACACGGGACTGCCCGCGATGGTGCTGCCGGCCGGCTTCACGGACGACGGACTCCCGGTCGGCGTCGAACTGCTCGGACGGCGGTTCGCCGAACCGCACCTGTTCGAGTTGGGCTACGGGTTCGAGCGCGCGACCGACCCCCGAACGCCGCCGGAGCGGTTCGGCCCGCTGGACGGAGCGTAGGTCGCACGAGACGTGCCAACACACCGGCGACAAGATTCTTCCATTCGGCGAGGGGAGAAACGAACACTCAGAACGCATGTCTACACACGACTCCCTCCACGACCGAATCGAAGCGGTCTCGGCCACCGAAGCGGACGGCGAACAACTCGTCACCGTCGCGGTCCCGCCCGACGAGTCGATGCAGGCGATGCAGCGACGCGTCGAATCGGAACACGCCGAGGCGGAGTACCTCGACGTCCGCGAGGAGGTCCGACGACCCCTCGAACGGGCGCTGGAGGAGACGCGGCGTCTCCTCCACGACTACGAGGAGACGCCCGAGAACGGGTTCGCCGCCTACGTCGGCGTCTCGGACACCGACCTCGTCCAGTACGTCTTCGACGACCTGCCGGCACCCGTCTCCGAGTCGGCGTACGGGCACGCCAACGAGTTCGACACGGACCCGCTGGAACCCGCGACGGAGCGAACCGACACCCACGGCCTCCTGGTCGTCGCTCGCGAGAGCGCGGCGTTCGGGCGGTACGACGGCGAGACCATCACCCACGTCGACACCGTCGAGAGCGACGTGCCGAGCAAGCAGGCGGCCGAGGGGCGGAACGAGAACCGCTTCGAGGGCCGAAGCGAGGAGCGGACCGAGGAGTTCTTCGACGAAATCGGCTCGGCGGCCGCGCGCGTCTTCCTCGACGACGCGCCCGTCGAGGGTGCCGACGAGGCGAGTCCCGAGGCCGAGTTCGAGGCATCGGGGCTCCTCCTGGGCGGCAGCGACGTCGTCGTCGAGCAGTTCCGGGACGGCGACCACCTGCCCGAACCGGTCGGGGACGCCGTCACCGGGTCGTTCGAGGTGGAGTACGCCTCCGAACAGGGCCTCAGACAACTCGTCGACGCGGCCGAGTCGGCGGGCGAACTCGGCACGACCGACGCCCGGGAGACGCTCGACCGGTTGTTCGACGCGCTCGACGGCGACGAGACGCCCGTCGCGACGGGCCGCGAGGGCGTCGAGGAAGCGCTCGAACTGGAGGCCGTCGAGACGCTGCTCGTCGCGGACTCGCTCCCCGAGGCGGAGGTGCAGTCGCTGGTCGAACGCGCCGAACAGCAGGGCGGCGAGAGCGTCGTCGCCCCGACGGGACTCGACCGGACCGACCGACTCGAAGCGGCGTTCGACGGCGTCGGCGCGCTGCTCCGGTTCCCCGTCGAGTGAGGACGACGGGTCGCGTCCGGTCGCCCTGACGGGCGAACCCGGCGTACCCCGGACTTATCAGCTCCGAGAGAGAACTCCGACCGACGGCCGTCTCTCTCACGCATGAAGGACTTTCCCGCACTCCCGTCGCTCTCCGACGCCCCCGACGAACTGCTCTCCAGCGGTCACCTGTGGATTCTCGAACTCGTGGACGGGGCGTGGTTCCGCTTCGGTCTCGACGACGCCGGAATCGTCCGGTTCGGCGACGAGCGACGGGTGTACGGCGACCCCGATTCCGTCCCCGAGTCGTACCGACACGCCGTCAGGCACGTCCGCGAGAACCTCGACAGGGACGCGCTCCGAGCGGCCGTCCCGAACGTCGAGGACGTCGTCTTCTTCGGCGTGGCCACCACGCGGCGGTCGATAGCGTACGACTGGACGCGGACGCCGTCGTTCCTCGGGTACGACGTCTGGTCGGCCGACGCGGGGGAGTTCCGGCCGCCCGACGCCGCCGAGCAGATTTTCGACCGGCTGGGACTCCACCCGGTCAACGCGTTCGAGAAGGAGCGGAACACGCGCGATTTCGACCCCGACGGCTACGAAGTCCCGGACTCGGCGTGGTACGACGGGCCTGCCAAGGGCGTCGTCGTCCGGAACAAACGGGGCAAGGGGGGTCAGCGTGCGACGCTCGGACACCCCGACTTTCGCGAGAAAACGGCCGTCAAACCGGTCGAGGGTGACGCCGACGGCGTCGCAGCGGAACTCGTTCCCCGGGAGCGGTTCGAGCGTATCGCGGCGGAACTCGAGGCGCGGGGGCGACCGGTCACGGTCGATTCGGTGTACGAACGCGCCCTCGAAGCGGCCTTCAGGGAGTCGCACGCGCGACTGCACCACCACGAGAGCGACGTGGACCCGGCGGCGTTCCGGTCGGCCGTCGCCGCCAGAACTCGGGCGTTCCTTCAGCGGCGCGGGTAGGCTATCCTTTATTCGACGGTGGGGAGTACAACCGAACATGGAGACGCGCACACTCGGCGAGACGGGTCACGACAGCACGATAGCGACGTTCGGCACCATCGCGCTCAACTGGCTCGAACAGGAGGGGGCGAACCAGATGGTCGAACACGTCCTCGACCACGGCGTGAACCACTTCGACGTCGCTCCGACGTACGGCGACGCCGAACTCAAACTCGGACCGAAACTCCGACAGCACCGCGAGGACGTCTTCCTCGGCTGCAAGACGCAGGAACGCGACTACGACGGGGCGAGACGGAAGCTCGAACGGTCGCTGAACCGCCTCGGCGTGGAGAAAATCGACCTCTACCAGGTCCACGGGCTGGAGTACGAGGAGGAACTCGACGCGATTACGGCCGACGACGGCGCGCTGGCGGCGTTCCGCGACGCCAAGGAAGAGGGGCTCGTAGACCACATCGGCCTGACGAGTCACGGGTCGCCCCAACTGATTCTCGACGCCATCGACCGAATCGACGACCTCGAATCGCTGATGTTCCCGCTGAACCCCGTCGTCGTCGGGAAGGACGGCGACGAGTACGACTACGAACGCGTCCTCGAACGCTGCGAGGAGGAGGACATCGGCACGCTCTGCATCAAGGCGTTCGCCAAGGGGTCGTGGCCGTCCACCGACGAACTGCCGGAGGCGGACCGACCGTTCGCGAACTGGTACGAACCGGTCAGCCGCCCCGACGAGATTCGCGAGCGATTCGACTTCGCGGCCGCGCAGGGCGTCACGAGCGTCGTCTCCCCGGGCGACCCGAAACTCGTCTCGATGGTGCTCGACGCCGCCGCCCGGTACGACGGCATGGACGACGCCGCGCAACGCTCGCTGGTCGAACGGCTCCGCCACGAGGGGAGTCCGGTGCCCGAGCAGCTACACCACTGAGCGGAGCGTGAAGGGTGGGTCGAACGCACCGGCCGTCGTCTCGCGCCCGAACCTCGGACGCCGCGGCGACTGTCGGCGGGAGTCGACGCGCGACGGCGACGACGCGTCCCTCCGGCGTGTCAGTCCGCACCATCGGACCGACGGAACCGCCGGTGTAGTCGGTCCACCGCGACGACGACGGCGGCAGCGAGGAGCCAGAGTGCGGGGACGGAGCCGAGGAGCACTACCCAGTGCGGAACCGGCGTCCGCACCGCGCCGTGCAAGGGGACGGTCGCGGGGTGGACGGCCGCCGAGAGGATGACCGGGGGCGGGGCGAGCAGTGTGGAGACGGCCGTCAGTAGGACGCCCGGCGGAGCGACGGCCGTCGAGGGGTGGTGTTGGTCGCCTGGCATCGGTCCGTCTCGGTCGTGATTCGGCGTCGAGGGGCGGCGCATTCAGGTCGATTCGGCCGTCTCTCCCGACGCGTCGCGCGTCCCGGTACGATAGACGTAGTACCCGGCGGCGACGAGCAGGAGGCTGACCACGGTCCAGTGCGGGTTGTACCGTCCGCCCGCGGACAGGGGCTGGTGGAGCCCCAACAGCATGTGGTCCACGACGACGTCGTACAGGTCGAACGCCCCGAGACCCATCACCGCCGCGCCCGCGACGGGGCGAATCGCCAACGGCGCGTCCGCACGGCGTTCGGACTGCCACAGGAGTCCGCCGCCGACGCACGTGATGACGAGCATCGCGAGCGAGAACGCGCCGTCCGCGAAAATGTTCGTCCGCAGGCCGGCGAGGGTGTCCGTCGGATAGATACCCGAGACGAGGTGGTGCCACTGGAGGACGTGGTGCAACACGAGGACGTCGACGAGGCCGCTGAACCCGAAGCCGAAGACGCCGGCGGCCAGGAGGGCCCGAAGGGTCACGCCGTCGGACGCGGCGCGGCCGCCCGAACCGAGCAGCGACCCGTGTTTCGAACTGTCGCTCATCGGCGCTCGGTTCGGGGCGGACGGTCGAAAGGGCGTGACCTGCACACGCCGGCCGCGTAAGTACCGACCGGTTCGCACGACCGGTTCGGACTGTCGGTCGTCGAGCGGTCGGGGACGGGGCCGCGGTCGAGAAGGGAGGAAGCGGCGGCGAGAGGGAGCGCCGTAGTTGGATTCGTCAGCGACGCTCGAAGCGGTACGTCAGCACCTCGCTCCCGTCGTCCCACTCGAAGTCGCCCGGGTGGACGCGTTTCATGCGCCGTTTGTACGCCTCGAGCGACTCCGAGCCCTCGCGTCGGGCGTCGGCGTCGGTGAAGTCGCCGAGCGTTCGTCGTTCCACGCTGACGACGGCGAACGTCTCGCCGTCGACTTCGAACGTGTCGCCCTCCTCCGCGTACCGGTTACTCGCCCCGCGGGTGAGTTGCGTCACGTCGCCGTCCAGAACCGATTGCTGGACGCGGTCGTTCGGGAGCAGGTCGTCGGCGTCGATTGCTGCCATGCGCGGCCGTTGGGGCGCCCGAATCAAAAGTCTCTCTCACTCGTCGGGCGTCTGTCGGGGGCGGATTTCGCCAGTTCTCGACCCGCAAGAACGTATGAAAGTGTTCTTACCGTCTGAACGCAGACCTTCGAACGAACCCGATGTACGACGATATCCTGCTGCCCACGGATGGGACCGACTCGATGGAACCCGTCTACGCGCACACTATCGACCTCGCGCGGAAGCACGACGCGACCGTCCACGTCCTCTACGTCGTCGACGACCGCGCGTTCATCACGCTGGCGTCCGACCTCGTCGACGACGTGGTCGGCGAACTCGAAGGGAAGGGGAAGGAGGCGACGACCGCAGCGCTCGACCGACTCGAAGCCGAGGGCGTCGAGGCCACCACCGTCCTGCGACGCGGCAACCCCGCCGAAGAGATCATCGACTACATCGAGACGGCCGGCGTCGACGTCGTGACCATGGGGACCCACGGGTCGAACTATCAGGAGAACATGGTCGGGAGCGTCTCGGCCCGCGTCGTCGCCGACGCGCCCGTCCCCGTGTTGACGGTGAACGTCAACGGCGACGACTGAGGGGCCTGTCCCTCGCTCGCGGGACACCGTTCGAACTATGTCGTCCGAACGCGTCCGCCGTCGCATGGACGTCCCGCGGACGGTTCGGGCCGCACTCGCGGACCGCCCCGTGGAGGGAGCCGTCTGCCTCGAAGCCGGGGCCGGCGTCGGCAACGCCACCTGTGGGCTCCTCGACGCGGGCGCCGAACGCGTCTACGCGGTCACGAACGACCCCGAACACGCGCGTCTCGTCCGTGACCGCCTCGGAACCAACCAGCAGTCGCGGGCGAGCGTTCTGGAGGCGGACGGTCGCGCCCTTCCCCTCCCGACCGATTCGGTCGAACTCGTCACCGCACACGGACTGTTCAACCTCGTCGCACCCGCCGAACTGGAGGCCATCGTCGCCGAGGTGACCCGCGTGGCGTCGCCGGGGAGTCACCTCGTCGTCGACGACTACGAACCCCTCCCCGAGGACGCCGAGATGCGACGGCTGTTCGCACTGGAGAACGCGGCGACGGAGGCCGCCGACGGCCGGCCCGCGGTGACGTTCTACCCGGCCGACGTTCTCCGGCGTCTGTTCGTCGGAAGCGGGTGGACGTTCGACCGACGGGCGACGCTGTTGGACCCGGTTCCGTGGACCGAGAGCCACGTCCGGGCGCACGTCGGCGTCGCTCGACGTGCCGCAGAGCGGATAGACGGGGAGGTGGGAACGCGGTTGGCGACGGCGGCGGAGCGGACGGGCGCGGAAATCGGGTCGGAGTCGGCGGGCGAGATGTACAGTCTCGCCTTCCGGTCGTCGGGCGGTTCGTCGCGGACTCGGCGGTCAGAGGGGGACGCGGCGGAGAACGCGTCGGGAAGGCGCGACAGGCGGTAGCGGTCCGGAGTTCGATAGTCCGACGCCTACGCCTCCGGCGTCTGTTCGACTTCTTTCCCCTGTAACCGCCGTTCCGCCTCGTCTCTGTCCTCCGGGTAGCCGACGTCGATGCGCCAGCCGTCGAGGCCGATCGCGTCGATGGTTCGACCGCTGCGAATCAGGAGGTCGATGGCCTCGCTTATCTCGTACTCGCCGCGGTTGGAGGGTTGGACGAGGTGGCAGGCGTGGAAGATGGCGGGCGAGAACGTGTAGAACCCCGTCATCACGAGGTTCGACGGCGGGTCGTCCGGTTTCTCGATGACGTCCGTAATCTCGCCGTAGGCGTTGGTGTCGCAGACGCCGTAGCGACTGGCCTCCTCGTACGGCACCTCCTCGACCAGGAACGCGGCGTCCGCGCGGTCCTCTCGCTGGCGCTTGACCACGTCCGCGAGGTTCGCGTCGAAGATGTTGTCGCCGAGAATGAGCATGAAATCGTCGTCGATGTGCTCCTCGACGCTGAGCAACGCGTGAGCGAGGCCCTTCTGTTCGCGCTGGTGCGCGTAGGTTATCGGGGTCCCCTCGTACTCGTCGCCGTAGTGTTCGATTATCCGCTCCTTCAGGTAGCCGACGACGACGACCAACTCGTCGGCGCCCAACTCGGTGAGTTTGTCGAAGCAGTGCGTCAGGATGGGTTCGCCGTCCACCTCGACCATCCCCTTCGGTTTGTCTTCGGTGAGCGGACGAAGTCGGGTCCCCTTCCCTGCGGCGAGTACGACTGCTTTCATCAGTGAGGTGCCACGTCGCTGCGAAGTATTGTTATCCTCTCACTACCGCTCTGCCGTCCGCGCCGAGGCGAGTCTTAGGGCGTTGCAAAGTCCCGAGAGCCGACCGATACGAAGTGTTTCGTCGTGTTAGGCGACGAATAGTCGCCGACGTGACGGGGATTGTCGCCATCATCGAGGGGCGGACGAGACGACCGAACGGACCCCCGGAGACCGTTGGTCGACCACCTTCAGCGCCGGAGGTGGACGGATACGTGTCACCATTTCTATCAGTGAGCCGCCCGAGTTCGAAGTCGAACGGTGATGTAGTCACGATGATGCCGTGGGGTCACCTGGCCGTCGGCTACCTCGTCTACACGGTGGCGACGAGGATACGACACCGGAGGGCACCGCGGGAGTTACCGGTGCTCGCACTCGCCGTGGGGACGCAGTTGCCGGACCTGGTCGACAAACCGCTCAACTGGTGGTTCGGCGTCTTCGACGGGCGAGCTATCGGTCACTCGCTGTTCGTGGCCGTGTTCGTCTGCGCCGTCGCGTTCGCCGTCGCGCGACGATTCGGCGGGGTGTCGGTCGTATCCGCGTTCGCCGTCGGCGTGTTCACCCACCTGCTCGGCGACGCCGTCGGCACGCTCTACTCGGGTGACTATCACCTCGCGGCGTTCGTATCTCCGGTATTAGAGCCGTCTGAAAACAGTTCGTCGGTGGATGACAACTTTCAGGGAGAAAAAGAAGCATCCGCCTTCATTATCTCCTGTTCTAAATAAATATCCGCGTATCTGTAAGTCGAATTCCGAAATACATCTACGGAAGTCGAAAGCAGAATATAGGTGGCGTTACGTCGCCGATTTTTCGGCCGTCGACGCGGATGCTCGCTCGAAGCGGGAGGCGAACCGGTCGCCGTTCGGCCGTCGCCCCGCCGGCACCCACAACACTGTTACCTCGTGGCACGAACCGGGCGGCGTATGCGCCCCGACTGGAACAGCGACGTCCGCGTCACCACGGACTACGCGTACCGCGGACTCGACGCCGTCCTCTTGGAGAACAGTCACCTGCGCGTCGTCGTCCTCGCCGAGAAGGGCGGCGACGTCGTCTCGTTCCGCGACAAGCGAACCGACGTGGACGTACTGTGGCACGCGCCGCACAACTGGAGTGCACCGGCGGACCGGTACCTCCCGTCGGACGCGAACTCGACGTGGAACGACCACTACCCGGGCGGGTGGCAGACGAACCTGCCGAACGCCGGCGGCGGGCACGACATCGCCGGCAGCGAGTACGGTCTGCACGGCGAGAGCGCGTTGCTGCCGTGGGACGCGACGGTCACCCGCGCCGACGGCGACGCCGTGACCGTCCGCCTCGACGTCGAACTCGTGCGCTACCCGTTCACCGTCGAGCGAGAACTGACGATGCGGGCCGGGGAGTCGCGACTCCGAGTGGAGGAGCGCGTGACGAACGAAGGCGGCGTCGAACTCGACTACGTGTGGCAACAGCACCTCGCCCTCGGCCGCCCGTTGCTCGGGCCGGAGGCCCGGTTGGACGTGCCGGCGCGGCGAGGCGTCGTCGAGGAGTACGGCGACGCGTACCCGAACAGGCGACTGGAGAGCGGAGCGGCGTTCGACTGGCCGGACGCGCCCGCGGACGACGGCGGCGAAGTCGACCTCTCGTCCGACTTCCCCGACGCAGACGCCGTGATTCACGACTTGGCGTACGCAGTGGACCTCGAAGACGGCTGGTACGCGCTCACGAATCCGGACGTGGACCTCGGGTTCGCCCTCCGCTTCCCGACTGACCCGTTCGAGACGCTGTGGTACTGGCAGCCGTTCGGCGGGTACGAGGAGGCGCCGTTCTGGAACCGCACGTACAACGTCGGTCTCGAACCGACCACCGCCTACCCCGGCGACACGGACGGCCAGCGAGCGACGGGGACGGTGAAGACGCTGTCTCCGGGCGAGACGGTGTCGGCCGAGTTCGTCGCGACGACGTACGGCGGCCTCTCGTCGGTCGAATCCGTCACGCCCGACGGCGAGGTGCGCGGGACCGAACGCGGCGACGACACGGCGGGAGACGGCGCGGCGAGAGACGGCGCGGCGAGAGACGGCGCGGCGAGAGACGGAACGAGAGGAGACGGCACGAGGGACGACGACGCGGCGTAGGCCGGCGCGCGGCGGGAGGTGCGAGAGACCCACGTTTCTTAACCTCCGGCCGCGCACGTCCCGGTAGTCATGGACGAGGAAACCACCGTCTACGACGAGTTGGGCGTCCCGCGCGTGGTCAACGCCGCCGGGACGAAGACGCGCATCGGCGGGAGTCTCATCCGACCGGAGGCGGTCGAGGCGATGAGCCGGGCTGCCGAGTCGTTCGTGCGACTCTCGGACCTGCAGGTGCGCGCGGGCGAACTCGTCTCCGAGGTGACGGGCGCGGAGGCGGGGTACGTCGGTAGCGGCGCGGCGGCGTGTATGACGCTGGCCGCGGCGGCCGCAATCGCCGGCGACGACCTGGGGGCGATGTCCCGCCTGCCCGACACGGAGGGCGTCCCGAGCGAGATAGTGATGCCGCGAACCCACCGCAACGGCTACGACCACGCGTTCCGCGCCGCGGGCGCGACCATCGTCGACGTCGGCAACAACGACAACTACCTCGGGACGGGGTCGAACGGCACCGAACCGTGGGAACTGGCCGAGGCAATCACCGAGGAGACGGCCGCCGTCGGCTACATGGAGAAGGCGTTCAGCGCGCCGTCGCTGGAGACGGTGGTCGACGTCGCGCACGACCACGACGTGCCGGTCATCGTGGACGCTGCCGCCGAGGTGCCGCCGCGGGAGAACCTCTCGGCGTTCGTCGAGGCGGGCGCGGACATGGTCGTCTTCAGCGGCGGGAAAGCCATCCGCGGCCCGCAGACGACGGGCATCCTCGCGGGGAAGCGAGAGTACGTCCGCTCGGCCGCACTCCAGCATCTGGACATGCACGTCGCCGAGTCCGTCTGGGACCCCCCGAGCGAACTGTTCGACAAGGAGTCGCTCGCCGGCGTCCCGCGGCAGGGCATCGGACGGACGCTGAAGGTGGGCAAGGAGGAACTCGTCGGACTCATCGCGGCGTTGGAGGCGTTCGTCGAGGAGGATCAGGCGGCCCTCGACGCCGAGTGGGAGCGCCGACTCGACGTCGTCGCCGACGAACTCGCGGACTGCGAGGGGCTCTCGCTGCGACGGGAACCGGGCGGGAAACTGATGGTCGCGCCCGAACTCCGGGTCGAGGTCCATCCCGACGCCGCCGGTGTCGACGCGGTGGAACTGGTGGGGTCGCTCCGAAAAGAGGACCCGCGAATATTCGTCGGGTCCGACGAGTTACAGGACGACCTGTTCGCCGTCAACCCGATGTGTCTCGACGACGAGGAGGCCGCGTACGTCGCCGAGCGAATCCGAAGCTACCTCTGAGCCTCACTCCGCCGAGGCGACGACTTCTATCTCGACGCCGATGTCTATCGGCAGGTCGGCGACTTCGACGGCGCTCCGCGCCGGGTACGGCTCCGACACGTACTCCTCGTACACCTCGTTGATGGCGTCGTAGTCCGACATGTCCGTGACGAACACCGTCGTCTTCACGACGCCGTCGAGCGAACTGCCGCCCGCTTCGAGGACGGCCGCGACGTTTTCGAGCGTCCGCGCGGTCTGCTCGCGAATGTCCTCGCTCACCACGTCGCCGGAGTCCGGGTCGACCGGGCCCTGTCCGGAGACGAAGATGCGGTCGCCGTCCCTGATTCCCTGCGAGAAGGGGCCGATGCTGGCGGGTGCTGCGTCGGTCTGAATCTCTTCCATGCGTCGTCCGTGTCGTGTACGGCGGCGGGCTTAGTCGTTACTCCCGCGCGGCCCGCGACCGGTCCGCGAGAGTACGGCGGGGGAACGACTTTGTGAGTGGCACGCGTCTCGCCGGTGAGATGGTCCGCCCAGCGATTCAGCTGTACACGCTCAGAGGACTCGACGCGTCGCTGACGGAGACGCTGCACCGCGTCGCCGACACCGCCTACGAGGGCGTCGAGTTCGCCGGCCTCGGCGAGCAGACGCCCGAAGCGGTCGCCGACGTACTCGCCGAAACCGGACTCGAAGCCGTCGGCGCGCACGTCCCCCTCGAAACGCTCCGGACGGAGTACGACGAGACGGTCGGGGCGTACCGGACCGTCGGCTGCGAGCGCATCGTCGTCCCGACGTACGGCGAGGAGGGGTTCGCGTCGGTGGCCGCGGTTGAGGCGACGGCCGATGAACTCTCCTCGCTCGCCGACCGACTCCGCGAGGACGGCTTCGAGACGCACTACCACAACCACGCCTACGAGTTCGCCGCCGTGGACGGCGACGGCGAGACGGCGTACGACGCGTTCGCGACGCGGACCGACGACCGACTGGGACTGGAGTTCGACGTGGGACTGGCGCGGCACGGCGGCGTCGACCCGACGGCGTATCTCGACCGCTACGCCGACCGCATCTCGCTGGTCCACCTGACCGATACGGTCCCCGGCGACGACGACACCCTGCACGTCGAACTCGGCGAGGGAGTGGTTGACCTCCCGGCGTGCGCCCGGGCGGCCGTCGACGCCGACGCGGCGTGGGTCGTCCACGAGAACGGGTTGACGACCGACCCGGCGGCGACGCTCGCGTCGAGCACGGACCGGGTGGCGGCGCTCCTCGACGAGACCTGAGTCGCCGCGGCGCGACTGGCGGACGAGCGTCGCCGGTGGGGAGGCCGTCGGTGACGCCAACCCCGTCGCAGTCTCCCGATACGGTCCGCCGTTCTGCGACGCCGGAGACGCGACAGGTCACAATGCTTATCAGAGGCGATACGGTACAGATTCGCATGGAAGGCATCGTCGTGGTCGGGCACGATGCGGCGGTGCAAGCGCACGCTACGCGCTACGCGCGATTGGACGGCGCGGCCGTCAGGGGCGTCGTCACCGGAGGCGACTCGGACCAGACGGTCGACGGACTGCGGTACGAGTCGGTCGCGGACGCTCTCGCGGAGACGGACGTCGACGGCGTCGACGTCTGCGGTCCCGGGTTCGCGCACCCGGGCGCGCTGACGGGCGCACTCGACGCCGGAGTGCCGGTCCGGTGCGACCCGCCGTTCGCGCTCTCGGAGTCGCGGTTCGACGACGTCGTCTCGCTCGCGTCGGACGGCGACGGGTGGGTGGCGGCGCACTCGCCGCACCGGTTCTCCCGACTGTACGAACAGCTTCGCTCGGCCGTCGAGGCGGGCAGCATCGGCGACGTCGGCGTGGCGCGAGTCAAACGGACCGCGCCGTTCGACGCCGGCGACTGGAACGCGTCGTACGACGGCGTCCGCGCCGTCGAGTCGTTCGAGGACGCCCTCTGCGCCGTCGTCGCACACGACGTCGACGTGTTCGAGTGGACGTTCGGTCCGGTCGAGCGAGCGTTCGCGCGGGCCCGCGAGGGTGACCGCTGCGACCACGTTCACGCCGTCCTCGCGTTCCGAGAGGGCGGGCGCGGCACCGTCGAGACGACGTGGTGTGCCGACTCGCCCCCGGCGCCGCGAGTCGAAGTGGAGTACAGCGGGTCGCACGGCCGACTCGACTTCGACGACGGCGACGTCTCCTCGACGTTGCACGCGGCCGGGACGCCGGTCGACGTGGACCCACCGGAGGACGACTGCCGGGGACGCTGCCTGCACCAGTTCGTCGAGTCCCTCCGCGGCGGTGACAGACCCCCTGCCGGCGTCGAACCGACGGGACCGTCGCGAGTCGCCGTCGCGATGCGGCGGTCCATCGCGGCCGGTGAACCGCGGACCCTCGCGGAGGCGTCGCGATGACCGTCCGCGTCGGCATCTGTTCGACGGCGCACGTCAACGCCGAGGTGTACGCGGCACTCCTGGCGAAACTCCCCGACGTGGACCTCGTCGGCGTCTCCGAGCAGACCAGAGAGCAGGCGCACAAGCTGGCGGGGACGGTCGGTACCGCGGCGATGACGCACCGCGAACTCGTCCGCGCCGCAGACGGCGTCGTCGTCTGCTCGCCGACGGCCGTCCACGAGGAACTGGTGGACCTCGCGCTCCGCCACGACGTGGCCGTCCTCTGCGAGAAACCGCTCGCGACGTCGCTCTCGACGGCGAAGGCCATCCGGGACCGCTGTGCGAAGCGCGGCCTGCCGACGGGAATGGCGATGCCGATTCGGCACAGCCGACCGATGGCACGGCTCAAGGAGCGCTACGAGGCGGGGTCAATCGGCGAACTCGTCTCCGTCTCCGGCACCAACCGCGGTCGGATGCCGGGCGGCTGGTTCGTCGACCCCGAACTCGCCGGCGGGGGAGCCGTCGCGGACCACACCGACCACATCGTCGACGTGGTCCGGTGGATAACGAGCGAGGAGGTCGAGGAGGTGTACGCCGAGACCGGAACGCGGTTCTACGAACTGCCGGTCGAGGACGTGAACCTGCTGTCGATGACGCTCTCGAACGGCGCGTCGTTCTTCCTCGACGGGTCGTGGAGTACGCCGCAGAAGAACCCGTTCTGGGGGGACGCGAGCGTCGAACTCGTCGGCACCGAGACGACGCTGTCCGGGGACTGCTTCGGCCGACGGTACACGCACGTCAGCGACACGAGCAAGGACCGGAGCAACGAGTCGATATTCTGGGGCGCGGACCCGAACAACGCGCTGTTGCGCGAGTTCGTCGCGGCGATTCGCGGCGAGGCGACCCCGGCCACGTCCATGGACGACGCGGTCCGGACCGCCGCCGTCATCGCCGCGGCGTACGAGTCCGCCGAACGCGGCGAACCGGTCGAAGTGACGTACTGACTCTCCGTTCTCCGCGCTGTCGACGGGCGGTTCGACTCAGTTGGACGGCGCAGTGAGTTCCGATTTCTCGACGGCGACCGGTTCGGTCTCGGCTATCGACTCGTAGGCGGCTTCGACCACGGCGACGTCCTCGACGGCGTCCGCCCCCGTCTTCGACGGAGGGCGGTCCTCCGCGACGGCCTCCACGAAGTCGTCGACGAGTCCCTCGTCGGGGTTCGACCCCCAGTAGAGCGACTTGATGCCGGGGTCGCCGGCGTCGCGCGTCTGCTTTATCGTCTGGTCGAAGCAGTCGATGGAGACGACGCCCTCGGTGCCGACGAGTCGGAGCGTCGCGTCGCCCCAGAAGTCCCACTCGTCGGGTTTGCTCCACGACCCGTCGAGGACGAACTCGGTGCCGTCGGTGAGCGTCATCGACAGCAGGTTCACGTCTTCGACCTCGATGTCGTGGAAGCGCGTGTCCGCCTCCGCGTACACTTCCTCGACCTCCTCACCGGTTATCCATCGGACCACGTCGAGGAGGTGGACCGAGTGGTCGACGACGGCGCCGCCGCCGGAGGCGTCGCTCTCGACGAACCACCCGCCGGGCATCTTCCCGCGGTTCGTCCCGCGGAGGAACTGCAGGTCGCCCAGCGCGCCGTTGTCCATCGCCGTCTTCGCGTTCAGGACGGGTTGGCTGAAGCGGAGCGGCATCGCCACGCCGAGGTTGACGCCGGCGTCCCGACAGGTCTCGACCATCTCCTCGGCCTCCGCCACCGTCGGCGCGAGGGGTTTCTCGCAGAGGACGTCCGCGCCGGCGTCGGCGGCGCGTTCGACCCAGTCGAGGTGGTCGACGTTCGTCGAGCAGACGACGACGCCGTCGGCGTCGGCGAGCAACGCGTCGGCGTCCCGGTACTCGACGCCGTACTCCGCGGCCTTCGAGCGACCCCGGTCGGCGTCCGCCGCGGCGTCGGTGACGCCGACGAACTCGGCGTCGGGGTGGTCGTCGAGAGCGGCGGCGTAGGAGTCGGCGTGCAGGTGCGCGGTCGAACAGATGCCGAGACGGACGGTCACGTGCCCACCTCCGCGGGCGCGACGGGTTCACCGCGCTCGCTCGACTCGATGGCCGCGAGGGCGATTTTGACCGCCTGCCGGGCGTCGTCGGGAGTGATTTCCGGCTCCCGACCGGTCTCGGCGCACTCGACGAAGTGTTCGAGTTCCTTCGTGTATGGACTCACCGCCAGCGGACTGGCCGGCGCGTTCGCCCCCTCCGCGCCGCCGGAGACGCGGACGGCGTTCTCGTCTCGGGCGTCGAACTCCAGCAAGCCCTCGTCCCCCGCGAACTCGTAGCTCGTGACGAACGGCGACCCCTCCGGGTAGGCCCAGGAGGCTTCGACGTGGCCGACCGTCCCGTCCTCGAAGCGGAGGACGACCGACGAGTGCTGGTGCAAGTGGCCGTCGTCCCACTCGGCGGTCCGGGCGAACACGCGGTCGACTTCGCCGACGACCCACCGGAGATAGTCGAAGTCGTGGATGGCCATGTCGAGCAGGACGCCGCCGCTCTGCTCCTTGTCGCCGAACCACGAGTTCGTGCCGTAGCGCGGCGGCGACGAGAGCCGTTCGGTGGTCATCGTCCCCGGCGCGCCGATTTCGCCGGCGTCGATTCGTCGCTTCGCCTCGACGTACTCGGGGAAGTACCGCAACACGTGTCCCGTCATGAAGGTGACGTCGGCGTCCGCGACGGCGTCGACGATGGCGTCCGCGTCCGCCGCGGTGCGAGCGAGCGGTTTCTCGCAGAACGCCGAGAGCCCGCGGTCGACGGCGGCCTCGATGAACGGTCGGTGTGTCGGCGTCGGCGAGCAGATGTCGACGGCGGTGAGGTCCGCCTCGTCCATCATCTGTTCGGCGTCGTCGTACGTGTCCGCGTCCGGCGTGTGCGCCGCGGCGAACGCCTCCTTGTCGTCTTCGAGAGACGCGACGGCGACGACCTCCGCGCCGGGTATCTCTTGGTAACAATTCGCATGGGTCTCGGCCATGAAGCCACTCCCCACTAGTCCAATTCGTTGCATCGGATTTATCGTGCGGAACTGGAGGTATTAAAGTTTGTGCAGCCGCGGACGACGGTTAGATGTTCGACCACGTCGTCGTGACCGTCCCGGACGTGAACCCGACGCCGGCGAATCGGTCGCTCTGATCGAACACCGACCGGACGACCGACGGGTCCTCTAAGAGCCGGTGCTGGAGGTAGCTCCCGCGGGCGCGTCCGTCGCCCGTCCGTTCGATTTCGAGGACTTCGAGGAACTCCCACTCGCGCAGCAGGTCGTGGACGCGTCGCTTCGAGAGCGTCTCGAGTCCCGCGTCCGCGCAGATGTCCTCGTAGGCCGCGTACACCTCCGCGGTCTTGAACGTCCGCGTCTTCTCGACGAGGGCGAGCGAGACGACCGAGAGCAGCGCCGCCTTCTGTTGGGCCGTCGCGCCCGCGAGGAGCGCTCTGACCCGGTCGCGTTCGGCGAGGGTCCGCGCCTCCCGCACGTGGTCGGCGGTGATGGTGTCGGCCCCCTCGTTCGCGGCGAGTTCGCCGGTGTGGCGGAGCAGGTTGATGGCCTTCCGGGCGTCGCCGTGTTCCTCGGCGGCGAGCGACGCGCACTCGGACACCGCGTCGTCAGAGAGCACGCCGCTGTCGAACGCGTCCAATCGACTGCGGACTATCTCGCGGAGCGCTTCGCGGTCGTACGGGGTGAAGACCAGTTCGCGCTCCTGGAGGCTGCTCTTGACCCGTTCCTCCAGTCGGTCGCGGTACTTGATCTTGTTACTGATGCCGACGATGCCGACCGAACAGTGCCGGAGTTTCTTCGCCTCCGTCGCCCGCGACAACTGCATGAGAAAGTCCGTCCCGTCGAGGCAGTCTATCTCGTCGAGGACGACGAAGGCGACGTCGAAGCGGTCGTCGAGAACCTCCCACAGGAGGCTGTAGTACCGAGAACGACCGTAGCCGCTCTCCGGGACGGTGACGTCCGTCTCCTCGGGGTCGTTCAATCCGCGGGCGGTCGCTCGCACGGCGCGCGTCTCCGTGTTCTCCTGCGAACAGTCGACGATGACGCGACCGACCGTGACGTCGTTCTCGCTCGCGGCGGCGACGATGCGGTTCGTGGTGTAGCGGGCGCAGAGCGACTTGCCCGTCCCGGTCTTCCCGTACAGGAAGACGTTACTCGGGTCGTCGCCGGTGATGGCGGGGTTGAGAGCGGTCGCGAGACGGCGGATCTCCTCGTTCCGCGCGACGATGTGGGACGGGTCGGGGACGTACCCCACGTCGAGGAGTTCCTTCTTCGAGAAGACGTGGTCCTGCGCGCTGAACGCGTCCCCGAGGCCGCTGGCGTTCTCGACCGGTCCGCCCTGCCGTGTCATGAGTTGACAATACGCCGACGCGCTCCATAAACGCACCGGGCAGTCGCAGGCAAGGGCCGGCCGTTCCCGTCTCCGAACACCACCCCCTCCCCTCGTTTCACCTGTATCGCATTACAGACCTACTATCGTAATGCCGTGTGAGTCGTTTACTACCGAAGGAGTTCACGTGAACGGCGTTCGCAGTCGCTGCGGGCGTTCGTAGCGAGTGAAGTCGACAGAAGGGACTACGGGGGCCGACTGGCCGAAGCCGTCAGCCGAGGTACTCGTCGGCCCCTTTGTGCAGGGGGACGAACCCCTCGGCGAACTCGACGCCTCTGGTCCGCCCGAGGACGCGCGCCTCGGCGCGGACGCCCTCGACGAGGCCGTCGAACTCCGCGTCGATGCCGCCGTGTTCCTCCAGCCACTCGACCTGTGACTCGTGTTGGAGAATCGCCTCCTCTTTCGTCGAGTGGTGGTCGGTCACGTCGATGTGAACCTCCGGTTCGAACGACGACGTCGGCTTGCCGAAGTAGTAGACGTTGTCCGGTTCGCACGGGTCCGCGTCCGTCTCCAACAGCGGCAGCGAACACATGTAGTAGGCGTCGGTGACGAGTCGGGAGGTGACGCGGTGGTCGGGATGCATGTCGTCGCGGAAGTGCGTGAGGACGACGTCCGGTCGCAGTTCGCGGAGTTCTTCGACGAGGGTGAGTCGGTTCTCCAGCGAGTACGTCACCCGGCCGTCCTGGAAGTCGAGGAACGACGCCTCCGCGCCGAGTGTCTCGGCGGCCGCCTCCGCCTCTGCCTCGCGCGTCGCGGCCAGTTCCGCCTCGGTGGTGTCGAACCCGCCGTACTCGCCGCGGGTCATGTACACGATAGTCACGTCGTCGCCACGGTCAGCGTGCTTTGCGAGCGTCCCGCCGCAGAAGATGTCTGCGTCGTCGGGATGCGCGACTACTGCTGTGAGATGCATACACACGATAGTGAGAGAAACCGCTAATAAGCGTTGCGCCGGGCGAGACGCGTGCCCGGCGACGCGGCGAGCGAGTCGGGGAGCGCGCGCGAACGGCGTCGGAAGCGACGCGGCGTCACGAGAAGAGGTACGAGAGGTCCGACTGCACGCGCGGGAGCATCCGCTCCGCCGCCGTCCGGTACGGCGGAACCTCCGCGGTCACCCAGCCGTCGTAGCCGGCGTCGCGCAACGCCGCCTCGACGGCGGGCCAGTCCACGTCGCCCTCCAGCGGATAGGTGAACGCCTCCATCGTGTCCACGTCGGTCCGGTAGTCCTTCACGTGGACGCGTTCGATGCGGTCGCCGAGGATACGAATCCACTGCTCGGGGTGGCCGAACCGCCTGACGTTGCCCACGTCGAAGTACGCCCCGACGGGGCCCGACGCGGAGGCTCGGTCGACGAACTCGGCGAACTCCATCGGCGAGAGCAGGAAGTCGTTCCAGACGTTCTCGACGCAGACGGTTACGCCGTGTTCGGCGCCGACGGTCGCCAGCGCGCGAACGGAGTTCAGCGCCCGGTCGTACACCTCGTCGTACGGTTCGGACTCGCCGACGACGCCGGGGACGACGAGGACGGCACCCGCGCCGAGTTCGGCCGCGAGTTCGATCATCCGTTCGCCCACGTCGATGCCGGCCGCGCGCGTGGCGTCGTCGTCGCTCGCCAACTGGCGGTCCCAGTGGAGCGTCGTCGCGACGGCGGGGACGGCGAGTCCGAGTTCGTCAAGTCGGTCGGCGAACGCGGCGACCGAGTCGTCGTCCCAGAGCGGTCCGTCCGCGGTCAGGTTCGGTTCGATGCCGTCGTACCCGGCGTCGGCGACGAGTTCGGCGTTCCGACCGAGCCCGTCCGCTGGGAATCCCATCTGGTTCAGTGCGAACTGCATGCGGCCCCACGTGCGTCCCGAACCGAGTTAATGGTTCGTGTGACGTGAGCGAATGTCACGGCTACCGGTCCGTGCCGTCACCGCGGGGCAAGAAATTTATATCGCGAGAGGATTTTGACGGTACATGGGAACGCTTAGCCTGGGAGAGTTGACCAAAGTATTTCAGGACGGCGGTGGCGAGATAGTCGCCGTCGACGGTCTGGACATCGACATCGAGGACGGCGAGTTCGTCGTGTTCGTCGGCCCGTCCGGCTGTGGCAAGTCGACGACGCTCCGCTGTATCGCCGGTCTCGAACTCCCGTCGAGTGGCTCCATCGTGCTCAACGGCGACGACATCACCGACAAGAGCGCGACCGACCGAGACATGGCGATGGTGTTCCAGAACTACGCGCTCTACCCCCACATGACGGCGCGGGAGAACATGTCGTTCGGTCTGCGGATGGGGACCGACCTCTCGAAGGAGGTCATCAGCGACCGGGTGCAGGAGACGGCCGAGATGATGGGCATCGAGGACCTCCTGGAGAAGAAGCCCGGCGAACTGTCCGGCGGTCAGCAACAGCGTGTCGCCCTCGGGCGGTCCATCGTGCGCGAACCGGAGGTGTTCCTGATGGACGAACCGCTCTCCAACCTGGACGCCAAACTCCGCACGACGATGCGGACCGAACTGCAGGAACTCCAGCAACGCCTCGGCGTCACGACTATCTACGTCACGCACGACCAGACGGAGGCGATGACGATGGGCGACCGAGTCGCCATCCTGAACGACGGCGAACTCCAGCAGATAGGCACCCCGCTGGAGTGTTATCACGAACCGGCCAACGAGTTCGTCGCCGGCTTCATCGGGTCGCCCTCGATGAACTTCATCGACGTCTCGGTCCGGACCGGCGCGAGCGAACTCGTCCACGACCGATTCACCTACCCTCTGAGCCGAGAGACGCAGTCGCTGGTCGAGGACGCCGGTGCCAGCGACGCCCTCACGCTCGGCATCCGACCGGAGGACGTCCGCGTCGTCTCGGAGGCGACGGACGCCTCGTTCCCCGTCACCGTGCAGGTGGTCGAACCGCTCGGCGAGGTCAGCTACGTCTACTTCGAACTCGAGGACGGCGTGACGTACACCGTGAGCGTCGGCGGCGACGTGCTCATCGAGGAGGGTACGACGGTCCACATCGAGTTCCCCGAGGAGAAGATACACCTGTTCGACGGGGCGACGGGCGAGGCCATCAAGAACCGGACCGCACCGAAAGAGATGACGCTGGACCGCCAGAGCGTCTGACTCCCGAGCGAACCGGGCTGTGTCGCCGGGCGGTCGTCCGTCGACGGCCGACGCTCGCTCTCAGACTGCGACTGATTGTCGTACATATTGACCATATGCAAAACCATTAAATGGCGTGAAATATGTCATGGGAACGCATGACTAGAGTCAACAGGCGAACGCTCCTCGGAGCGATCGGAACGGCCGGCGTCGCCGGTCTCGCAGGGTGTAGCGGTGGAACCGGTACGGAGACCACCGGCGGCGGCGGTGGCACCGAAGGCGGGAGTACGACGAGTGGCGGTGACACCGAAGGCGGGAGCGACTCCGGGTCGGGACAGATGCCGGATTCGATGACGAACTGGGCGTGGAACGACCCCTCGCTCCAGCCCGTCAGGGAGGACCAGGCGGCCGAGTTCGAGGAGATGACGGGGACGTCCATCAACTGGCAGACGTTCCCCTTCGGCGACTTCACGGCCAAGTTCACGTCGGCGCTGCAGGGAGGCAACGCGCCCGACACCACCGCGCTGTCGGTGCTGTGGGTGCCCCGCTACGCCGCCCAGAACGTCATCCTCGACCTCGAACAGGAGGGGTTCAGTTCGGACAACTACGTCGGCGGTGCCAAGCGAAACGCCATGACGAACGGCTCGCTGTACAGCGTCCCGTGGTACGCCGACTGCCGCGCCCTCGCCATCAACAAGACGATGTTCGAGGCGGCCGGCCTGGAGATTCCGGACCCGATGACGCGTCCCTCGTGGGAGGAGTGGAAGTCCTGGGTCGACGCGCTCGCGGAGGAACACGGGACCGGGTACGGGATGCCGGCGGGCGAGGGGTTCGACGGCTTCGTGCTCTCGAACGGCGGCGGCTACATCAACGACGACGCCAGCGAGGCCATCATCAACAACGACGTCGCCCTCGAAGCCGCCGAGTTCCTCCAGCCGATGGTGACGGACGGGAAGATAGAGACGTACACCGGGGGCGGCGCGACGACGGCCGGCGCCCAGTTCGAGTCGAAGAACATCCCGATGTACTACGCCGGGTCGTGGGACTACGGCCGCATGGAGGACGCCGGACTCGACTGGCAGTACGTCCCGCACCCGAGCGGGCCGCAGATAGACACCAGTCACACGTGGAGCGCCGGCGTCTACTACTCGGTCCCCAGTCGCGGCGGGGCCAACCAGGAGGCCGGCCTCCGGTTCCTCGAGTACATCTCCTCGGTCGAGACGCAGAAGAAGGTCGTCGAGGCCATCGGCGGCTTCCCCGGACTGAAGGAGGCGTACGAGACGGACTACTTCAACAACTACATCGAGGAACACCCGAAGCTGAAGACGATAGAGCAGGAGATGTCGAACACCATCGCCTTCCCGGACCACCCCGAAGTCGGGACGATGTGGACGGCGGTCCACACGCAGGCGGAGGCGCTCTGGACGGGGACCGAGCCGAAGCAGGCGCTCGACAAGGCCGCACAGGAGATAGAGAGTGTCCTCTGAAGACCCCTCTCCCATTCAGCGATGAGCACACACACAGCACGGGAGATTCCGAAGCAGGTGTCCGAGTGGCTGACGGAGACCGGCCTCGTGGACGGCCAGACGAACCCGATGTGGTACCTCATCGTCGTCCCGAAGGTGGTCCTGTTCGGGGTCATCATGGTCATCCCGTTCATCGGGGCGTTCTACGTCAGCTTCCACGAGTGGGCACCGCTCGCGCAGACGCATCCCTTCGTCGGCCTGGAGAACTACGTGCAGTTGCTCAACGACGAGGTGTTCTGGAAGTCGCTGCAGAACACCGCCTTCTACGCCGCGATGCTGCTGCTGTTCGACGTGCCCATCGCGCTCGGGTTGGCGCTCCTGCTCAACATGAAGCTCCGGGGGACGCGCTTCTACTCGGCGGCCATCTTCCTGCCCGTCGTCACCTCCTGGGTCGTCGTCTCGCTCATCTGGACCTGGATATACAGCCCGACGAACGGCATCCTGAACGTCACGCTGGCGTCGCTCGGACTGCCCACGTACGACTGGCTGGGCAACCGCTCGCTGGCGATGCCGGCCATCACGGCGATGAGCATCTGGAAGCACATCGGGTTCAACATGGTCATCTTCCTCGCCGGCCTCGGCGGGATTCCCGACCACTACTACGAGGCCGCCATCGTGGACGGCGCGTCCCGCTGGCAGCGCTTCCGGTACATCACCCTGCCCCTGCTCAAGCCGACGGCGTTCTTCGTCGTCACCGTGACGATGATCTTCTCGTTCCGCGTCTACACGCAGGTGTACGTCATGACGAACGGCGGTCCGGTCAACTCGACGTACACGCTGATGTTCTACTTCTGGGAGCAGGGCTTCGGCCAGTTCAACTACGGCTACGCCAGCGCGATGGCCGTCGTGCTCCTCGTCATCGTGTTCACGTTGAGCATCTTCCAACAGCAAACGTGGGGGTCCGACGTTGAGTACTGACCTCGACCTCGGCAGCGAGGACCGACCGCAGTCGGGTCACGCCGCCGGTGCCGGCCAGTACGTCGTCAAGGCCCTCGCGCACGGCATCCTCATCGTCGCGAGCGCGCTCGCCGTCGTCCCGTTCGCGTACGCGCTCCTGACCTCGATGAAGCCCGAGGAGAACATCTTCAGCACGATGGGACAGCTCATCCCGGCGGAGCCGACGCTGATGAACTACGTCAACATCTGGATGCAGAACCCGCTGGACCGGTGGATATTCAACAGCCTCCTGCTGGCCGCCGGCGTCGTCTTTTTCACCCTGCTGCTCGACAGTCTCGCGGGCTACGCGCTCGCGAAGGGCGACTTCAAGGGACAGCGGTTCGTCTACCTGCTCGTCGTCGGGACGCTCATCGTCCCCCCGCAGGCCATCGTCGTCCCGCTGTACATCGAGATGTCGCAGTTCGACCTCGTCAACACGTACTGGGCGGTGATGCTGCTCTACATCGCCAACCCGTTCGGGGTGTTCATGATGCGGCAGTTCTTCCTCTCGGTGCCCGACTCCTACCTGGAGGCGGCACGGATGGACGGCTGCAGCACCCTGCAGATATACACCCGCATCATGCTCCCCATGGCGAAGCCGGCGCTGTCGTCGCTGGCCGTGTTCACGTTCACGTTCATCTGGGGGGCGTTCCTCTGGCCGCTCATCGTCCTCTCGGACTCGTCGATGTACCCGCTACAGGTCGGTCTCGCCGGCCTCACCGGACAGTACGGCTCCCAGTGGGGGCAGCTGATGGCCGCGGCCATCATCGCCGCGCTCCCGGTCATCACCGCCTACCTGCTGGCGCAGAAGACGTTCATGGAGGGCATCGCCCTCACGGGGTCGAAAGGATGACCACACTCGCCACACTCGCCGCATTCGCGGCCGTCCCCCTGCGAATCGGCACGGCCGGACTCGACCAACGCGTGTGGGCCGGCGTGCTCGTCTTCGGCTTCGTCACGCTCGCGCTCGGCTACCTCTCGTTCGTCAGACGGGAGTTCGGCGCCGGCATCGTGCTGAAGGCCGGGACGGTGCTGCTGTTCGTCCTGACGCTCCTGTCGTACTTCTGGCCGAGTCGCCCCTGGCCGCACTGACTCTTTCACGGGGTATTTTATCTCCCTCTCTCCTACACGACTGGCATGAGCGCACGATGGTGGTACGGCGCCGCGACGACGGCCGTTGCGTGGGCCGTCTACCTCTTCCTCGGTCGGTCTGCGGACCTCGTGGCACTCCTCTCGACGGCGGGGGTCGGTCTCGGACTCCGCGTCGGCCTGTTCGCCCTCTGGTTCCTGTTGCCCGTCTTCGTCGCCCTCGACTGGCGCGCCGTCCGCGAGGACGCCGCCTGGGACCTCGCACTCGGTCCGTGGCTCCTCGTCTCGGTCGTCTGGTTGGCGAACGTCGCCGCCGGAACCGCGTACTGCGTCCGCCGCGAGAGCGCGCTTCGGAACACGGTCCCGTCCGGACGGTGGGCGTACGGCGTCGCCGCCGGCGTCGCGTTCTGGGTCGCTCTCGTCCTCGTCAACCTCCTCTCGGCGGTGGTCGAGACGGGCGTCGTCGGCGCCGTCTTCGCGGGCCCCCTCGTCCTCGTCGCCCTCGCCGGCCTCCCGTTGGCCTGTTATCTCGACGTCGAACACGTCCGCGGACACACGCACTGGTCCCCGTCGAAGCGGTTCTGGTTGGCCGGCGTCAGCGTCCCGGTGGTGAACGTCTTCGTCGGCGGAGCGTACCTGCTCCGCCGGCGCGCCGAGTTCGCGGAGACGAGCGACCCCGACACCGTCGAACTCCGCGGCGTCGAGGCGGAACCCGTCGAGCCCGTCCCCTCGCCGTGGTACCGCCGCATCGCCCTCGCGACGGCCGCCTACTTCCTGCTGTTCGTCGTCCTCGGCGGCACGCCGGGCCTCCTCTCGGTCGGCCTGTGGCGACTGGCGGCGCTCCTGTGGCTCCCGTTCGGTCTCGCGCTCCTCCCGATGGTCCACCTCGACGTCGAGGCGCTCCGCGACTACGGCCTCGACTGGGGCCCGACGCGGTATCTCTACCTGAGTGCGGCCCTGCTTCCCCCCGTCGCGTTCGCCTACCTGCTCCGCCGGTCCACGATGGGTCGGCGCGCGCTCTCGCTGCCGTAGTCCGACGCTCGGCGACCGCTCGCCCGGGCGGCCGTCGGACGGACTGCCGCCGGGGAACCATTCATGTGAGTCGGTCGCGTGGTCGTCCCCATGAGAGTCGCAGTCGGCGCGATGAGCCACGAGACGAACACGTTCGCGGACGGCACGACCGGAATCGAGTCGTTCGCGACGGCGACGGGGACGGACCTGCCGGACGCCGACGGCGTCGGCCGGTCGCTCGGCGGTATCGTCGAGACGCTGGCGGACGCCGACGCCGAGATACTGCCCACGGCCGGGGCGAGCGCGCTCCCGGGACCGACCGTCGAGCGCGAGGCGTTCGAGTGGGTCCGAGCGGAGTTCCGCGCCCGTCTGGACGGCGAGACGGTCGACGGCGTCTGTCTCGACCTCCACGGGTCGATGTCCGTCGAGGGCGAACCGGACCCCGAAGGTGCGCTCCTCGCGTCCGTTCGCGAGGCGGTCGGTCCCGAGGTGCCCGTCACCGCCGCGCTGGACATGCACGCGACGGTTACCGAGCGCATGGTCGCCCACCTCGACGGCGTCGCGGGCTATCGCACCGCCCCGCACACGGACGTCGAGGAGACGGGCGCGCGAGCGGCGGACCTGTTGCTCGCGTCGCTGTCCGGCGAGGCGTCGCTCGCACTCGGGTGGGAGCCGTTCCCGATGCTGTTGGCCGGCGAGCGGTCCGAGTCGGAGGCCGAACCGATGCGCACCCTGCTGGAGCGGTTGCGCGAGGCCGACGAGACGGACGGCGTCTACGACGCCAACTACTTCCTCGGGTTCCCGTGGGCCGACTCGCCGCACGCGGGCTGTCACGCGCTCGTCACCGGCGACGCCTCGGCGTCCGCGACGGTCGAAGAGACGGCGACGGACCTCGCGGCGGCGTTCTGGCGACGGCGCGACGAGTTCGACTTCACGACGGAGGCGCACGACCCGGCGGCCGCGCTGGACGAGGCCGCCGCCGCGGACGCGCGGCCCGTCGTCGTCGCCGACACGGGCGACATCCCCGGCGCGGGGGCGGGCGAGAACGCGACGAACCTCCTCGCGATGCTGCTGGAGCGGTCGGACCTCGGGCGGCCCGTCGTCGCCGTCGTCGCCGACGCCGACAGTCACGCGACGTGCCGGGCCGCGGAGCGCGGTACCGCCGTCTCGCTCTCGCTCGGCCGCGCCTACCCCGAGGGGACGCCGCTCGACGTCTCCGGAACCGTCCTCGCGCATCACGACACCGACGACGCGAGGACGGCGCTCGTCTCGCTCGACGAGGGCGTCGACGTCGTCGTCGCGGACCGCCGGACCAACGTCCACCGCGACCCGGCGTTCCTCCGTCGCCTCGGCGTCGACCCGTCCGCGCGGCGGGTCGTCGCCCTCAAGAGCGGCTACCTGAGTCCGGCGTGGAAGGACCTCGCCGCCAAGCGTCTGTTCGCCTTGACGCGAGGGGAGACCGACCAGCGACTCGCGTCGCTCCCGTACGAACGCGTCCCGCGCCCCTGCTACCCGCTGGACGAGGACGTGACGTGGTCGCCGTAGACGGTCGGAGGGTGACCGACCGCACCGGCGACGGGCGACGGCTACCGCGTCGGGACGCTCACCCCACCACGCTCAGCCATCGGCGGGAACGAAGCCGTCGGCACCGAGCGACCCGTCGAGGAGGGCGCTCACCGCGACGACGGCGAAGCCCACGGCGGCGGCGTACGCGTACATCGACTGGACGCCGACGACGTCGAGCAGGCGTCCCGCGGCGAGTTCGCCGACGCCCGTGCCGGCGGCGAAGCCGAACCCGGTGAGAAACGTCTGCGCCGTCGAACCGATGGCCGCGGGCGCGAGTTCGTGCGCGAGGTTCACCGCCGCGAGCATGAACGCCGCGTAGCCGACGCCGAGTAGCAACTGCATCGCGACGACGAACGCCGGCGCCGGGGCCGACGCGTAGAACCCGAACGCGACGATGTGACAGCCGGCACCCGCGACCAGCAAACTGCGGTACGTCGTCGTGAACCGCGCGGCGGTGAGGAAGACGACGGCCTCCGCGAGCGTCTTCGCGGCGACCGAGAGCCCGGTTATCGCGTCGGTCCCGCCGATGCTGCGGACGTACACCGACAGGTACGCGCTCCCGGCGGGGAACATCGTCCCCATGAGGAACGCGGCGACCAGCAGGGCGGCGAAGTTCCGGTCTCTCACGAGCGACGCGGCCCGGAGACCGACGCTCTCGGTCGGCGGCCGACTCGCGACGGGGATGCGCAGGACGATGACGGCGAGGACGGCCATCCCGGCGGCGAAGGCGTAGAAGACGACGACCGAACCGACGCGGGAACTGAGTAGCCCGGTTCCGAGCGCTGCGACGCCGAACGCGATACTGCCGAACGCGCGGACGCCGCCGTACGACAACCCCGTCGAGAGCAGCATCGAGTTGGCGACGGGCTTCACCGGGGCGCGGAACGCCGCGAACGCGACGGTGACGGCCGCCAGAAGCGGGAACACGGCCGCAGTCTGCGGATAGAGGAGCCCCAGCGCCCCCGAGACGGCGACGCTCGACAGCAGGATTCGCTTCTGCGCGCCGAACCGGTCGCTCAACAGCCCCCACCCCGGGAGCGCGGCGATGCCGGCCACCTTGAGCAGGAAGCCGATGGTCCCCATCTGGACGCCGGTCAAGCCGACGGTCTCGAAGTAGGCGTTCCGGAACACGACGAACCCGCTCCACGCCGCGAAGTAGAGGAAGTAGAAGGCTCTAAAGTGGCGACGCTGGTCCATCGACTCCGGGTTCAGCGCCCAGCATCTTAATCGCTCGGCTCCGTTCGGCGTCCGCCGCGACGCGAGCGCAACTCAGGGCGTGTCGAACTCGACCACCGTCTTGATGACGTCGTCGCCCGTCTCGAACGCCGCGTCGGCGTCGTCGGGGTCGTAGACGCCGGTGACCAACGCGTCGGTGAACCAGTCGGGGAACGCCGTGAGGCGGTCTTTGGCGGCCTCGTACTGCCCCACGTTGGAGTTGACGCTCCCGAACAGCGCCTTGTTCTCCAGCACGAGTTCGCGGTGCAGTCGGCCGCCGTCGATCTCGAACGTCCAGTCCTCGGGGATGCCGAGGAGCGCACCGACGCCGTTCGGCGCGAGGGCGTCCACCGTCTCGAAGGCGTGCTTCGCGTACCCCGTCGCCTCGTAGACGAAGTCGACCGCCTCGTGCGCCTCGGGTATCTCGTCGACGGGCGTCTGTCGGGAGTCCACGTAGGTGCTGCCGAGACGGTCGACGATGTCGACGGTCGGGTCGGGTCTGTCCCGCCGCCCCAGACAGTAGGTCCGGTCGAACGGCGAGCGCTCCGTCTCCAGCATCGCGAGGGTGAGCAGCCCGAGCGGTCCGTTGCCGAGGACGAGTGCGCTCTCGGGTCGCCAGTCGAACGCCGACCGGGCGGCGAACGCGTGTTCGAACGCCTTCTCGGAGTTCGATATCGGCTCCACGAGGAAGCCGTACTCGGCGAACGAGTCCGGGACGGGAACCAGAAACTCGGGGGGACTGGTGAACAACTCCGACATGTAGCCGTGCGCGCCGACGATACCGCGTTCGACGTACGCGCCGTCGGGCGCCATGTCGGGTTCGCCGCGTTCGAAGTGGCCGCCGTCGGCACCGCTGGGTCGCCGAACGGTCGGGACGACGAGCGACCCCTCCTCCAGACCCGTCCCGTTCGCGTCTTCGACCACGGCGACGGCCTCGTGACCCAGAATCTGGTGGTCGTCGCCCTCGGGATACCCGCCGTGATTGCCCGCGATTACCTCGTGGTCGGTGCCGTCGATGCCGACTCTGAGCGTTCGCAAGAGGGCCTCCCCCGCTTCGGGGGTCGGGTCCGGTACCTCGATGAGTTCGGGGCCGGACCCCTCGCGCGTCACGGCGACTGCCTTCATACGAGACCACCTCTCCGGTCGAGACGCCGGGCGTCCGTTCGGGGACGACCGACGCCGTCGTCACTGCTCGGCATGAGTTCGGGTTGTTCGCAGGGCGAGTTAAACACACCGACGCGAGGAGGAACGCACACGTCGTCACGCGTTACAGTCTCGGCACGGCGAGTATAGCTTCTTTAGCCGCCCGAACGAAGAACGCTCGAAACATGATATCCCTCCTCGTCGTCTACGGAACCGGTGAAGGACAGACGGAGAAAGTGGCGTCGCGAATCGCCGAGGTGCTTCGCGAACGCGGCCACGACGCGACCACGGTGAACGCCGGGGACCCACCCGCCGACCTCGACGTGTCGGCGTACGACGCCGTCCTCGTCGGGGCGTCCATCCACGCCGGCAAACACCAGGAGGCGGTCCGGACCTTCGTCGAGTCCGCTCGCGACACGCTGGCGGCGCGACCGACCGCGTTCTTCCAGGTGTCGCTGACCTCCTCCCGCGACGACGAGGAGGCGGCGGCACAGGCGGCGACGTACGTCGAGGAGTTCGTCGACGCCACGGGGTGGCATCCGGACCGAATCGGCCTGTTCGGCGGCGCGTTGCGCTACTCCGAGTACGGGTTCTTCAAGCGCCTCCTGATGCGTCAGATCGTGAAGAAGACGATGCCGGAGGTGGACGGCTCCGAGGACGTCGAGTTCACCGACTGGGACGAAGTCGAGGCGTTCGCCGCCGACGTCGCCGCGTTCGTGGAGGGACGACTCGGCGTCGTTCCGCCGTCCGCAGACGGGGTCACCGAGTCGTAGTCCTCCCGGACCCCATCGCGACGCCGTCGCGTTCGTGTCGTCGTAGCGGAGCCTGAAAGTCGTTCGTGTCCGAATAGACGAATCTGCAGATAGAATCGGGAGGTATGAACACAGTAATACATTAGATGCTATTAGTATCGGAAAGAGTACGCTTAGTAGCGTCGCTGTGTTCTCGAAATCGCCGTTCGACCTCTATCTCCCGGTATCTATCGACGTATCCGGCGAACGAAGCTGTCGGTTCGGTCGTCAGACGCGCAACGGCCACCGACGGCGTCCGCGGGCCCAACGTCGTTTGTCTACCCATTCGTGTTCACCATAAATGTTCAGTACGTGTGTTCAGCGTGTTCATCGACCGCCGCCCGGGTCGGCATCGTCGCACGGAGCCGTCACACCGGGCGAGCGGACGGCCGGTCGTCGGGAGCCTCGTAGACGGCGAGGAACGGTGCACCGGTCTCCGACTCCGGGCAGGCGTCGGTTCGCTGGATCGGGAACGTCTCCCCGGAGAGGTTGGCGCCGTCGAGGTACAGCCCCACCGGGTACGTCTTCTCGGAGAAACTCAGCACGTGCTCGTTGTATCCGTCTCGGACGTTCAGATGCGCGTGGACGGGACGTTGGCGTTCACCCGAGTCCGTCGACCGCCGGTGCGCGCTCCAGTCTCCCGCCGGACACACGGCGTAGTTCGGCGCGTCGACGCGTTCGGGAAGCGGCGTCGGATTCGTCACGACCACGGAGGCGACGCGCAACTGATTGCGGTCGGAGTCCGGCACCGTGACCTCGCTTTGCGATCGGAGTTCGTACGCGGGGCCGCCGGAGGCGACGTCCACGACGAGGACGCCGGCGACGAGAGCGGCGACCACGACCAGCGCGAGTGTGGCCCGACGGCCCGTGGTGAAGCGGTCGTTCTCGTCTACCCGCGTCCGCACCCAGAAGAGTACGGCCGCCACGGCCAGCAGACCGGCGACGGTGAGTGCGTTCCCGACGTCGAACGTGTTCACCGTCTCGACGAAGAGCGCGACGGCCGAGACGACGACCACGCCGTAACCGAGCAGGGTCAACTGGTGGTCGCTCGTCCGTTGCGTGAGCGCGAAGACACCGGCGAGGAACAGGACGACCAGAGCGAACTTCGAGACGGGCGAGTAGCCGAACTCCACGTCGACGACGAAGACGACGACGGCGATGGTCGCGACGATGGCCGCGGCGCCGTTGAACAGCGTGTCGGAGTCGAAGTCGACCATGCCGTTTCGTGACACCGCGAGATAAAGTACCTCCCGTTGAGACAAAGGCCCGTTTCAGCCACCGCCGAATACCGACCGGCCGCGTGCGCTCGTCGCGTCGTCGGTGGACGACAGCCACCCACAGAAGCGACTGATTCTCGTTCTCGGACCGCGTAGGTAGACGGATGGAAGTCGAGCGGTCGACGCCGGCGAACGGCACACGAACCGAGACGGGACGGGTCCGAACGAACGACGTAGACACCTACTACGTACGGCGCGGCGACGGCCCGCCCGTCGTCTTCGTCCACGGGATGGCCACGAGCACCGCCCAGTGGGACGCGCAGATGGACGCGCTCTCGGAGTACACGACCATCGCGTACGACGTCCGCGGGCACGGCCGGACCGGCGGATCGGACCGCAAATCGTACGACGTCGAACTGTACGCGTCCGACCTCGACGCCCTCCTCACGGCGCTCGACGTGGAGCGACCGCTCCTCTGCGGCCTCTCGATGGGGGGCTGTATCGCACAGGTGTACGCGGCGAGACAGCCGGAGAACGTCACCGGCCTGGTGTTGGCTGACACGTTCTCCGCGGACGAACTGTCTTTCGGTGCCCGTCTCGTCTTCGCGAACCTCCGTCTGTTGGGACGACTGGACGGCGTCGTTCGCTACACGACCCTCAATCGACTCCAGACCTGGGTCGGAAACCGCCTCGCCCCGGGCGTCGCCGGCGACGGCACCGCAATCCAGCGGGTGATGGAGACGGGTCCGCGGATTCCCCACGCGGAGTTCGTCAAGATTGCCGACTCGGTGGCGGCGTTCCCGGACAGCGACTTCGACGTGGCCGGAATCACCGCGCCGACCCTCGTCCTGTACGGCGAACACAACCCCGACGTGCTCGTCGAGATGCACGAACGACTCGCCGCCCGACTGACGAACGCCGACGTGGACGTGCGAGTCGTCCCCGCCGCCGGCCACGCCTCGAACGTCGACAACCCCGCGTTCTTCACGGACGCCGTCCGCCGCTTCGCCCGTCGGGTCTTCGAACCGAACGACTGACGCGGCGACGAGTGCGTCGGCGGCCGCGCTACCGCCGTGGCACCGGCGGATGGGGACGGACTCCGCTTCGAGCGAGCGTTACTGAATCGTGAATATACAGAAATATTATATATCAGGGAATGTAGAACGTCGTATGGTCGTCGTCGTGCTCGGACACCGCCTCGAATCCCCGCAGATACACACGCGACTCCGGGCGCGAGTCGTCGGCGGGATGAGAGCGCTCGACGCCGAGGACGAGTCGTACCTCCTCTGCACCGGCGGACAATCGAACCCCGAGGTGGACCGAACTGAGTGCGGCGTGATGGGCGAGTACGCGGTCCGACGCGGAGTCGACCCGGACCGAATCGTGCTGGACCCGTTCGCCTACGACACTATCGGCAACGCGTACTTCTCCCGGGTGTTGTTGGACGACGTCGGACTCGACCCGAGTCGCGTCCACCTCGTGACGGACGACTTTCACGCGCCGCGGGCGAAGTGTGCCTTCGAACACTGCTTCGGTCCGGACACGACGATAGACACGACACACAGCGTCGAAACCGAACGCGACCCCCACTCGCCGACCTGCCGGGAGAAGTTACAACAGACCCGGCGGTTCTTCGAACCGGTTCCGGTCGGTGACGCCGACGCGATTCGCCGCCGTCTGCACGCCGACCACGACTGCTACGACTTCTCCGAAACCGTCCAGCCGATATCCCAGTGAGGGGCGTCGTCTCGTCCGACGCTCCGGCGACCGCCGAGTCCGAACGGGAGTCTGCGCCGTTCTCAGAGTGACCACGCCGGCCCGGTAGGGCCCGTCGGACCCGACGCGGACGCGAGGACAGCGACGCTGGCGACAGTGTGGGATGAAAACGATACACAAGGATTTATAAATGTAAGTTACAATAATCCAATTATTCCGCCTCGAAGCTAAAACCCTTAACACGGAGGAGTGTTTCCCACGGTTTGTCATGCCCGCTGAAACGTATGGCATAATCAGTCTGCTCCCGGCACTCTTCGCCATCGTGCTGACGCTGGTGAGCAGGCAGGTATTGCTCTCGTTGTTCACCGGAATCTGGATAGGTGCGACCATCCTGGTGGGATGGAATCCGATCGGCGGCGTGGCTCACTCCCTCCAGTTGGTCATCAACAGCGTCACTGCGTCGTTCAACAGCAAACTGCTGTTGTTCACGTTCCTCTCGGGTGCGATGCTCGGGATGATATTCCTCTCGGGCGGGATGAACGCGCTCGCACAGCGCATCATCTCCCGCGTCCAGACTCGCAGACAGGCGGAGTTGGGAACGAGCGTCCTCGGGATGCTCATCTTCGTCGACTCCTACGCGAGTACGATGATCACGGGGTCGGTGATGCGGCCCATCACCGACCAGTTCGACATCAGTCGAGAGAAACTCGCCTACCTCCTCGACTCCACCACCTCCCCCGTCGTGAGCATCGCCGTCGTCTCGACGTGGGTCGGATTCGAGGTGGGCCTCATCCGCGACCAGTTCACGCAACTCGGCATCGACCAGAGCGCGTTCGTGGTGTTCCTCCAGAGCATCCCGTTCCGCTTCTACAGCATCCTCGCCGTCGCCCTCGTCTTCATCCTCGTCTTCATGGGGTGGAACTTCGGTCCGATGAAGCGGGCCGAACGACGCGCGAAGGAGGAGGGGAAGGTGCTCGCCGACGACGCCGACCCCCTCATCGAGACGCGTGAAGAGGACATCGTTACCCCCGACCACGTGGACGCTCGCTGGTGGTACTTCGCGGCACCCATCGTCGTCCTCGTCGCCGTCACCGGGTTCGGATTGCTCTACTCCGGCGGGTGGCCCTCGAAGGCCCCCGTCGAAGCGCTGAAGGGGGCGGCCACCGCCGACGCCATCCTCTGGGGCGTCTTCTCGGCCTGCGCGCTCCTGTTGGCCATCCTCGTCGGACACGCCCGCGTCGAACTCGAGGCGGTCAGCGACTCCATCTTCGAGGGGTTCAAGATGGTGATGTTCCCCGTCGCCATCCTCTCGCTCGCGTGGACCATCGGCGGCGTCAGCGAGTCGCTCGGCGTCGGCCCGTACGTCGTCAGCATCGCCGAGGGCGTCATCACGCCGGCGCTACTGCCGGCCGTGGTGTTCATCTCGGCGGCCGTCATCTCATTCTCCATCGGCACCTCGTGGGGGACGATGGGCATCATGTTCCCCGTCGCGGTTCCGCTGGCCTACCAACTCGGCGCGCCGTTGCCGGGCGCCATCGGCGCCATCCTCACCGGCTCGCTGTTCGGTGACCACTGTTCACCCATCAGCGACACGACGGTCCTCTCGTCGATGTTCGCCGGCGCGGACCACGTCGACCACGTGAACACGCAGATTCCGTACGCGGTGCTCTGCGGGGCCGTCGCGACGGGACTGTTCCTCGCGAGCGGTTACGGCGTCGGTGCGCTGGCGCTCCTTCCCGTCGGCGTCGTCGGACTGGTCGTCGCCGCGTACTACTTCTCCCAACACGCCGACACGCGGATGCCGACGGTGTTCGGCTCCTCGTCTGACTGAGTCGACCCCTCGGTTCCACCCTCGTTCTCCGACGCGACGGCCGCAGGAAGCCGCCGTGACCGGCGTGACCGCGGTTCGTCCGCGCTGTAACGTCTCGAAGCCGGGAGTGTGGAGTCGCTCCCCGTCGACGCCGCCCGTGTCGCTGACTCGCCCGAAGGCCCGGTCGTCGGCGCGTTCGCAGGTGTGGTTCCGTCGGTGAAGACCGGGACGTCCGCTCGAACAGTCACCTCAGTGCAGATATATTTTCGTGCGAGAACGATTCGGACGTTCGCGGCCGTCGGTGTCCGTCCGGGTCGCGGCCATTTCAGTATCCGTCGCTGTAGTCAGTCGAGTAGACAGTCTCTAACTCCCGTATTTCAGGAGTTATGGGCATATGATTTTTGACTGTTACCGTCCACGAACCTGTATGACAGGCCAACTGTTCGAGCTAACGGGATTTCAACGGGACATCCTGACCGTCATCGCTGGTCTGGACAGACCCTCCGGACAGGACGTCAAAGAGGAACTCCAGAAAGATATCGGCGACATCAACCACGGTCGACTCTACCCGAACCTCGACGCCGTCGTCGAGGAGGGGTACGTCGAGAAAGGCGAGATAGACCGCCGGACGAACTACTACGCGCTCTCCGAACAGGGCTACGAGGCTCTCAAACGGCGGCGCGAGTGGGAGAACTCGACCGTCGACGAACTCGGCGAGCGGTAGACGCGGGAACGGCCGCACGTCGAGTCCGAGACGTCGGGTCCGTCCGCCGCGGCGCAGGGCCGGACCGTGAGTCGCCGGCTCGGCGTCCGCGCCCCCGTTCGGTGGGCTCCCGACCGAACCCGACAGTCGCTCGCTAGCGGCCGCCGTCGCTCCGGACTTCGACTCGGTCGCGAATCGTGCCCGCGCGACTCCGGAGGTGCTGTGGCGTTCGCTCGTTCTCGACGGCCGGCACCCCCGAGACGACGCTCAGGGCGACCTGCTGCGTCGACCCGCCGCCGAGGTCCAGTCCGACCGGCGTGTAGAGTCGGTCGGGGTCGGCGGCGGAGAACGTCCGCCCCTCCGAGTCGAAGTCGTCCAGTATCTCCTCGAACCGGTCGCGTAGCCCCGTCAGTCCGACGTACGGCACGTCCGTCTCGAACAGTTGCTCGGCGGTGAGGCGGTCGTCCACGAAGTCGTGCGCGGCCACCACGACGTACGTCTCCGCGTCGAAGTCGACGGCGTCGCGAATCCCCGCCGGCGACGTCGAGACGACGGCGTCAGCCGCCGGAAACCGGCCCGCGCGGGCGTTCGCGCCGCGGAAGCCGACGACGGTCACCCCGGAAGTCGGCCTGCTTGCCGAACTCGACGATGGGGCCGACGTCGTGGCCCGTGCCGACGACGACGAGGTCCGACGGGGCGGCCAGACCGTCAACGAACACCGACGCCTCGTCCATGTTCGAACGTGTCCGCGCGCCCCTGCGCCGTGAGTTCGGCGGTCGCCTCGCGGACGCGTTCCGCGACGTCTGCCGGGAACGACTCGCCGAGTGAGAACTCGTCGGCGTCCGGGTCGTAGTACGCGCGGGCGGCGACCCGGTCGGCGTCCGTCGCCTCGACGACGGTGAGGACGCCCACGCCTCGCCCCGCCTCGAACGCCTCGACGGCCGGGCGATACGTCTCGTCCAGCGGTTCCAGCAGGATGTCGATGACGCCGTTACAGCCGACGCCGAGTCCCCACACGTCGTCGCCGCGGAATAGGGCCGAGCCGACGGTGCAGACAGCAGAAGTGACGGCCCCCGCCGGGGACAGTATCGAGACTAGATGTCTCAATCCATGCGGTTCTCGAACAACACGTCTAGTGAGTGGTTCTCAACGGAACTATCGACCGAGACCCCGTAGACAACTCAGTAGTCGAGTGACAACTCTCCTACATGTCGGTGAGCCGGTCTCTCAAGACGTGATGCAAAATATCTACTAGCCAATGAACCACTATCGGCAGCGCTGTTCACAACCTACCGAAACCCCCTGTCGCGGTGAGTCAGCGAATACTACACATTACGTACATTTTGGGAGGACGCCGCGGGCTTTAGGCTATCCTAACGTTTTGGCAAACTGAATTTAGGTAATCCAAAAAAGGATATGTAGATTAGAAACTCTTATTTCCTCTCTGGGAAGTAATGTCTGATATGGACGTCTCTTCGAGTTCGAAGCCGGACACGCTGGACCGTCTCGCAGCGTTGACAGAGCGGCCAGAGATCCTCCGGCAGGTCGTGTTCGTCGCGATTACGCTTCTCGGGATGGTCGGCGGACTGGTGGGCAACTGGGTCGGTGCACCGTCGTGGGTCGTCTGGGGCTGTTACGGCGCCGCCTACGTGTTCGGTGGCTGGTACGGGGCCAAAGAGAGCATCGAGGCGTTTCGGGAGCCTGCGATAGAGATCGACTTCCTGATGATCATCGCTGCGCTCGGGGCGCTCTACATCGGTGCGCCGTTCGAGGGCGCGATGCTGTTGTTCCTGTTCTCGTTGTCGGGCGTGCTTGAAGAGTACGCGATCGGACGCTCGCGATCGGCGATCAAGTCTCTCGTCGAGATGCGGCCGGAGTCCGCACAGGTTCTCGACGACGGTGAGGAAACGGAGACACACATAGACGACGTCGAGGTCGGCGACGTGTTCGTCGTGCGGCCCGGAGACCGAATCCCGCTCGACGGAGTTGTCGAATCCGGCGAGAGTACTGTCGATCAATCGTCGCTCACCGGGGAGTCGGTCCCCGTTCCGAAAGAACCCGGTGACGAGATCTTCAGCGGCACGATCAACGAGACGGGGAGCCTCGAAGTGCGCGTGACGCGGGAACCCGACGAGTCCGCGCTCTCCCGACTCATCCGCATGGTCGAGGAGGCCCAAGAGAAGCGAGCCCCGACCCAACAACTCCTCGACCGCTTAGAGCAGCCCTACGTGCTGGGTGTGTTCGCGATGACCGCGCTCGCGATCACGGTCCCGATGGTGCTCATGAATCGCCCCTTCGAGCCGACGTTCTACCGCGCGATGACGCTCATGGTCGCGGCGTCGCCGTGTGCGATCATCATCTCGACGCCAGCAGCGGTACTCTCTGCAATCTCCGCGGGCGGGCGACAGGGCGTCCTGTTCAAGGGCGGCGAGCACATCGAGACCGCAGGCAACACCGACGCCGTCGCCTTCGACAAGACGGGAACACTCACCGAAGGCAACACGCGCTTGACCGAGCTGCACGCGCGTGACGGAGCTCTCGTGTCGACTGACGGGGGTGTCGAAAGCGACGTGATCGGGAACAGCACTCGGTCCACTGAATCGCTGACTGAGGATCGGCTGTTGACCCTCGCAGCAGCAGTCCAGTCTCGCTCGGAGCACCACCTCGCGGAGGCGACTGTCGAGGCCGCCAATGGCCGTTCAATCGAGATCCCCGATGCTAGTGACTTCGAGGCTGTCGTCGGTAAAGGGGTCCGGGCGACCGTGGGGAGTCAGACGGTCCACATCGGGAACCCACGCTACGTCGAGACTGTACTGGACGGCCGCTCGATCGACGGCCTCGAGACCGGTCTTGCAGCCGTCCGTGACCGCGAACAGAACGGTGAGACGAGCGTTCTCGTGATCGGGGAGGAGGACGGCCGACTGAGTGTGCTGGGCTGGCTTGCGTTCACCGACACGATCCGGTCCGATGCGAGAGAGACCATCGAACGACTCCGGCAACGAGGCGTCGAACAGATCGTCATGCTCACGGGCGACAACGAACGCGTCGCCCGACATACCGCGGAGGAACTCGGTATCGACGAGGCGTATGCCGAGTTGCTCCCCGAGGAAAAGATCGACCATATCGAGGCGCTACGGGAACGCCACGAGACCGTGGCGATGGTCGGAGACGGGGTGAACGACGCCCCGGCGCTCGCCACGGCGGACATCAGTATCGGCATGGGCGGCGCGGGCACCGACGTGGCACTTGAGACGGCCGATATCGTACTCATGTCCGACAAGCTCAGTCGGCTTCCCTACGCGTTCGCGCTCAGTCGGAAGGCCCGCCGCACGCTGCACGTCAACTTCGCGATCGCCTTCGGTGCAATCGCTGTCATGCTGACCGCAATACTCACCACGGGGATTCCGCTCCCCCTCGCAGTCGTCGGACACGAGGGCTCGACTGTCCTCGTCAGTCTGAACGGGTTACGGCTGTTGCGGTTCGACGATTGACCGGATAGACCGTCGTCTCTTGGCTGCCATCAGCGGGCTCGTATGCTCTCTGTGGGGGTTCCGTCGAGATCTCGTGATGATTCGGCGGCGGTTCATAAATGGGACAGAACTGTTCGTGTTTAATTGGCCCCCGCGGTCGTCACCGACACCGTTGGAAACCGTCTCGGCGGTATCGTCTGAAGCACCTCCCGAAGTGTCGGTGGCTTCTGACCGCTTAGATTCGACGGTTGAACGCCAATCGTTTTCCCTGCCACCCCCGTCGGTTGAGTTGTTCCGAACGCCGAGCACGCCGCGCCGGCCGTATGCACAGATAGCACCGTATGCCACTCGCTCAACTCCTCGAACAGTACGTCAGTCTCGGTATCTTCGTCCTCGCTGCAGGGCTCAGCGTCCTCAGCTTCCTCGCATGGCGACGGGAACGCGATGGACGTATGCGAATCGTCACGCTCGGCTACGCGATGTTCGCCGTCTACGGACTCATCGTGTTTCTCGAGTATCCGTTGCTCCCGTATTTCCCGTACGCAACGCTCGAATTGCTCGAACACGGGAGTGCGGTCCTGATTCTCGGTGGCCTCCTGGCGTTCTTCATCGCTTTGACGCGGGAGTGAGCAATGTCGAATCCGGATCTCGAACTGGCCTCTCGGCGGACAATCTACCAGCGGATAGCCGACACGCCGGGGGTTCACTTTCGCGCGCTTCTCGACGACCTCGAGTACGCGCAGGGGACGCTCCAGTATCAGCTCCGGTGGCTCGTCGACGAGGGCCTGATCGATGTCTCGGACGACGGCAAGTACACGCGGTACTATCCGGCTGCCGAGTTCGACGAAGCCGATCAGGTCGTGATGAACGCCCTTCGTCGGGAGTACAGCCGTCGCATTCTCGCACATCTTCTCACTGACGGCCCGCTCTCGACGACTGACCTGAGCGACCGCCTCGACAAAGCCCAGTCGACCGTCTCGTGGCATCTTTCGAGGCTCGCCGAGGCCGACCTCGTCACGAAAGAGCGCGACGGCCGGAGCGTCGTCTACGAAGTCAGCGATCCTGATCGGGTTAACTACCTCTACACGGTCCACCGGCGCTCGTTCACTGACAAAGTCGTCGACCGTATTCTGGGCCTCTGGGACAACTACTAACCCGGAGTTGTGTCCGACGGCAGCCTTCGAATCACCAGCAGGCGCAACAAGAGCACGTACACGAGAAACGCCACCGAGGGGCCCAGCAGGGGACGGACGAGTCCCGTCAAGTCAGTCCCGATCGCTGCCGCGTGAATCGTTCCGAAGGCAAATCCGGCGTACGCGAACGAGTGGACGACGCGTGGCCCCCACGGTCGCTGGAAGCGTTTCGCGTCGGTGAAGCCCAGCACCGCGACGACGAGCATCAGCAGCGCCCCCGCGCCCACGGCGACGCCGCCGAGGAAGTACGGCATCGAGCACGCCGGCGCTGGAACCCGGCCGGTGACGACGAACCACGCGTCTATGACGCCGAGACCCGAGTGTAGCAACGTGACGAGCATCGCGAACACGGACAGTTCGATATGGACGCGCCGGGCCGCCTCGTGGAGCACACCGAACGATTCGATGTTGTAGATGATACCCGTGAGGACCGCCAGATACAACGTCGGATACGTGACGAGCGCGGCACCCCGATCGAGATACCAGACGATCGCCGACATCACGACGCCCCCGTCGTCGCCACGACATCGGGACAGCCGTCCGAGTCTTGGAACCCGTTCGTCGTCTCCGGTCGCGTCGGACACCGATCGGCGGAATCGTCGATGCCATCGCCATCGTAATCGGCTGGTGCCTGTCTCGACGAGACTGTCTGACTGACCAGGTCACTCTGTTTCTCTTCGGTCGCCTGAGTAGCACGGACGTCACCGATCTGCCAGAGGACTGGTACCGCCACGACCAGGACGACGATCGCGACGACGGTGACCCGCTGTTCATGCGTCCATGACATGTGTGTCGAACCCCTCAGTCGTACGAAAGACGCCGTCGTGGATGATGAGTGCCTCCAGTCCCTCCCACTCCACCGCTAACTCGCGTGCTTCGGCGAGGGGGAGTACTGCAAGAGCCGTCGCTACGGCGTCGGCTTCCATGCAGTCTCGGCGCGCCACGACGGTGACGGACTCGTGACGAGAGCCGGCCGTCTCGGTGGTCGGGTCGTAGACGTGGTCCGTGCCGCTTCGCGAGCGTCGATATCCCCCGGACGTCGCGACAGGCCAGTCCGTGTCCAGTATCTTCAGCGGTGTATCGTCGCCGTACGGGCTCTCGATGGCGACCGGTCCCGTCGGTGGGGACATATCCCCGCCACCGCTGACGAACCCGCGTCGGCCGAGTCCCGCGAGTGTCTCGGCGGTTCGGTCGACGATGTATCCCTTGGCAAGCCCGTTCAGGTCGAGTTCGACGTCGGTGGTGACGGTGGCGCCGTCGACGTGGACTGTTCCGGTGTCGAAGGTCGCCGGCAGTGAGTCGCTATCGCCACGCAGGAACGCTTTAAGGTCGTGTTCGACGCGACCCTGGTGTACATCGAACACCCCGTCGGTCCGGTCGTGGTATTCGAGCCCACGGCGGACGATACGGGCGACGTGTTCGTTCGCGACCTCGCCTTCGCGGTTGAGCTGGCTGACAGCACTTGTCTCATCGAAGGCGTTCAGCTGTGCTTCAAGTGACGCCGCCGTTTCTCGAGCCGCAGTCACCGCAGCGTCGGCCCGAATGCCTGTCGTCTGGATTCGAAACGTCGTGTCACAACAGTCGAACTCGCGGTGGGCGTCCCCGAACCGTTCGTAGACCGATGCGAGTGAGCCTATCATCTCGGTCACTCGTCCTCGTCGTGTTCGTCGTCTCCGTGTCCCTCTTCGTATTCGTCGTCTCCGTGTCCCTCTTCGTATTCTTCTTCGTGTTCGTCGTCTTCTTCGTACTCCTCGTGTTCCTCGTCCTCGTATCCGGACTGTGTCTGGACTGCTGGGGTGAAGTCCTGATTCGGCGTTGGAGTAGCAGCGGTCTGTTGTGATGCGTCCGACGCGGTCGTACCTGATGCGTCAGGTTGCTCGCCAACCTGCGCGAGGCCGCCACCGGGCAGCGCAAGGGCCCCGGTGACGCCTGCTGTGAGGAGCGCACCTACGAGTGTGAAAGCGACGAGTTTGTTTTTCGGGACGGGAACCCGCATGATTAGCTTCCCCTCGGTTTCGAATCGCTCTCTTCGACGTGGCGGTCGTTGCGTTCTGCCATTGCGAATAGAGGGTTAAGACACTCTTAGTAAGCCGTTCGCGTCCAATCCTCGAATCTTCGTACAGCTATCGAATCGACTCCATATGGAGCGGTCTCATCCAGGGCTCACAGACCAGAGATTGCGATTCGGTTCGACGATTGGACGCGAACGAACTTTTCGACAAATCGCTCAGCGTCCACACGTCGACTTGCCAGCATACGACTCACCCCACTGTACGAGCGGAGTTCCCTGACGGCGCCAAGACCGGGACGAGGCCGACCGCAAGCACCATCTCGGGCAGAACGAATGGGACGAGACGACGCTGACCGACCGACAGAAAGAGGACTCAGAGTACGACGACCAGCGACAGTGTTCGGTGTTCATGACGAATCGAGGGAGCGGACACCTCGCGGAGTACGGACACCGTTGGAAATCGAGAGTGGCTACAAGTGCATTAAGCGGTTCGTGACGGCGACGGCATCGAAGGACTTCGGACGACGGTTCTTCTACTTCGAATTCGCCTGCCTGCTGTACTCGGTCTGGCGAGCGGAGGATTGTTCGTACAGGTCGAGTTGACCGGTGAGTACGACCGTTCGGCGACCGTAACGGCCGACAATACACTGCCGATTTAAAACAAGAAACGGGACTCGGATAGTGAAGGAGCTCGACCCGTATTAGCGCGGCGTCGAAGTGGCTACACTGTCCGAGGTGTCGGAAACACTCCGAATTAGTTTCCAGTTCGACGCGTTTCGAGAGTGTTCTAAGTCAGGTTCCGCTCGCCGATTCGTCCAAGACCACGCATCACAGCCCCGCTCAACCCGAGAGTCTCAACTCCCACTGCGAGGAGCGAGCGTATAGCGACATGAGATTTACTCCGGGAGTCGGGACGAATCCGTGGCCTCGGCCCCGGCGAGAGCGGCTGACATCCGTTCAGTCGCCACTCACGTCGACTCGCGCATCCCCGAACCGAACACCGCGTCGAACATCTTCCGCTCGGCCTTGCGGAGGTGCTGGTGGAACGTCGGCGGACTCACGCCCAGAGACTCGGCGACGTCTTCGCCCGTCACCGCCCGCGGCCACTCGAAGAATCCCGCGTAGTAGGCGGTTTCCAGCGCGGTGCGCTGCCTGTCCGTCAGGTCGGACGTGAGCGTGCTCACCTGCCGTTCCTCGGCGCGGCTGTGTTTGGTCAGTTGCCGGCGCTTCAGCAGTTTCGTGGTCGGGTAGGCGTCCGTCATCGTCTCGACCACCCGGCGGACGTCGGCGCTCGGCGGGAGGTGGACGGAGAGCCGATAGTCGCCGCCCTCGATGACCGCCTCGGCGACGCCGCCGCCCAGCGTACTGATGGCGGCGAGTACCGGTGGCTCCGACACTCGGAGTTCGAACCGCCGTTCGTCGCCGCCGTCGTGGACGGTGACGGACTCGTAGAACGGCACCGACTCGACCATCGCCTCGACGGTGCCGACGCCCTCGGGAGTCGTCCGTCCGAAGAAGACGAACTTGTCGTCGCCGACCCGGACGATGTGTTCGAGGCGAATCGGGGCGTCCGTGGCGTCGTCCACGCCGAGCGACTCGAAGACGTTCTCGATCTGGAAGACGAGTTCGACCACGTCGTCGCTCATCAGTGCGTGCTTGCGTTCCACGGCCGCGATGGCGTGACCGACGATTTCGCCGAGTTGTCCGACCATCTCGTACTCCTCGCCCTCGAACGCGCCCGGGCGGTCGCTGTAGACGTTCAGCACGCCGTAGGGCGTGTCCTCGTGAGTTATCGGTATCGCGGCGGACGACCGGAAGTCGTACTGCTCGATGTGGTCGCGCCACGGGTCGTGGCGGACGTCCGCCACGGTGTCCCGCGTGGTCTGCACTTCCCCCGTCCGTATGGCCCGTCCCGTCGGCCCCTCGCTGCGTTCGTCGTCCGAGTCGACCGAAATCGTCACGCCGTCCAGATAGCCCTCGACGCCCGCTTCGGACCGCAGCGACACCGTCTGCGAGGCCGGGTCGACGTCGCCGACCCACGCGAACAGATACGGCTCCGCCGCGGCGAGTCGGTCGCAGACCGTCTCCTCTATCTCCTCGCGCGTCGACTGCTCGATGACGGCCTCGGCGATGCCCCGCACCACCTCGTTGAGACTGTTGAGCGCTCGGAGTCGCTCACGCCGGCGTTCGAGTTCGCGTTCGCGTTCGACCCGTGCCGTCACGTCGCGGACGACGCCGGCCCGACCGGCCGCGTCGTCCCCGTATCGGTAGGTGGTGAAGTTCCCCTCGACGGCGACTTCACCGCCCTCGGCGGTCTGGAGACTGTACTGGAGCGTCCCGTCGTCCCGGTCACCGGCAAGTATCTCCCGTCCGAGTTCGTTCGCCCGTTCGTGGACTTCTCGGCCCTCGACGAGCGTCGGCCGGCGGCCGAGCAGGTCCTCGCTGTCGTACCCCGTCAACTCGCAGAACGCGTCGTTGACCAGAGCGTACCGACCCTCGTCGTCGAGGGCGTAGACGCCGTCGGGGACCGTTTCGACGATGGTCTCGTACCGTTCGAGTTCGCGTTCGTGGGCTTTCCGCCGGGAGACGTCCCGGAAGTAGACCGACAGACCCGTCTCCGACGGGTAGACGTGCGTCTCGAACCACCGGCCCAACGAGGCGTGGTACTCTTCGACCGAGACGGACTCCTGCGTCTCGAACGCCTCCTCGAACGCCGCCACCACCTCGGTATCGGTGGGGATGACGTTCCCGACGTGCTCGCCCACCGGACCGGCCCCCGACAGGTCCATGAGCGTCACCGCCTGCTCGTTGAGGTAGACGAACCGCAACTCCTCGTCGAGGGCGAAGAAGGCGTCGTCGATGCGCGCGAACACCTCGTCGAGTTCGGCGTCCAACTCGTCCCGCTGGCGTTCGAGTCGCCGTTCCTTCCGCTTCAGTTCCGTCACGTCCTTCCCGGCGACGACGACGCGTTCGAGGGTCCCGTCGTCGAACAGGGGCGTCGCGGTCAGCGACACCCACCGCCGGGTGCCGTCGGAGCCGTCGTGTTGGACCAACCTGTCGGAGACCGGCTCTCCGGTCTCGACGACGCGAGAAACCGGGTGTTCGGCCGTCGGAATCGGCTCGCCGTCGGGGTCGTAGAGGTCGAGGTCCTCGACTCGCAGCGTCTCTAGCTCGGCGTCGTCGAGGCCCAGTTCCCTGCCGGCGACGGCGTTCGTTCGCTCCACCGTCCCGTCGGGTCGGAAGATGGCGAGCCTGACGGGTGCCGTCTCCAGCAACCGGTCCGTGAGGTCACGTTCGCGGCGCAGTTGCCGTTCGCGGTCCCGTCGCTCCGTCAGGTCCCGGGTCACCTTCGCGTAGCCCTCCAGTTCCCCGTTCGCGTCGCGTATCGCCCACATCGCCACGTTCGCCCAGAACCGGTCGCCGTCCGCGTCCACGCGCCAGCCCTCGAACTCGACCGAACCTCGCTCTGCCGCCGCCGCGAGGTTCTCCTCCGGGACGCCGGCGGCGCAGTCTTCCGCCGTGTAGAACGTCGAGACGTGCTCGCCCACGATGTCCTCCTGCGCGTAGCCCTTGATTCGCTCGGCCCCCCGGTTCCACGTCTGGACGCGACCCTCGGTGTCGAGCGTGAAGATGGCGTACTCGTCGACGCGTTCGACGAACGACTCGAACACCTCGCGGTCCTCTCGACGGGAGCGTTCCGACCGCTTCCGTTCGGTGACGTCGTAGTAGAGTTCGACCCGACCGCCCGCGTACGTGCCCGATTCGATGGGTTCGCTGCGGTGTTCGAGCCACCGCTCCTCGCGTTCGTCGGCGGCCGTCACGTGACACTCGAACTCCTGGGGAGAACTGTTGTCGTCGTACGTCGCCAGCACGGTGTCCGCGAACGACGCCGAGTCCTCGACGGTCGCAGCGATGCGGTCGGTGACGAGTCGACGCTTGTTCGCCCCCAGAACCGCCGTCCGGTCGAGACCGAAGTAGCGTTCGGTCGCGCCGTTGACCCAGACGACGTCGAAGGACTCGTCGAGGACGAAGATCCCGACTTCGACGTCGTCGAGCACCTCGCCGACGAGCGAATCGGCCGCGGTCGACGGGCCGAGCGTCGCCGTCGGGGCGTCGCCCACCGGTCGCCACCAGACCCGGGCGTTCGCTCCCACCTTCTTCGTCTCGACCCGTCCGTCCTCGACGAGTCGTTCGAGCCGAGCGTACGCGGTTCGGCGGCCGATGTCGAGACGCTCGGCCACTTCGGGCGTCGTCACCGGTTCACCGACCGCCCCGAACGCGTCGAGGGTCTGTCTGAGCGGGTCCGTCAGCGGTCGGGATTCCATTTCCTGAAGGTGCACTGCCTCGGTATATTAAAGTTCCGTCGATGGAAACGGAACCGGACCGAGAGACGAGGTGACCGGAACCCCCAACCGACAGGGGCCGTCGTGACACGACGTTTACTCCTTGGCGACGAAATATTTCGTCCTCGGCGACGACAGGTACCTAACTCGTTAGGGACGTTCCTTAGGAGGCCCCGGAGACTGGATGACAGTAGCGACGAAGCGCCTCCCATGAGCCACACAGTACCGAAACTCGCGACGGAGTACGAACGGCCCGACCACGTGACGGAGAGAGACTGGTACCGACTGCTCTCGGCCGAACGACGCCGGGAGTTGCTCGACGTGTTCGACGACCGGAGCGGTCCCCTCGCACTCGATTCACTCGCGGCGGAAATCGCGACGCGAGACGACGAACTCGACGCCGCGGACGACGCCGTCCTGACGCGCGTGGCGAGTTCGCTCCACCACGTCCACCTCCCGAAGTTGCACGACGCCGGCGTCGTCGAGTACGACCCGGACTCCCGTCGAATCGAGTCGTAGCGAGCGTTCGATGGCCACTCGCGACCCCCGCTGACTCTTCTCCCGTCGCCGTGTCGTTCGCGGCGGTGACGACGGCACCGGCGGGACTCCTCGACGAGATGCTCGCGCCGTGTGTTCGTGCTCCGCGTCCACGTGTTTCGTCCATCAGTTGTATTCGTTACTTGTGTTCATTGTTTGTGTTCACCGTTTGTATTCATCAAGTGTATTCATTCACATGATTCAGCGGACGTGTTCGCGACAGTGGTTCGGTGGTGAGATTCTCGAACGTCGTTCACGACGTATTCCACCTGTAGCGGATCACCGGGACAGTTCGTTCGTCGGACGTGTTCAGCGAGGATGTTCACCGTATTCGTTCATCGCAGGACTCCGGTACCGACGTGACTCCCGTGAATCCGTGTGCGGTGGTCTCGGCGTTCCCCGATACCGACTCTGAACGGCGTTCGACGGCGTTCTCGCGGAATCACCGGCGTGCCTCGCCGAATAGGGTAGGAGAGCGGCCTCGGTGATATTCACTAGTTGTGTTCACCGCATTCATCCACTACATACATTCATCAAGAGTGTTCACGAGTTTGTCTGACGAACATTAAAGACGAGTTGTCGTAATGTACACGACGATGCTGGCATATTCGACGTACAGCGAGGCCGGGGGCGTGGGGAAGACGACGACCGCGGCGAACCTCGCCGTGGCGCACGCTCGCGCGGGCCTGAAACCGCTCGTCGTACCGCTCGACCCACAGGACGGCGACCTCTCGCGCCTGTTCGGCGTCGACGGTCGACGAACTGAGTCGGTCGACAACGTCGTCCGGCACATGATTCGGCGACCGAAGGGAGAGTTCGACGACCTGGTGCGGACGGTCGAAGGCGTCGACATCGTCCCGGAACACAACATGCTGTCGGACCTCGCGGAGTACCTCCAGCGAGAGAAAGAGCAGTCGGAGGCGATGGGCGAGGCGTTCGGGATGCACGCGCAACTGCTGCGCGTCCTCCGCGAGGCGGGCGTCCCCGACACGTACGACGTGCTCATCTGCGACCCACCCGCGACCGAAGGACCGCACCTCTACAACGCCATCAACGCGACGCGGTCGCTCGTCATCCCGGTCGAACCGAGCGCGAAGGGGCGCGCCGCCGTCGAGGGGTTGGAGTCGCTCGTCGTCGGCCTCGAAGAGCAGTTGGCGGTCGAAGTCGGCGTCCTCGCCGCGATTCCGATGGGCTTCAAGAACACGCGCGACCAGCGCTCCATCCTCGACGAAATCGACTACCCCATCCCCGAAATCGTCGGCGAACGGGCGTCGATGATGGAAGGCTGCTGGATGCAGCAGTGTTCGGCGTTCGAGTACGTCCGCGAACACCGGGAGCGTCGCCGCGACTACGAGGTCGAGACGCTCGCGCAGTTCGACCGCCTCGCGCGACACCTCGAGTCCGAAGTCGGCCTCGAAGCACCCGACCCGCCGGAACCGGGCGACGTGGACCACGAGGTGATGACCGTATGACCGGGATGAAGAAAGGCGCCGGCGAGGACCCGTTCGCCGACGACGACCCGGTCACGGACGACGCGGACGACGAGACGGAGAGCGGTTCGACGTCGACAGAGACGACGGACGATGCCGGGACGGCAGACCAGACGGAGACGACGGCCGACGAACGAAGGCAGTCGATACAGATTCCGTACAAGTTCCGCCGCGATGGGGTTCAAGACGGCCGGAGTCGCGTCCCCCTGTTTCTCCAGTCCGAGACGAAGACCGCGGAGCGAGACGCCCTCCGCGAGTTGGAGGACCGTTTCGACGGCGACGTCTCGCTGACGGACCTCCGGGAGGCGCTGGTGATGGTGGGCCTCGACCACCTCGACGAAGCCGAGGAACACCTCGAGGAGTGGGGCTACGGGATGACGTTCGACTGAGAACGTCGATTCGTGAGGACGTTCGCTCGGTCCGTCGAAACCGGGTATTTCGTTCGAGAAGAGGGCGGTCAGCGGGGACTCCCGACTCCGGTCGCGGGTCTCGCGACCGAGTCAGGCTATCTGGTTCGTTTCGGTGTCGTACTCGACCACGCCGGCGTCGTGTAACTTCGGGAGGTGGACGTGGTGGAGTGAAATCGCCACCCGTTCGACGGTTTCGTCGTCCGGGACGTCGGCGTCGGTTTCGCGGTCCGCAACCACGCGTGCGACGGCGTCGAGACTGACGGACGTGGAGCGGTTCGTGACGACGTCGAGCGTCAGTCGCCGTCGTTCGGCCGACAACAGTCGGTGTCGTTCGTTCGCCGAGAGTTCGCTCGTAACCGCTGCGAGAGCCGTTGGTTCGTTCGGGGACGAGGCCATGATGGGAATGTAGTCGGAGTCGCTCCGACGTGTATCACTGCAGAATCATCACGACCGGTTAAGAGCTATCTATAACATATTAGGTTTCGACGGTCGGGTAGCGGGAGCGTTCTCCGCGGGAAGTCGATTCTGTCGGTCATATATCACGGTGAGCGGTCGTATCGCGCGGGTCACGAACGGAAAGGCTCCGTCGTCGGAGGCATGAAGTGAGTCGCCATCGTACCCCGCCTCGTGACCGACAGTTCGCTGACCGGCGCGCTCCGAGAGACGCTCGCGCTGTTCGAGGAGACGGGAGACCCGGTGACGACGACGGAGGTGGCCGACCGACTGGAGGTCGGGCGCCGAAGCGCGTACGACCGACTGGACCGACTGGCCGAACGCGACCGCCTGGCCACCAAGAAGGTGGGGGCGAACGCCCGGGTCTGGTGGCGACCCACGCAGTCGGCGGCGACGCACGTCGGCGACGACGCGGCGGCGAACGCCGGGACCGTGGCGGGCGGCGTTCTCGACGGCGTCGACGTCGGCGCCGCCGTGGTCGTCTTCGATTCGGAGTCCACCGTCGCGTGGGCCAACGCGGCCGTCGAGCGGTACTTCGGCGTCGACCGAACGGGAGTCGTCGGGCGGGAGAAACGAGATTTCGTCGTGGACGAGGTTGCACCGACCCTCGACGACGCCGAGGCGTTCGTCGACCGGGTTCTGGCGGCGGGCGGTGCCGAGAGCAGCGACCGGGTCGAGTGCCGCGTGACTCCGAGCGGAGAGCGAACCGAACGGTGGCTCGAACGCAGAAGCGAGCGCGTGACGGCGGGGACGTTCGCCGGCGGCCGCGCGGCCGTGTACCGCGACGTGACCGAGCGGAAGCGGCGGGAGCGGGAACTCCGGGAACACCGCGCGCAGTACGAGACGATAGTGGAGACGGTCGAAGACGGCATCTACGCGGTGAACGAGGACGCCCGGTTCGTCGCGGTCAACCACGGGTTCTGCGAGTTGACCGGGTACGACCGCGAGGAACTGCTGGGAGCGCACGCGACGATGGTTCACGACGACGAGATAACGCCGGAGGCCGAGTCGAAGGTCGGAGCGATAGTCGCCGGCGAACGCGAATCGACGCGAATCGACCTCGACGTGGAGACGAAGGCGGGCAGACGGGTACCGTGTGAGACGCGACTCGCGGCGTACTCGGTCGAGGACGGGTACGGCCGGTGCGGGGTGGTCCGCGACGTGTCCGACCGCCTCGAACGCGAGGACGAACTCCAGCGACGGGTCCACCAGCAGTCGGTCGTTACGAACCTGGGTCGGCGCGCACTCGAGGACCGCAACATCGACGCGTTGCTGGCCGAGGCGGCGGAACTGGTGGCCGAGACCCTCGACAGCGACCTGTGTAAAGTGCTCGACCTCGACGAGTCGGGCGACGAACTGCTGCTTCGGAGCGGCGTGGGATGGGACGACGGACTGGTCGGGACGGCGCGCGTCTCGGCGGACGGAGACGACTCGCAGGCGGCCCACACGCTCCGAGCCGACGGCCCCGTCGTCGTGACCGACCTCGCGACCGAACGGCGATTCGGCGGACCGTCGTTGCTCACGGACCACGGCGTTCGGAGCGGCGTCAGCACGGTCATCGGCCCCCGCGACGACCCGTGGGGAATCCTCGGCACGCACAATCGGTCGTCGACGGAGTTCACCACGTACGACGTCAACTTCGTCCAGAGCGTCGCCAACATCCTCGCGTCCGCCATCGCGCGTCACGACCGGGAGCGCGAACTCGAACGCCGCAGAGAGCGACTCGCGGCACTCAACAGCCTCCACGAAGTGGTCCGCGAGACGACCGACGCGGTCATCGGACAGTCGACGCGCGGGGAGATAGAGGAGACGGTCTGCACGCGCCTCGCCGAGTCGGAGTCCTACTCGTTCGCGTGGGTCGGCGACGTCGACGCGGCCACGAAGACGGTGGACCTCCGGACCGAGGCGGGCGTCGAGGGCTATCTGGACGGGGTGACGATTTCGGTCGACCCGGACGACGAGCGAAGCGAGGGACCGACGGGACGGGCCATACGGACGGGCGAGGTGCAGACCACGCAGAACGTCGCGGCCGACGCCCGCCACGACCCGTGGCGCGACCACGTCGAACGGTACGACTTCCGCTCGTCGGCGGCCATCCCCGTCGTCCACGAGGACGCGACCTACGGCGTACTGAACGTCTACAGCGAGCGACCGGGAGCGTTCGAGGGCGAAGAGCGGTCGGTGATGCGGCAACTCGGCGAAGTCGTCGGTCACGCCATCGCCGCGGCCGAACGGAAGCGAGCGCTGATGAGCGACGACGTGGTCGAACTCGCCTTCGAGGTTCCGGACCTCTTCACGACGCTGAACGTCGTCGACGCGACGGACGGGCGCGTCACCTTCGACCACGCGATTCCCGTCGAGAGCGGGTCGTACCTCCTGTTCGGGACGACGACGGGTGACGGCGCGGACGTCGTCCGCAGCGTGCTGGAGCACCGCCCGCACTGGGAGACGGTGACGTTCCACGATGGCGGGTTCGAGGCGCGTCTGTCCGACCCCCCCGTCCTGTCGGCCGTGGCGTCCGTCGGGGGGTCCGTCGAACGGGCGGTCATCGAGGACGGCGGTTTCAGCATGACCATCCACGCGCCCCCGACGGGAGAGGTCCGTCGGATAATCGACCGCGTCCGGGAAGTGTATCCGACGGCTCGGCTACTCAAGCAGCGACAGATTACGCGGCTGAAACATCCACCGACTCGGGTGCAGCGTGTGATGACCGCCGAACTCACCGAGCGCCAACATCAGGCGCTGGAGGCCGCGTTCCACTCCGGTTTCTTCGAGTGGCCGCGAGAGAGCACCGGCGAGGAAGTCGCGGCGTCGCTGAACGTCGCGCCGCCGACGTTCCACCAGCACCTCCGAAAGGCGGAACGGAAAGTGTTCGACCACCTGCTGTCGGCGTCCATTCCGGCCCAGCAGTAGTCACCCGTCGGAGAACGTGACTCCCCTGCGAAAGAGTAACAACAGTGTAGTAACTCACTCCGAGTGGGTCGTGTGGCACCCGAACACCGAGTGTCCCGTCCCGCAAGGCACCCCATCGTTCGCGCCGCCCTGAATCCCGTTTCTCCGCTCCCGTTCGCCCGGGGGCGACCGCCGTCACGCGTTCGGCGAGCGTTGAGAGGGCGTTCGAACGCGAGTCGCCACGGTGACCGAGGTGCGCGGGGGACGACAGTTCCTACGCCGAGGGATAAACTACATATCGCAATACTATACCGTCGGTCCGCAAGTTACGAGCCGGAGCCAATGGGAAATAAGTAACCAGTGTCGAAGACAGGAGTCGTCTCCGTCAAGGTCTCAGGGTATGAATGGTTTCGAGATATTACTCCGTTAAGTCTTCAATCCACGTCAGCGCGGCCATCGCCTTCGGGAATCCGATCGTGGGAATCGACAGAATCGCGACGTGGCGCAACTCCTCGGGATCGATTCCTTCGTCGAGTGCGCGACGGACGTGCGAGTGGACGGCACCCTCCGACTGCACCCCGACAGCCAGCCCGAGTTTAACGAGCCGCTTCGCGTCATCGTCGAGCGGCCCGGCCTCAGAGCAGGCCTTCCCGAGGTCGGCGTACTCTTCCCAGACCTCGGGATGCTGTTCAGCCAGTTTCCCCGCAATCGACGGGAGCTCTTCCGGTTTTTCGGCTGTATCGGCCATGAATGTTGTTGTAGCAGCGAGAGAATAACCATTTCGGCGGTGTCCGTCCGCTACGAATCGTGGGGACAGTGAAGGTGCACCTCGAGTGACTTCGAGCGGGTTCACTGGGTGTCACACGGTAGAATCACTGCCACGGATTCGTTCCAACGGTGTAAATCAACAGGACTGTCCCAACGGCAATCGTCAGGAGGACGAGCGCGACCGGAAGTGCCGCGTCGAGACCCGTCGACAGGTACGAGACCCAAATCTGGACGGGGAGCGTCCGCGGATAGTACGCCATCATGAGGGTCGCGCCGAATTCGCCGATTGCACGGGCGAAAGTGAGTGTCACGCCGGCGATGATTCCAGGCTTAGCGAGCGGGAGTGTCACGCGTCGAAACGTCGACAGCTTTCCTCTGCCGAGAGACTGCGACGCCGCCTCGAGTTGCCTGTCGACGCCGTCGAACGCCGTCTTCGCGGTGACTACGAGAAAGGGGGACGCGACGTAGAGTTGAGCGATGACAACGCCGAGCAACGAGCGGGTGAACGGGATTGTGACGAGAGTTCCGATCCCTGCGGGTCCAACGACTCGAAGGAGGAGCATCCCGCTCACGACGGGCGGCAAGACGAGCGGGAGAATCACCACGGTGAGAACCACGTTTTGGCCGCGGAAATCCGTGCGAGAGAGCCAGTACGCGAGTGGGAGGCCGAACACGACTGCGGCCATCGTACTCACCGACGCGGCGAGGACCGAGTTGGTCGCCGCTGTCACGACGTAGTCGCGGGTGAGGTTTCCGAGTAGCTCACCTGGCGACTGTGAAACCCAGAGCGTGACGAGTGGTACGAGATAGTACAGCAGGAGCACACAGGCGAGAACGAGCGTGATTCCTCGCAATCCGGTAGTGACGGCCGCGTCGCTGGAGCGGTGCCAGCGACGGCTACTGTGACGTCGGGACATCGCCCACGTACTCCGGATGTGCGTCGGTGACGGTGAAGCCGTGCGATTCGAGATACCGAGCTGACGATTCGACGAGTGCATCGAACGAGTCGGTCGCAGCCTCTGTCTGCGTCCGGCGGGTCGCGGCGTACTGAATCGGTGCTCCCCGGACGACAGTGCCGCCGGGTAACGAATACGACATCGACGCGTACGATGCCGCGTGGTCGGAGTCGCTCATGTCTATGGCCGCGGGGAGTTCGACGTAGGGATACTCTCGTTCGACCGCCATGCTCCGGTAGACGAACGCTGCGTCGACGCTCCCGGAGTCGAACTGTGCGAGCAGTTGCGTCTCGGGATAGATCTGGGTCCGAGAGAGGAGCTCGTCGGCCAACGCGGGCCTATCGTAGTGGTCAACCGCGAGAGCGAGTGTGAACAGCGTTCGGTATCCGAGCGGATCGAGGTCCGGGTCGGTGCGACCGAGGCGCACGTCCTCGCGAAGAAGCGGGGCGAACCACGTCTCGGCGCTCTGTATCTGTTTTCCGCTCGGCGTCTGGGAGTTGTAGGCGAGGACGATCGCGTTGTTCGCGAAGGTCGCATACCACTCCGCGTCGAGGGGGGACGAGAACAACACCGGGTCGGCGAGCGCGACGATGTCCGGGTCGCGCTGGCCCTCGGCAACCATGCGGGCGGCACGTGCAGACCCGTGGGCTTCGACTTCGACGTGAGCGTCGGTCTGCGACCGGAAGTCGGACGTGAGCGCGTTCTGAAGGCTCCCGGCCGCGAGGACCGAGACGGTCGACGCCGAGCCGGAACACCCGAGGCAACCACCCATCGTCGCGAGCCCAGCCGTCGTCGTGAGGAAGGCCCGACGAGTACCCTTGGAGTGCGAATCAGTCACTTCGTTCCCCCTCGACGCTCGTTGCGACGCGTTCGAGTTCCGAGAGCGTGTTCACGTTCGTCACCGATAGCCGGACCAGTTGCGGTAGTTCGTCGAGAACGGCGTAATCGACGTCGTCAAGCGCGGTGAGGAGCGCGTTGAAGCTATCCCCGTTCGACAGGTGCCTTCGGCAGTTGACGATTGCAGAGCGCCGGTATACCGCGTGCAGTGGTTCGCGTCGTCCGTGCTGTGAGACTGGAACGACTGCTTCGGGCGCTCGCTCGGCGTCTCGTGGAACTCGGACGCATACTTCATCGATTGCTCTCGAATCGAGGAGCGGCATGTCGCACCCGACTGCGAATATCCACGGTGTCGACGCCGTCTCGCACGCCGACAGTAGTCCAGCGAGCGGTCCCGTGAGACTGCCGTCGTCCAGCACGAAGCGCCCGTCCCACGACGGCGAGATTGTCCTGTGAAGTTGCTTCCGCTGTGTCTCGGTTCGGACCGCGACAATCGGGGGCTGTGCCGTCGAGGCGCGGAGTTCACCGAGCACTCGTTCGATGAACGTCTCGCCGTCGAGCGTGGCGAGTGCTTTGTCTCCGGCGTCGAATCGGCGGCTGTCCCCGCCTGCGAGAACCACGCCAGTCACGTCGGGTGATTCGCTCCTCATGCGGAGTACTCTTCCTCCCGAGACATCCGTTCGACCGATTCCGGGTCAGCGCCCGCAGAGAAGGACCGTGCTTCCAGCAGGGTGACGGCTTTCACCGTTCGAGCGCCGTCGATACTGGGTGCGATGAACCGCGTCTCGTACGGCTGGTGCTCCGAAATCGGCGTTCCGTCCCGGAAGAACGCGAGCAAGCCGTCGAGCGCCGCGTACATATCGACGCAGATACGATAGCCGCCGTCGCTTTCGACGACCACGTGGGTCGTCTCACCTGGGACGGCGGCGGCAGAGAGCAGTTCGAGTACCGGAACGCCCGCCCACGTCGCTGTGTGGCGCGTCCCCGACGCGCACCTGACCGTGACCGTCCGTGTCTCGATAGGGTGCGCCGACAGCGCGTCACCGGACAGCGACAGACGTCGGTCGCCCGAGACGGTAATCGGGGTGGATAGTGAGGGAATCTCTTGGGGATGAGCGTCTGGTGAGTTCATTGGTGCTCACTGGCGAAACGTTGGTGCCCAGCGACGCTGTGTGTAACCCCGAATAATTAAGCGGTTTAAATGACCGTGGCGGGAGATGGTTTCGATTCGATCGGAGGCACGTCACCTACCCGTGCGAACGGCCGGTGCGACGAGCGACTGGCTCACTCGTCAGACCGTTCTCGTCGGTGCACCAGACTGGTATTGTCCATGACGGCGGCCGTGAGTTCGTGAAACGCCCGGCCCGTCTCTGTCGTCTCGTCTAACGCGACCGGCCGTCCGTCGTCTCCGCGCGTCCGTATCTCGGGGTCGAGGGGTACGCTCCCGAGGAACGGCAAGTCGAAGCTCTCGGCCAACGCCTGTCCGCCACCGCTGTTGAAGATGTCGTGTTCTGACCCGCAGTCTGGGCAGACGAACCCACTCATGTTCTCGACGACGCCGAGGACGGGGGTGTCGTACTCGCTGAACATCTGCATGCCCCTATCCGCGTCGTCCACAGCGACCGCTTGCGGCGTCGTGACGACCACCGCGCCGGTCACGGGCACACGCTGGAGGAGCGTCAGTTGTGTGTCGCCCGTTCCCGGGGGAAGGTCGACGACGAGATAGTCGAGTGTTCCCCACGCGACGTCGTCGAGCAGTTGGGTGATGACTTTGTCGACCATCGGACCGCGCCAGATGACGGGCCCTTCCCCCTCGGTGATGAACTCCATGCTCATGACCGAAAGCCCGTGGCGTTCGACTGGGACGAGGTGCTTGTCCTCGGTCACGTCCGGTCGCTCACGGGCGTCCAGCATCCGGGGGATGTTCGGGCCGTACACGTCGGCGTCGAGGATGCCGACGCGTGCGCCACGACGGACCATGCTGGCAGCGAGGTTCACCGCAACGGTGCTCTTCCCCACCCCACCTTTGCCAGACGCGACTGCGATGACGTTCTTCACGCCGGAGAGCGGACCGCCGTCTTCGTGCCCTGCCGTTTCGGGCTCCGTCGAGACCACTGCCTCGACGCCTCGCTCCTCGAATGCCCCCTCGATACGACGGCTGATCTCGTTCGCCACTGGGGCGTGCGGTGCGCCGAGTGCCACCGAAACCGACACGACGCCGTCTTCGACCGTGACGTCGGTCACGAGCCCCTGCGAGAGGATGTCCGTGCCGAGTTGCGGGTCGTCTACGGTCTGTAAGACCTCGCGAGGGGCGACGTCAGTCATCGTGGACTCCCGAGGTGTGTGCAGCCATCGAGACGCCGCCGTCGGCTGTCGGGTTCAGTGAGATTGCGGTCGGTTTCCAGAGGTGCGTCGTCAGTGTATCTGTCATATCTTGGAGCTGTTCGAGGCGGTGCGTGAACGGATCTGATTCGACGAACACCAGCCAGTCGGCGAGCGTCTCGAATTCGAGCCGGAGACGCATCTCTGGGCTCTCGTCCGTCACGCTCTGTTCGCTGCTGAAGCCGGCGACGGTCGGGGTTAGTATCCACTGTTCTGTCGTCTCCGGAAGCCACGTCTCGTACTCCTCACGGTGGGGGTCGACGACATCGTACGTGACTTCGTACACGTATCGTTCGTGAGTGGTCATGGGACATACACCTGGGTTGTCTCGGGGGGTTCCGGCGAGCAACCCGGAGGCCGTCTACTGATGGACCACCTCTCGGGTCGTTTCTGCGAGCGCCGTGTAGAACGGTTCACGCGTCTCTCGTTCCACCCGCGTCAGGAACTCGTCGGCCCACTGTCTGAGGTGCTCGTCGAGGAACTGGTCGAGTCGGTCGTCGAACCCCTGCTCTGCGAGGTAGGCGGTGAACTCCAGTTCCGTCGCGAGGTGGTCCGGGAGGTCCGGGTGGTCCGGTGCGGGCTGGACGCCGAACTCCCGGTACCAGCGCGTGACCGCCATCGTGGCTGGTCCCTTGACCGGCCCGAGTTCGTCCGGGGCTTCACCGTCGCGGTAGACGCTCTCGTAGGGCGGACACGGTGGTCCCGCCGGGCCGATGAACAGCCGGGTGTATTCGGTTCGGAGGTCTCGAAGGTCCACCGACCCGACGTCGCCGACGACGGGGGCCAGTTCACCAGCGTGGGCGACCTCGACCAGTTGCTCGGTCGGCTCCCGCCAGCACTCGGCGAGAACGGCGTACGTCGCCGCGACCGCCGACTGGAGCTCGTCGCTCTCGGTGTCGAGTGCGGCTGGTCGGTCCCGCTCGCGGGGTGCGTTCGTCTGTTCGGTCATCGGCCTTCCTCGCTGCCGCCGTCAGTCACGTACGATGCCTGTTCGTCAGCTCGCTGGATCGGGACGTATTTCAGACCGAGGGTGACGATGAGTGCGCCGAAGGCGACGATGCCGAGGGTGACAGCCACCTCGACCAGCGTCGGGGTGTAAGCTCCTGCAGTCGCCCAGACGTCGGTCGTGATGCCCGAATACGCGCCACCGAGCGAGATGCCCGGCGGGAGGTCGATGTTGGCAACGTCGTAGCCCGTGAACACCAGTCGAACGCCCTCGAACATCGTGCCGAAGACGGCGAGAGCGCTCGCCGTGAAGATGACTGCCACACGCTTGCGAAGCCGTGGAATCGCCAGCATCGCGAGGGGAACTGCCCCGCCGACGACCGTCCACAGCCAGAAGTACGCCGACTCACCGATGAGGAAACTGCTCGTGATGGCCCAGAACTCGAAGTGGTCGGCCCAGGCGTGTGGGAGTCGCTCGGCTGCGAGCAGGTAGACCACGTGGAACGCGAGGAAGATACCGAGTATCTTGCCGAGACTCGTGAGCTCCTCGCGGTCGACCTCGAAGTTCGTCAGCCGGTCGGCGAGGACCGACACGACCAACAACAGCCCGAGCCCGGAGACGAGCGCCTTGGCGATGAACACCGGGGCGACGAGCGGGCTGAACCAGTCACCGCGACCGATCTGCGTCGCGAAGATCCACCCCGTCACCGAGTGGAGTGCGACGGCAGTCGGCAGCGCGACTGCGGCCGTCCAGAACATGAGCGTGCGGTCGCGCTCACGGCCGACTTCGGTGTCTTCGACACCGAGGGCCAGCGGCGACCCCCGAGCAGCGAGGTCACGTCTGGTCAGCAGCCACAGATACCAGACGTTCAAGAGGCCGTAGAGGAGGACGATACCGAAGTCCCAGACCATCGGTGACCGGAAGTCCGGTGAGGTGAAGAACTGGTACAGCCGTTCCGGACGGCCGATGTCGGGGAGGATGAGCAGTCCCGCGACGGTGATACACGCGAGGCTGACCAGCACGCCGAGCCGAGCGAACCCCTCGTAGCGGTGCGAGTGGAAGAACTTCGGCGCACTCGAGATGATGAGCCCACCCGCCGACAGCCCGACGAACAGGACGAACATCATGATGTACAGCCCCCACGAGAACACGTTGCGCATTCCCGTGACGACCAGACCCGTCGTGAGCTGATAGCCCCAGGCTGCCAGTCCGCCGAGCATAACCGCGGCGAGCAGACCGAGCCACAGTTTCCCCTTCGTGCCGAACTGCGGAATCGCGATGCGTGACCGGTCAGTGCTCGTCGTCATCAGTCGTCACCTCCCGGTTTCGCGGCAGGGACGTGCGGAACGGCCCCGTTGTCGACCGAGTGGTGGCCACCAGCCGAGTCGCTACTGCCGCCTTCCGACGGATCAGACGGCACGTCGTCGGCCCCGTCCGACCACGGCGAGACGTCGTCGAGTTCGCTCTCCAGTTTGTCGGACGTCTGCGGGCGGCCGGGACTCATCTCGCCGCTGATGTAGTGCGTCTTCGGGTTCGTCCCGCGGTCTTCGAGTAACTGGTTCGTCTCGTACTGGTTGATGTACTTCGAGACGGTGCTCTCCTCGTCGTCGAGGTCACCGAAGATACGTGCGTCGGCCGGACAGTTGACGACACAGGCCGGGTCGAGGCCCTCGTCGACGCGGTGGCTACAGAACGTACATTTCTCGACGACACCCTGTGGCCGGGCGGGAACGTCTCCCGTCCCCTCCTCGGGCATGTGCTCGGGTTCGTCCCAGTTGAACACCCGCGCGTTGTACGGACAGGCGGCCATGCAGTAGCGACAGCCGATACACTTGTCGTAGTCGATCTCGACGATGCCGTCGTCGCGGGTGTACGTCGCGTTGACGGGGCAGACCTTCACGCAGGGGGCGTTCTCACAGTGTTGACACGCGGTCGGCTGGTACTGCATGTCCAGCGAGCCGCTTCCCCCGTCTTCGGGGTAGCCGCCAGCCGGGGTGTCCATCTTGTCGCCCCCCTCCGTGAGGACGCGGTTCCAGAACTGCCCCATCGGGACGTTGTTCTCCTGCTTACACGACACTGCACACGCTTGGCAGCCGATACACCGCTCCTGGTCGATTACTAAACCGTAGTTCGTCATCTTCAGTCACCTCCTGCGTGCGACGCCTCGGCGCCGGCTCCGCGCGGGTTGTTCGCTTCGTACTGTTCCGTCTCGATGTCGTCGGGTGCGGGCTCGACTTCGACACGCACGTCGTAGAACGACATTGTCTTCCCGATTTCGCTGGTCTCGTTGTGCGTGAGGTCGTTGTGGTGGCCCTTGACGTAGTCACGCGACCACCAGCCCTGGTCGGTGTTGACCAGACCGGGCTGGAACGCCTCGTTGTACTTCGCCTTCACGACCATCTCGCCGCGGTCGTTGTGCACCCGAACGTAGTCGCCGTCTTCGATACCGCGAGCCTTCGCATCCTTCGGATGGATGTCCAACTGCGGCTCGGGGTTGATCTCCCGCACCCAGTTCAGCATCTCGTACTGCGAGTGGATGCGGAACCGGCTGTGCTTCTGCATGAACATCAGCGGGTAGTCGTCGGCCTTCTCGTAGTCGTCGGCCGTCCGGTCTTCGAGGGGGCGCGGGACGTCGAACGTGACGCCCTCTTCGCTCGGCGCGTCGTCGTCGTACATCTTGATGCGACCCGTCTCCGTGGGGAACTCGTCGGTGTACTTGACGATGGGGACGCTCTCTTTCTTCTGGGTTCCCTGCTCGAACAGGGTGTCGAAGTCGATGTCGTCGTCTCGGCTCACGAGTTCTCGGAGCATCTCGCGTTTCGTCTCTGGGAACCGGTCACCGAAGCCGAGTCGCTCGGCGAGCCCACGGATCGCGTAGTAGTCGTCTCTCGTCTCCCACAGCGGCTCCTGCACCTTGTGCCGATAGCCGAGGTGCGGGTGCGAGCCCCACCCGGAGCTGATGTCCTCTTGCTCGAACCAGTGCGGAACGGGCAAGATGATGTCCGCGTGCTGGACCGTGTCCGTGTGGTGCATGTCCGCGACCACGTACATGTCGAGGCTCTCGATGGCCTCTTGGAACCGCTTGCGGTCGGGGAACTGGTTCCCCATCATGTTCGACTCGATGGAGTAGACGGCCCGAACCTCGTGCGGGTCGCCGTCTATCATCGCGTCGGGGTAGTCGGGGAAGAACATCGACGGCCCGGGGTCGGCCCCCTCGGGTGCGGCCCAGTCGCCCGCGCTGAGCGTCGCCCCGCCCGAGTGGTGAGCGTGGATGTTGCCGTGCCGACCGTAGTCGCCGGTCAGGCCCATCAGCATCGCGTACGCCTGCCCGAAGATATGCCCGTGTTTGTAGCGCCCGATGGCGTAACTCGGGGCGATTCCGCCGGGACCACGCGTCGCAAGCCAGCGGATGGCCGTCCGGATGTTCTCCGCGTCGACACCCGTCTTCTCGGCGACGTTCTCGGGCGCGTAGTCCGCCACGTGGTCTCGAAGCCGTTCGAGAGCCGTCTCACACTCGATACCGTCGACGGTGTACTCCCCGAAGAGGGCGTACGGACCGCCGGTTTCGGGTTCGAGTTCGACCGGGCTGTCGGTCCCCTGCTCGAAGGCGACGACCTGGTTCTCGCCGCCGTCGTCGAAGACCTCGCTCGCGCTGAGCAGTTCGCCGGTGTCTTTGCGGATAAGCGCGGGCGCGGTCGTCCGCTTCCGGAGGAACTCCTCGTCGTACGTCTCGTCCTCGAAGACGGTGTGCATCATCGCGAGCGCGAGGTGCACGTCCTTGCCGGGCTTGACCGGAAGCCACAGGTCGGCCTTCGACGCCGTCGTCGTGTACACGGGGTCGACGACGACGAGTTTCGCCCCGTTCTCGACGGCGTCGAGTATCTTCGAGGCGTCCATCTGGAACTGACTGGAGAAGATGTCCGACCCCCAGACGATGATGGTGTTGGCGTTCTCCCAGTCTTCCGCCTCGTTCGTCGGCGGGAGGAAGAAGCCGACGCCAGTGACGCGGTTGAACCCGCGGCCGACGTTGGCGTCGATACCCCACGCGGACTGGGTCGCACCGAACAGCGAAGCCAGTCGGTTGAACGACTTCCCCGTCTGTCCGTAGTTGCCCGACCCCTCGTGAAAGAGCACGCTCTCCGCGCCGTGGTCGGCTTTCAGCGACTGCATCTTCCCGGCGACGAGGTCGAGCGCCTCGTCCCAGGAGACACGCTCGAACTCGGCGTCTGGGCCGCGACCCTTCGGATTGGGTGCGTCGGGTGACCAGTCGGCGCGCTTCATCGGATACTTCAGCCGCGTCGGGTCGTAGACGCGCTGGGTGTGCGAGAGGCCGAGCACACAGGCGCGCTTGTACTGTTCGTCCTCGGGCGGGTGGGGCTCGATCTTCTTGACCTGTCCGTCACGGACGTGGACGTCGATCGGACACTTCCCCCGACAGTTGGGCGAGCAGACGGTCTGGATAACCTCGTTCTGCCCGACGAAACTCTCGACGCTGGGGTCGCGCGTCGATTGCTCGTCGTCGACGCTCTCGGCCAGCGTCTGGACGAACCCGCCACCGCCGAGGCCGAGGGCGGCAGCAGCACCGCCGGCCTTCAACACGTCGCGTCGGTGGACTCCCTCGTCAGTCATCGTCGAATCCCTCTGGTTTGGTCGGACGCTCGTCTTCACCGAACTCCTCGAGCACCTCGTCGTGGTACTTCTCGTGGAACTCGGCGTCGGTCATATCACCGTTTGAGACACGAATCGCGTCGCGAGCCATTCGTACTCCCAGATCGGTGTCGTACTCGACGCCGTCCAGCATCGCTTCGGCTTCCTCTTCCCACTCGTCGATCGGCGTCAACCGCGGCTGTTGTGGGTCGTTCATGGCTCTATCTAGTACGTGCTGTCGGAGTCCGGTAGGACGAACGCTGTATATTGAAGCGGTTTATATGGGGGAGGGTATCGACGGCGTGGCCTCCCCGCGGTCGAGTCACTCCTCGAAGAAGGAGACTGAGAAGAGTCACCGCTCGCACGGACGGACGTGCAACCGACGCTACGGGTCGAACGCCGCCGTCGCGAGTTTCGATTCGACCGCACTCAGTCGCTGTGAGAGGGCGGATTTCGAGATACCGAGCGCTTCCGACAGTTCCTCGAGACTCGTCTGACGAGGAGTCTGGTAATACCCCTCGGACACCGCAATCGTCGCTGCCTCCCGCTGTTTCGCGGTGAGACGCGAGAGGTCGACCGTCGTCGACTCGACCGTCGCGCCGTCAGTCTGTTGTCGGGTCGTGAGTCGACGCAGACTCACACGGTCGGTCACGGATTTCAGTCGGGCGACGAGTTCACTGATGTCGTTCCGGTCTCCAGCGTACGTCTCGATGAGAATGGTCCCGCCGTCGACACGTCGGAATCGGGGGACGCACCCGACGTCGCCGAACGCGAGACAGAGACACGAGTCCCCGACCTGAGTTGTCGTATGCAGCATCTGCGTGCTGTCGCCCTCGTCGGCGACGGTCACGTCTGCGTGACAAACCTCTCCGTCGATTTGGTTGTGAACGGCTTCGACCGAGGACTCCGGGTTCGAGAGCGGACACGAACCACTTTCAGAGAGTTCGATCTCGAATACGACCTGAAGGGTTCGCCTCTTCGGGTCACTTTCTGCTGAATCAACGACCCCGCTCTCAGACTGCTCCATGCGGTTCAAGTGTTCTTTACACTCGTATAAACAATCTTCGTCAATACCACGACATTTACAAAAAATAATCGATGAGGAACGAATATTGTGTAATTCCACCCACATCTTGTAAACACCGGCACTGCCTGGTCGAGAGAGGTCGAGAAGCGAACAGGTCGTAGTGAGTGGTGGCTATCCAACTCGAAGACCTGCTCACACAGACGTGAGACGTGGAGTCTCGAGACGCTTGGAAGAACGAGCGCACCCCAACGTTTGTTCCGACGCGAGGTCCAGTCACGGCCTCTAACTCGGCCACGGGATTCGGACGGCCGGTATGGGTCACAGACTTCGCAAGCGTACCGATCGGCTAGTTCAGGACAGAACATAGCACAGATGAGCCGCGCATCAAGATCATCGTCCGAGGTTGTGGAATCACGGTGTCGGGGACCGTCGTCGCGGTCGTTTAGGTTCGCCTAACAATCGAAACAGCTTAGTGTTTTAGGGTGGCCTAAATAAGCAGAGAGAGTCACCCGATGGCGACTGTCGGCGGTGACCGGACTGCCGCCAGACCGCCAGCGAACCGTCACGGCCGCCGTCGGCAGGGAGGAACCGGGCGACACGAGCGAACACGGAGACACAGACAATGGTCGGAACGACACTCATCGAACTCCGCGAACGCGTCGAGAGTCTCGCCAGCGACGGGGGGACGTACTTCCTCGTCTGCGCCCGCACCGGAGAGCGACCCATCCCCACGACGGGACTCCGGTTCGAGGGGAGAGCGACCGCGAGAAGCGCCGTACGGGCGGCCGAACAGTATCGGACATCCCTCCGTCGCTACGACGAACAGTTACCCTACCGCGACCTCGTCGTCTGTCAGGACGCCGACACCGGAACGTCGGCCGCCGCCGGAGGAGAGGCACGAGACGCCGGCGAGGACCGCTGGTCGCTCTCGGAACCGGTACTCCGCGGAACGGCGACGGCGGACGACCGGCAGCGACTGACGGAGTTCTGTCACGAAGTCGCAGCCGTCGTGTTCGAGACGCTCAGCGAGACGGGCTACGACGCCGTCGAAACCGCGGTGATGGACGCGTACTTCGAACTCGCCGAGTCCGTCGAAGACACGGACGAACTCTGCCTGTGCCTGCTCGAGAGCGTCGCGGCGGAACTCGACGCGCGCCTCTCGCCCGCCGAGCAGGCGGCCGTCCTGTCGGACGCCGCGTCCCGGCTGGATTCGAGGACGACGGCGCGCGGGCCGCGAATCGACGCCGCGTTCGCGCATCTGCGAGCGGCGGGCGTCGTCGAGAGCGTCAGTCGCTCGCCGTGGTCCGTCGACCTGCGACAGGGTACCCGGTCTGTCGTCGTGCGCCTGCACGAGTACGCGCTGTCGCCGCAAGACGGTCGACTCCCGACCCTCCCGCTCGTGGTCGAACTCTACCGCGGCGGCTGGGACTGGTCGCCCGCGTCGGTCGAGGTGACGGACTCGGACGACGAGGACTGGCGCGTCCGACTCGTACTCGCGCGCGAACCGGACCCCGGCGACCTGGCGAGGGCGCCGATTCGACCGGCGGGGGCCTGACCGTGCGGCGCGTGAGCCCTCGAAAACGCGCTCGCCTCTGGGCGTGGGTGTACACGGCGACCGTCGGCGGCGACGAGGACGGGGCAGCAGAGACGGCGGAGGCGTCGGAGGCGCCCGCCGAGCGGACGGACCGCGCTCCGCCGGAGGAGGAGTGACCGATGTCGGACGGCGGTACGTTCCCCGGCCCCCACACGGCGAGTCGAGTCGGGGTCTCCCCCGAGAACGAGTGCGGTCGGCGACTGTCCGTGCCGCGGGCCGACGACCGATGAGTGGGAGCCCGCAGTACCTGCTGGCGCTCTACATCACGGAGCACCGGGAGTCGCCGCCCGTCCCGCCCGGAGCCGTCGCCGAGCGATTCGGACGGACGCCAGCGACGGTCATCGAGGCGTTCCACCGGTTCGACGACGACGGACTGGTGACGTACGAACCGTACGAGGGCGCGGCGCTGACGGAGCGCGGACGGGACGTCGCCGAGGACCTGCACGAGACGTACGTGACGCTCTCGTGGTTCTTTCGGAGCGTCCTCGAACTCGACGACTACGAGCGGGAGGCGATGGAGATGGCGGGCGTCGTGAGTGCCGAGACGGCGGACCGTCTCGCGGCGACGCTCCCGTTCGACGGCGAGTCGGTCGCCGGAGTCCGAGAGTCGGTCACGCCGTCGGACGACGCCACCGGCCCCCGAGAGCGGAGGGAGTCGGTCTCGACGGATCAGAACGGCGGCGAGTAGTCCTGGTACTCGTCCATCTCCTCCATCTCTTCGGTCTTGTTCGGCATCACGGCCGCCCGCGGCCCGCCGGCGCGTCGGACCGTCACCTTCGAGACGTCGTCCACCTCGTCGGGGAGGCGGTGTCGGATGGCCCGCATCGTCATCGGGGCGATGCCGCACCCGGAGCAGGCGCCGCCGATGGCGACCGTCACTTCGCCGGACTCCTCGTCCACGTCCTCTATCTCGAAGTGCCCGCCGTGCTCCTGAATCTGCGGGACGTTGTTGCTCAGGTAGTTCCGCGTCTGTCGTTCGAGGCTTTGAGCGCTCATACACGTAGTCTTCTATCGCCAATTGTGATAAATGTATGCTGTTTGGGTAGCCTAAACCGTACGAACGTGTTTTTAGGTAGGCCAAACAAAAACGTTTGTCAAATTAATGAGCGTGCGCCCCGTCTTCGGACAGTTCGAACGCGAAATCGACGACGGTCGTGTCAGTATCTCCGACTCTTCGAGACGCGCGGCGTTCGTTCACAGCCGTGAATATACGACGCCCGAAAGTGTCGGAATCAGACAGTTATTCCTAATATTTCACAAGAATGTCACTAGTATTTCCACAGAAAAACTAACTGTGCGTGCCGAATGTGTCGAATCGGTCATCGAGATGACAGACCAGAATCACCGAACGGACCACTTGCTCAGTCGTCGGTCGGCCATGCAACTGCTCACCGCAGTCGCGGGGGCGGGAGCGTTCTCCGGCGCTGCGGTCGCCGACGAAGACGAAGAGACCGACTCCGAGGAGGGGGACGAGGACGGCGACGAGGAGCGGCCGGACCGGCCGGTCGGGACGCGGGAACTGCTCGACTACCTCGGGGCGCGGTACGGCGACCAACTCGCCGACGCGGACCTCGACGAACTGGCGGACGACGTCGCCGGCAACGTCCGCCGCGCGCAGGCACTCGACGGGGTCGAACTGGAGAACGGCGACGACATGGCGCTGACCTTTCGGGCCTACAGGGGGTCGTACTGATGGTCTCCGAGGAGACGCTGTTCGACACGGTTCCCGAACTGGGCGACCACCTCAGAGCCGGCCGGGTCACCTCGGAGGAACTGACCCGAGCGTACCTCGACCGACTGGAGCGCGTCGGACCGAAACTGAACGCTGTCGTGACGCTGACCCGCGACCGCGCGCTGGAGGCGGCCAAGCGCGCGGACGAGGAGTTGCGAAACGGCACCGACCGGGGGCCGCTCCACGGCATCCCGTACGGCGTCAAGGACCTGATAGCCGTCGACGGCTACGAGACGACCTGGGGGGCGGCGCCGTACCGCGACCAGGAGTTCGACTACGACGCGACGATAATCGAGCGGTTCGACGAGGCCGGCGCCGTGCTGGTCGCGAAACTGGCGATGGTCGAACTCGCCGGTGGGATGGGCTACTCGCCCGACGCGATGACGTTCACCGGGACGGGCTACACGCCGTGGAACACGGACGTGTGGAGCGGTGGCTCCTCCAGCGGTCCGGGCTCTGCGACGGCCGCCGGTCTGGTCGGCTTCTCCATCGGGTCGGAGACGTGGGGCTCGATTTTCTCCCCGTCGGGCAACTGCGGCCTGTCGGGACTCCGCCCGACGTACGGCGTCGTCAGCCGATACGGGGCGATGGCGCTGTCCTACACGATGGACAAACTCGGGCCGATGTGCCGGTCCGCGGAGGGCTGTCGGCTCGTCTTCGAGACCATCGCCGGCCCGGACCCGAAGGACCACACCTCGGTCGATAAGATGGAGACGATTCACGAACTCGCGGCCCTCCCCGACACGCCGAAACTCGCGACGCTGGAGAGCGCGCTGGACGACGAGCAGTTCCAGCGGTCGATGGAGACGCTGGAGGAGTTCGCGGAGATAGAGACGGTCGAACTGCCGGACCTCCCGTACGAGGAGACGGCGAGCACCGTGCTGTTCGCGGAGGCGGGGTCGGTGTTCGACGACCTGATAGAGTCCGGTCGAGTGCAGGAGTTGACGTCGCCGCAGGGTAGCATCGGCGGCTACGCCTACGACACCATCCTCGCGAAGGACTACGTCACGGCGAACCGCGTCCGCCGACTCGTGCAGAAGCGACTGGACGAGACGCTCGCCCCGTACGACGCGATGGTCCTCCCGAACCGGTCCATCGGCGGTGCGGCGAACGTCGCCGGTCTCCCCGGTATCTCGATTCCGAACGGCTTCGACGACGAGGGCGTGCCCACGGCGCTGATATTCACCGGGCGGGCGTTCGCCGACCTGAAACTCGTTGAACTCGCGAAGGAGTACCAGTCGCGGACCGACCACGTCGACTACACTGACTTGCTCGACACGCCCCTGTTCGAGGGCGAGTCCGACTCCGAGTCGGAGACCGAAGCCGCGACGGCGTCCGACTGACGGACGCAGCGCAGGGGCACCGACCGACGGACGGGCGGGCGGGACGACCGAGACGGCGGACGGCCGCCACCTCCCCTCCCGCCGGCCGAAGGGCCCCCCTCGTTTCGTCTGTTAGACCCGGCGCTGGCCGCGGTTTTTCGAGCCGGAGGTCGCACGGAACGTCGCTCGCCAGCACGCCGGACGGCCGTCGCCGCGTTCCGTCGAGGCGGTACCCGCAGACGGCGGCGCGGAGCGGTCAGTCGTCGGCGCGGGGAATCGTCGCCGGTTCGAACCGCTGGAGCCCGAAGTACGTGTTCAGCACGGCACCGAACCCGACGACGACGAGGGCGAACTGGACCAGTCCGCCGACTACGGGGAGTTCGCCGAGCAGTCGCAGTCCGAGGAGGAACGCGCCGACGCCGACGACGGTGGCCACGTCGGTGCGGTCGATGGGCAGTCGCTCTCCGACGAGGTAGCCGAAGGCGACCTGCGCGTAGGCGACGACGAGCAGTTGCGCGCCGAGACCGACGACGCTGAGCGGGAGCAACAGCAGCGTGAACGCCATGTAGACGAACAGGACGAGGAGCGTCGCGCCGGCCAGTGCGCCGACGACGCCGCTGACGACCGTGTGTCGGGTTATCGAGTGCCCGACGGTGTCCAGCATCGCCGGGCGGCGGCGGGCGACCCACCAGCCGACGGCGCCGAGCGCCGAGAACTGCAACAGGAACGTGACGACGGCTCTCGTCGGCGAGTTCGCCGGCGTCGGCGGGTCGAGCGCGGACACCTCGCCCACCCTCGCACCGTCGGAAATCGCCGCCCCGCCGGCGATGCGCTGGACGGTTCCGGTGACCGTCGCCCCCTCGGCGACCGAGAGTCGACCCGCAAGCACCGTCACGTCGCCGTCCACGCGGCCGTCGACTCGGACCGACCCGCCGGCGACGTAGACGTCGCCCTCGACGGACGCGTCGGCCGCGACGGTGGTGTTCCCGCCGGCGACGACGAGGACGTCGTCCACCGCCTCGACGGCGCGGTCACCCTCGAACGTCACCGACATCTGCTCGACGTCCGCGCCGCCCGCGGAGACGAGGAGGAGGACGAGGACCAGCAACGGAATGACCTCGGTCGGCGTCACGCGGCGGCACCCTCCCTGACGAGTCCGAGGACGCGGCGCGCGTACACCCCGACGGCGAGTCCGAACAGGAGCAGGAGCGAGAGCGCCTGCACGACGTTGAGGTGCGACAGGAGCGTGAGGTCGGCCGCCGCGAAATACAGCGAGAGCGCGGTGCTGAGGAAGGTGGCGAGCCATCCGGCGACGCCGATACCGACCGCCGAGTGGGTTCCGACGCTGGCCGCCGTCGAGAGGTCCGGCCACAGCGCGAAGTTGAGCGTGGTGTAGAAACTCACCGCCACCGCGTAGAACATCGGATTCAGCGGCGACGGCCCCGCGGTGGCGAGCGTGGGGAACGTCGACGCGAGTCGGAGGTCCGAGGTGTAGAGGACGTGCGTCAGGGCGAACAGCGCGAACGTCCACAGGAAGACCCGTTCGAGGTCGAAGTTGACGTAGAGGACGCCGGCCATCGCGGCGCCGACGACGTGCGCCGCGGCGATGAGCAGTCGCGTCGAGAGCGCGGGCGACTGCCACGAACTGAGCAGGAGCGCCGGCGTGTCGATGATGCGGAGGAACCCCAGACTGTCGACGAAGAACACGCCGAACATCAGCACGAGGGGGACGGCGAAGGCGAAACTCCGCAGTCGAACGGGCGTCGGGCGGCAGAACCGCCCGGTTCCGAACGCGCGGTGCTGGTCGGCCAGTTCCGAGACGACGGCCTCGACGGCGGCGACCCGGCCAGAGGCGAGGACGCCGAGGACGAGGAGGCCGGGCAGCATCGCGGCGACCAGCAACCGACTGAACACGTCGACCGACCAAGAGAGCGGATAGGCGTTCGCGGCGAAGTACGCGATAGCCGTGATGGCGGCGGCGACGTGGCCGCGGTCCGCGACCGGAATCAAGTCGATGGCCAGCGAGAACGAGACGGGGAACCCGACGCCGAGTCCGACCGAGGCGGCGACGACCCACGCGCCGAAGCCGGGGACCGACCGAATCGACGGCGCGACGAGCGTCAGTACGAACTGGACGACGACGACGCCGAACAGCAGTCTGAACTTCGTCCGCAGGTCCGTACTCCACCCGCGTCGGTCCATCGTCACGCCCGTCGCGACGGCGACGACCAGCGTACACAGCGCCAGTCCGGCCATCCACGCGGAGACGGCCGTCTCCGTCATCCCGACCAGTCGGACGCCGAGGTCGATGAGCCCGAGTTGGACGAACGTGATGTTGTAGTAGTAGCCGGCGACCATGAGCGCGACGAACAGGAGGTAGCCGAACACCGTCGACCATTGGCGCGCGCGGAGGAACTCGACGAATCGCACGGTCTCTCTCGGAGAACGTGCGTCGCCGAACGTCTTAGTTGCCGGGGGCGATTGACCGGCGACGCGGACGTATCGGATAAAACGGTTGTTCCAACAGCCAGTTCACCTACACCCCCGAGCAGACGAGAAATACACAACGTGAAGAATCAGAAGCGGACTTCGAGCGACGCCGGAGCGGTCGACGACCTGTTCGCGGCACTCGCCAGCGAGAGTCGGCGGCGCGTCCTCGAGTACTTCCAGGCGGACGACCGAACGACGGCGACACTAACTGAACTGACGGACTTCCTCTCGGAGCGGCAACGCGAGGCGAACGGACGGTCGAACGAGCAGGTTCGGCTGCGTCTGCACCACGTCGACCTCCCGAAACTGCACGAATCCGGGTTGATAACGTACGAGACCACGCAGACGACGGCGCGGGTTCGGCGCCGGGAAGACGGCGGGCGAGTGCGGGACGTACTCGCCGCGTACGGAGACGGATCGAACTGACGCGGTCTGCGTCGGTCCCTATCTCGCAGTTCGAGATATCTTCGGCCGATTCGCAGTCGCTGACTGTGAACAAAAGGGTCCTCCCCTCGCCCGCCCTATACCCACTGTGACAGTCATCCTGGAGTTCACGCTCGCGTGGGACGAGTTCGCACTCGGTCGCGCACTGAGCAGTGCGTCCGACAGACAGGTCCAACTCGAGCGAATCATCCCGATGGAGAACACCGTGATTCCGTTCTTCTGGGTCGTCGGTGAGCAACCGGAGCGGTTGAAAGCCGACGTCGACGCCAGCGAGTACGTGCAGAACCTCTCGGTCGTCGACCAGATGGGCGACCACACGCTCTACCGAGTCGAGTGGACCGGCGAGTACGAGGACCTCCTCAACGGCATCGTCGCGACGGGCGGGACGATTCTGGAGGGAGAGGGCTCCGAGGAGTGGTACTTCCAACTGCGATTCCTCGACCACGAACACGTCGCGGACTTCTACAACTTCTGTACGGAACGCGACATCCCCATCCACATCGAGCGCACGTACACGCTCACCGAGGAGAGCCTCCGCGGGCGGAACTTCGGACTCACGCCCAAACAGCGAGAGGCACTCGTCATCGCACTCAAGCGCGGGTACTTCGACACGCCGCAGGAGACGGACATGTCGGAGATGGCCGAGGAACTGGGCATCACGCAGCAGGCGTTCTCGGACCGCCTGCGTCGGGCCGAACAGAAGGTGCTGGAGAACGTCCTGTCGGCGTCGACGAGAGGCGGGACGAACTGACGGGACTGCACACATAAGCCGCTGATAAATCACTTATAAAGCGCCGGTCTCGACAAGAGAACACCCTATGCGGATGGCGGAGGACGTTCGGTTACGATGAGCAACCCCCCCGCGGGCCGAGAGACGACCGTCGTGGTCGCCGACGACGACGAGGACCTCCGCGAGACGTTCGAACTGTGGTTGTCGGCGCGGTCGGCGTGGGACGTTCGCGCGGCGGCCGACGGGCGGGAGGCGTTGGAACTGGTCACGCCCGCCGCCGACGCCGTCGTTCTGGACCGCGAGATGCCCCTCGTCTCGGGGGGCGAAGTCGTCCGCGCGCTCTCGAAAGACGGCTTTGCCGGGGCGGTCGTCGTCGTGAGCGGGAACGAACCGGACGCTGACCTCGGAGCGGAAGACGTCTCGTGTTACCTCACAAAACCGGTCTGTCGCGACCGACTCCTCGACGCCGTCGACGCCGCCCTGGAACGTGAGCGGGCGAGTCGGCCGATTGCTCAGGCGGTGACGGACGGTTCGAAGCGGGACAGCGGGCCCGCTCAGTAGCCGGAGTCCGGCGGCACCGTCTCACCGCTGGCCGACTGCCGTTCCGAGCGGAGATACGCGCCGAGGTAGCCGCCGAGGGCGCTCAGTCCGACGTTCCAGGCGAACAGGAGCGGGAGGACGACGAGGAAGATGATGACCAGTTCCACCCCGCCGGGGACGCCGAACCCCCCCATCGCGGTCCCGAACAGCGTGACCAGACCGAGGACGAGGACGAGGAAGAACGGGAGACTCGCGATTGCGCCGGAGATGGCGCCGATTCTCGCGCCGCGCTTGGGAGACTCGCGCTGGAGGTAGCCGGCGACGCCTCCGCCGAGCACCGGGGAGACGGCCGTAAAGGAGAGCGCGACGGTGACGACTGCGCCGATGACCGCGTTCTTGAGTGTGTTTTCTGTGCTCATGTGCAAGCGTACGACCGCTGTCGAGTTAGATAGTGCGGGCGCTTCCCCGACGCTGAGAATCGGCGGTCGCCGGGGACGAAGCGGTGGGGGGTCCCCGACTGCGGACAGGGTCGACGACGGCGACGAGTGGACGGCCCGCGGTCGGCGACTCACCCGGTCGGGCCGAACACGCGCCAGAGGACGCCGGGACGGAACAGCGTCTCCGGCGGCCGTTCCATCATGAGCACGCGGCTGAACGCGTCACGGAGGGCGCTGTCGGTGTGCGCCGCCCGAATCAGTCGGGCGAGGTAGCGGTTCGTCAGGCCGGTCCCGCGGGGTCTCGGCCCGTCGGTCTCCTCGAACGCGAAGTCCGCACCGACCGCGAGCGTCCACGCCGTGTCGACGACTGCCGTCGCGTCCTCGAAGAAGCGAGCGGCGAGGTTCTCGCGGCCGCCGGCGAGCGTGTGGTGCAGCGTCAGCGCTTCGAGGGCGGCGACCGTCATCCCCTGTCCGTAGATGGGGTTGAAGCTCGAGACGGCGTCGCCGACGACGAGCAGACCGTCCGGGAACTCGTCGAGGTCCTCGTAGTGGCGCCTGAGGCTGGTCGGAAACGGGTAGTGAGCCACGTCCTCGCTCGCGAGGGGTCGCGCATCGAGGAGTCGTTCGAGGTGGGGTATCGGGAGGCTCGCGGCGAAGTCGGTCAGGCCGTCGACGTCGGCGGGCGGGTGGTCGCCGTGCAGGCCGAACAGAGTGACTTGCCAGCGGTCGTCCTCGATGGGGAACGCCGCGCCGCCGCGGGTGCGGGGCGGAGACGGGGGGACGAACAGCATGCGACGTTCACCGGCGTCGCGTTCGAGGCGGGCCGTACTGTACGCGATGTCGACGCGCACCTCGTCGGTTTCGGGGCGTTCGAAGCCGTGGTCCGCCAACCACGCCGGGGTGCGGGAGGTCCGGCCGGTCGCGTCCACGACCAGGTCGGCCGCGAGTGTCCTCGTCTCGCCGTCGGCCGGCGCGACCGCAACTCCGGCGACGCCGTCGCCGTCGGTGAGGTAGTCCGTCCACCGGCAGTTCGGTCGGAGTTCGACCCCGTCGACGTCGGCGACTCGCCGGCGCACGATTCGCTCGAACACGGGTCGGGAGGCGGTGTATATCGGAATCCGACCCGTACCGTCGGCGAGGAAGTCGCCTTCGTCGTAGTGCTTCAGGTCCCTCGCGCCGTCGATTATCAGTCCGCCCGCGGCGACCACGTCCTCACCGAAACCCGGAAAGAGGTCAGACAGCGTGGCACGCCCGGCCGACAGCAGGATGTGAACGTGTCGGCCCTGCGGGGCGCCGCCGCGAGCAGTCGCGTCCGCCGGGAGCGAGTCCCGTTCGACGACGGTCACCGTCCGAAACTCGTCGGCCAACACGCGGGCGGCGAACAGGCCGGCCATGCCCGCCCCCACGACGACCGCACTCCCCTCTCGTTCGACGGTCCGCCTCGGGTCGTACCGCGGAACCGTGGCTAACGTCATGTCGAGTCCCCTCCGACGATATTTCGATCGTGCCTTGTTAAAACATGCCACACTCGGAGGGTCGCCGGTGCCCCGACGGAGAGGCGACGTGCCCTGACAGTCACCGCGTCCGTACGTCGAACCCCGTGATGGTCGCCCGCCAGTACGGCGCGTCGCCGTCGGGGAGGTTCCACTCGACGGACGCCGTCGTCGGCACCGACATCCCCTCGCGGCGTTCGTAGTCGTCGAAGTGACCGGTCCACCGTTCGAAGTCGTCGTCCGCCTGCCGATAGCGTTCGTCCGCGGAGACTCGTTCGACGCGGCCGTCCTCGCGGAAGTGGAAGACGACCGACGCGGTGGTTCCCCGGTCCGTGAGCGTCGCCCGGGCCGACCGGTCGTCTCTGGCCTCCCACTCGACGCCCTCGCCGGGGAGGAGTGCGGTCGGGAACCAGACCGCCTCCGCGAGGTAGCGGAGCAGTTCCCCCTCGTCCATCTCCGGGGAGGGGTCGGCCGTCGCGACCGGAACCGTCGAGAGGGCCATCGCGCGCAGCGACCCGCGGCCGCGTTCGTACGCGTCGACCACGCGAACCGGGAGGAACGGTAGCATCCGGATGTCGGCGTCCCAGACGAACCCCGGCGGGTTCGTCGTGTAGTGCTGGGTGGCCGTCAGCGGCTTCCAGTCGCCCTCGTCGTCGCCGAGGCGGAACTCGCCGCGTTGCTCCAGTCGCGCCGAGCGAACGCGAGGCTGTCCGTCCCGCAGGACCGTCTCGAAGTAGCGCCGGACCGGTTCGGGGAGGTCAGCCACTTCGTCGCGGCCGTACGTCGGTTTCGAAGGCGGATCGGCGTCCGCGAGGAGGGTGCGGACGCGCCGCGCCGTCGCGCGTTTGAGGCGGACTCGACTCAGGGCGACGGCGGCGACGGCACCGAGGGCGGCGGCGGAGAGCCACCGAGCGGATTTCGAGGGCATACCGGCCGTTCGACCGCCACCGACCTGAGTGTTCGCCACGGGGTCGACGCGGGGCAACGTTGATGCGACCGTCTCACGAACGTGTGAACGAGCCATGATGTTCACACGAGAGGAGTCGCTCTCGCGACTCCGCGAGACGGTGGCGAACGGCGACCCGGTCATCGGGGCGGGCGCGGGGACGGGCATCTCCGCGAAGTTCGCCGAACGGGGCGGCGTCGACCTCCTCATCATCTACAACTCCGGCCGGTACCGGATGAACGGTCGCGGGTCGCTCGCCGGCCTGTTGCCGTACGGCGACGCGAACGAAATCGTCCTCGACATGGGGCGGGAGGTCCTGCCGGTCGTCGAGGACACGCCCGTCCTCGCGGGGGTGAACGGCACCGACCCGTTCCGGCGGATGGAGGTGTTCGTCGAGGACCTGAAGCGGCGAGGGTTCTCCGGCGTGCAGAACTTCCCGACGGTCGGCCTCATCGACGAGGACAGCGGCTTCCGGCAGAACCTCGAAGAGACCGGGATGGGGTACGACAAGGAGGTCGAGATGATTCGAGAGGCGTCCGAGCAGGGGATGCTGACCTGCCCGTACGTCTTCAGCGAGGAACAGGCCCGCGCGATGACCGAAGCGGGCGCCGACGTGGTCGTCTCGCACATGGGGCTGACGACGTCCGGTGACATCGGCGCGGAGACGGCACTCGACCTCGAAACCGCCGCCGAACGGGTGCAGGCGCACCACGACGCCGCGAAGTCGGTGAACGAGGACGTGATGGTCATCTGCCACGGCGGCCCCATCGCGTGGCCGGACGACGCCGAGTACGTCCTCAACGAGACAGAGGGGGTCGTCGGCTTCTTCGGCGCGTCCAGCCTCGAACGACTGCCGACGGAACAGGCCATCGAGAATCAGGCCAAGGAGTTCAAGTCGATTCAGTTCTGACGCCGCGTCGGCCGGCCCGCCGGGCCCTCACTCCGGGAGTTCGCCCGGTGGGATGACCTCACAGTCGGGTAGGTCGCGGAGTTCCTCCTCGGGCCCCGGCGGCGCGTACACCGCCAGCAGTATCAGCGGTTCCCACCCGGTGTTGACCGTGCCGTGCGGGACGCCCTCCGGAACGTGGAGCATGTCGCCCGCGGCGATGTCGCGCGTCTCCTCGCCTATCTCCTGTTCGCCTTCGCCACGAACGACGTACAGCATCTCGTCGCTCTCGGGGTGGGTGTGTCGCTCGTGTCCCTTTCCGGGGTTCAGTCGGACGACGCCGCAACTCATCCGCGATGACCCCGTCTCCGCCGGCGTCGACATCCACTTCAACACGCCCCACCCGAACCGCTGGCTCTCCACGTCCTCCGGCGAGACGAATCGCTTCTCGTCTGACATGAACCCCGATAGACGCCGGATAATAATATTCTTTCGTGCTATTTACCGCCGCTCGTGGCGGCGACGCGTCCGACGACCGACCGGGTCGCGGTCCGCGCTCGGACCCGCTCGGGCCGTCTCTCGCCAACGTTTATCACGATTCTCGGTGATAGTGAGTTGACATGGCCGTCGTCGTCATCGGAACGTTAGACACGAAGGGTGAAGAGATCAGATTCGCGCGAGACGTCGTCGAGTCGCAAGGACTGGACGTACACGTGGTGGACGTCGGCGTGATGGGGGAGCCGACGATAGAGCCCGACACGTCGGCCGAAGCCGTCGCGGAGGCGGCGGGGACGACGCTCGAACGCCTGCGCGCGGACGCCGACCGGGGCGCGGCGATGGAGGCGATGGGCGAGGGCGCGGCCGCCGTCGCGGAGCGACTCCACGAGGACGGGACGCTGAAGGGCGTCCTCGGTCTGGGCGGGTCTGGCAACACGTCCATCGCGACCACGGCGATGCGGGCGTTGCCCGTCGGCGTCCCCAAACTCATGGTCTCGACGATGGCGTCCGGCGACACGGAGCCGTACGTCGGGTCGCGGGACGTGACGATGATGTACTCCGTCGCCGACATCGAGGGGCTGAATCAGCTCTCGCGGACGGTCATCGCGAACGCCGCCCTCGCCGTGGCGGGCATGGTCGCCAACGACCCGGGCATCGACGTCGAAGAGAAGCCCACCATCGGCATCACGATGTTCGGCGTCACGACGCCGTGCGTGAAGACGGCGCGGAAGATGCTCGAGGACCGCGGGTACGAGACCATCGTCTTCCACGCGACGGGGACCGGCGGACGCGCGATGGAGGACTTGATTCGCGAGGGCGTCGTCGACGGCGTCCTCGACGTGACGACGACCGAGTGGGCCGACGAACTCGTGGGGGGCGTCCTCAACGCCGGCCCGGAGCGACTCGACGCCGCCGGCGAGGCGGGCATCCCGCAGGTGGTCTCGACGGGCGCGCTCGACATGGTGAACTTCGGGCCGCGCGACAGCGTCCCCGACGAGTTCGAGGGGCGACGGTTCCACGTCCACAACCCCCAGGTGACGCTGATGCGGACGACGCCGGAGGAGAACGCGGAACTCGGCCGCATCGTCGCCGAGAAACTCAACGCCGCGACCGGTCCGACCGCACTCGCCCTGCCCCTCGGCGGCGTTTCGATGCTCGACGTCGAGGGCGAGGACTTCCACGACCCGGACGCCGACGCCGCCCTGTTCGACGCGCTACGGGAACATCTCGACGACGACGTGGAACTGCTCGAACTCGACGTTCCCATCAACGACGACGCGTTCGCGGAGGCGATGGTAGAGCGACTCGACGCGTACATGCGGGCGGCCGGGCACGCGCCGGAGTAACGAGGCGGCCGATACCAGCGCGTTCACCGGCGAGACGGTCGACCGACCGGCGGGACGCGGCCACGGACCCTGCGGTCGGTCAGCCGAGCGTCTCCCACCGTCGGTACAGAGCGACACCGAACACGAGGACGACGGCGCCGACGCCCACCTGACGACCGACGGTTCCGAACTCGCCGTTCTGCAGGGCGACGACCGCTCGGACGGCCATCACGACCGTGACGGCCGAGACGAGCAACAGAACGGCGTGACGTGTCTTCATACACCCGCTAGTCGGTTCGCCAACAAAAGGTTGCAGTTAGCACACGGCGACCGACGTGGGCCGCCGCCGACTAGTAGGGGGGAGACTCCGCCTCGATGACGCCGGCGAGGTTGCCGAGTTCGGCGACGAGGAGTCTCACGAGGTCGTCGAGCGTCACGATGCCGACGACGTGCCCGTCGGCGTCGACGACGGGCATCCGTCGCACCTCGTCTCGACACATCGCGTTCGTGAGTTCGAGGATTCCCTCGTTGACGTTCATCGTCCGCGGGTCGGGCGTCATGACGTCGTTCGCGGTCATCGTCGCGGGGTCGGCGTCGCCCCGGAAGGTCGCGAGGGCGAGGTCGCGGTCGGTGACGATGCCGACCGGCGCGCCGTCCTCGGTGATGACCACGCTCCCGACGGTGCGCTCTGCCATCGTGTCGGCGAGTACCTCGACGCTCGTGTCCGGTCCCGCAGTCTCGACTCCCGGGGTCGCCACGTCTTCCAATGTCATGGCGAGTACGCGTACACGAGGAGAGCTGTTAACCTCCGTCGTCAGTTCTCAAAGCGTGAAAATATCACGCACAGTCCGTCCGGCCGTCATCCGGGGAGACGAGACAAGGTGACTGACTCCCGAACCGTCGGAGCCGTCAGGTTCGTTCGACGGGCGCGGGCGCGTCCGAGAGCAGGACGGTCGTTTCGGCTCGTTCGACCTCGGGCGGCACGTAGACGTCGGTTTCGAGCGTCTTCGTGGCGCCGGGGCTGACGACGCCCGCGGGACAGACGCGGCGTGCGACCGGGACGCCGTCGGCGTCGTACAGGTCGACGACCACCGAGACGTCGGCCGCCTCTCCCTCGTTGGAGACTGTCAGTTCGACCCGAACGAGTTCGTTCGTGGCGGCACCCACGTCCGTCTGGGTGCCGGTCACGTCGTAGAACGCGACGCGGTCCACGGTGACGTGGCCGTCCCTGTTACCGATGTACCGGAACAGTCGCCGGGAGATGTCCTCGTAGAGTCTGTCCCCCTCGGACCCTCGTTCGAAGAGCGCGCCGACGGCGTTGAGGTCGGCGCGCAGGTCGCTGGCGATGGTGCGGCGGTTCCGCGTGTTGGTCTTCAGACGCACGTAGTCGCTGACGAACGCGTCGAACGCCGCCGGAAGTTCGCCGTCGTACAGTTCGGCGTACGCCCTGAGTTCGGCGTCGAAGTTTATCAACGGGGGGAGCGGCGCGGACGCCTTCCCGACGGGAACCCACGGCGTCGCCGCCGGTTCGGCGTCCGGTTCGTCGGTCGTCGGAGCGACGGATCGCCCGAAGTAGCCGAGGCGGTCCAAGAGCGCCGCGAAGACGGCGCTGAGAGCGGTGACGAACAGCACTCCGACCGTGAGGAGGTTGGAGGCCGGGGCCGGCAGCGTGAACTGGAACAGCGCGATGAACACGGCGGTCACGATGGCCACGACGAGGAGGAACGACCCCAGGTTGGCGTCCTCACCGGTGACGAACTCGATGGCCTTCAGGAACGTCGGCTCCGCTTCCACGTCGGTGGAGGCGTCCGGTCGTTCGACCAGAGGCGTGCGATCGCTCATCGGGAGGGCGCTCCGGTGATGTCGTCTCGCCGCGCGTCGGCGGCCCGTCGGAGGACCTGAACGAGATGTGAGACCCAGAGACCGGCGGTGAAGCCGAACAGCGTTCCCACGGCGGTCGCTCGGAGCGACGCTTCGAGCGGTGCGAACGCGGCGGCGATACACAGCGTCCCGAAGAGGAGCATGAGACCGTACTGGACGCGTGTGTCCCGGTTCGCCCGCCGCAACTCGGCTAACATAATTATTTGTTGTACGAGACGTAACATGATAAGCATAGTACCCAACGGCGGAGGAGAGAGGGAGTCTGGAGGGAGACGGTCGGAACGACCTACCGGGTAGCGGAACGACCGAGAACCGAGTGCCTGAAGGCGAATGTCGGGGCACCATCCACCACGTAGTGAGCGATTCGTGAGCGAAGAGAGCAGATGTGTAACGCGACGTTCAGATTGTGATTACGTAGAGAGTTCGGGAGAGTCGGACGCCGTACGCTCTCTTGGAACGATTGTCCGATGCGGCCGCCTAGTCGTATCTGTGACGTGTTCGCGTCCACGGATGTGTCACGTGATTCCGATACGTCAACGAGACCCGAGGGCGCGTGTTCGGTAGTACCGGATTCCTCCGGGAAAGCGGTCCACGTCGCCGACGCCCGTCGACTTACCGGCGCGTCCGCATCCGGGAACGGACCGGACGGTCAGACTTATCGGCGTGTGTGCGATACGCACGACCAGTCATGTCACCCATCGTCAGCAGACGAGGTGTGCGTTTCCGTCGCGGGAGACTCACCGGAGGATCCGCGTGAGCGAAGCCGTCACGAGTCGCGCCGGCGGAGCACCGTCGAACGGAGTCGAGACTCTCTCGCCCCGCACAGATGTCTGACCGCACGCAGATACCAATTCGGACCGGACCAGACGCGGACCGACGCGCCGACTACGACTACGTCTCCGACGACGTCGAACGGCCGGACCTCCTCGACGCGCTCCGAGGCCGAGTCGACGGCGACGTCCGGTTCGACACCTACACGCGGCAGTTGTACGCGACCGACGCGAGCGCCTACGAGAGTACCCCAATCGGTGTCGTCTACCCCGATTCGACCGACGACGTGGCCGCCGTCGTCTCGCACTGCGCCGAAAACGAGATTCCGGTCCTGCCGAGGGGTGGGGGGACGAGTCTCGCCGGGCAGGCCGTCAACGAAGCCGTCGTCCTCGACTTCACCCGGCACATGGACGACGTGGTGGAACTCGCCCCGGAGGACAGAGTCGCCCGCGTTCAGTCGGGCGTCGTCCTCGCGGACCTGAACGACGCGCTCGCCCCGCACGAACTGAAGTTCGCGCCCGACCCGGCCGCGGGTAACCGGAGCGCCGTCGGCGGCGCCATCGGAAACAACTCCACGGGCGCACACTCGCTCGTCTACGGCAAGACCGACGCCTACGTCGAGTCCTGCGAAGTCGTCCTCGCCGACGGCACCGTCACCACGCTGGGCGAGACGGCCGTCGCCGACCTGCGGGCGGAGGCCGACCCGACCGGGACCCTCCTCGAACGGGTGTACGCCGAAGTCGTCCGCATCCTCGACGAGGAAGCCGAAGCGGTCAACGCGCGTTTCCCGGACCTGAAGCGCAACGTCTCGGGCTACAATCTCGACGTGCTGGTCGCGGAGGCGGAGACGGGCACCGTCAACCTCGCGCGACTCCTCGCCGGGAGCGAGGGCACGCTGGCAGTCGTCACCGAAGCGGAGGTGTCGCTCGAACCCGTCCCCGAGACGAAGGCGGTGTCGCTACTGTTCTACGAGAGCGTCCTCGACGCGGTGACCGACGTGCAGTACGTCCTCGAACACGACCCGGCCGCCGTCGAACTCGTCGACGACGTCCTCCTCGGGTTGGCGCGGAACACGGCCGAGTTCGAGGACGTGGCCGCACTCGTCCCCGGGGACGCGCGGGCCGCGTTGCTGGTCGAGTTCTACGCCGACGACGACGAGGCGGGACGGGCGCAGACGGCCGACCTGTTGGCCGACAGGGTGCGGGACGCCGACAGCGACGCGACGGAGGCGGGGACGGCGGCCGAGGGGGCCGCGTCCGGGCCGACGCTCGCGTTCGAGGGGTTGGAGGCCCACGACGAGTCCGACCGGACGCAGTTCTGGACGCTCCGGAAGGCCGGGCTCCCAATCCTCCTCTCGCGCACCTCCGACGAGAAGCACATCAGCTTCATGGAGGACTGCGCCGTCCCGCCGGAGCACCTGCCGGAGTTCGTCGAGCGGTTCCAGTCGCTCCTCGCGGCGAAAGACCGGGACGTCGACGCCGCGTTCTACGCCCACGCGGGTCCGGGCGTGCTGCACGTCCGCCCCCTCGTCAACACGAAGGCGGCGGAGGACCGCGCGGACATGGTCGAAATCGCCGACGAAGTGACGGACATGGTCGTCGAGTTCGGCGGGAGCGTCTCCGGCGAACACGGCGACGGCCGCGCGCGCACGCAGTGGAACCACAAGCTGTACGGCGACCGGTTGTGGGAGGCGTTCCGCGACCTGAAGACCGCGTTCGACCCGGACTGGCTCCTCAACCCCGGGAACGTCTGCGGCCTGGAGGAGGGAGCGTCCGCGACGGGGACGAGCGCGGTCGAACGCCACGGCATGACCGAACACCTCCGATACGACGACGAGTACGACTTCGACGCGGGGTTCGAGCCGTCGCTGAACTGGGACAACGAGAACGGGATGCAGGGGATGGTCGAACTCTGCCACGGATGCGGTGGCTGCCGCAGCGGACAGGACACCACCGGGGGCGTGATGTGCCCCACCTATCGCGCCGCCGACGAGGAGATTACCGCGACGCGCGGCCGGGCGAACCTGCTCCGACAGGCGATGAGCGGCGACTTGCCCGACGACCCGACGGACGACGAGTTCGCCGAGGAGGTACTCGACCTCTGTATCGGCTGCAAGGGCTGTGCCCGCGACTGCCCGAGCGAGGTGGACATGGCGAAACTCAAGACCGAAGTCATGCACGCGCGGCACCGAGAGCACGGGTCGAGCCTCCGTGACAAACTGTTCGCGAACGTCGATACGCTCTCGAAAGTCGGGAGCGCGCTCGCTCCCCTCTCGAACGTCGCACAGTCGCTCCCGGGGGCGCGGACGCTCACAGAGCGGTTCGTCGGTATCGCACGCGAGCGCTCGCTGCCGGAGTTCCGGCGCGAGACGGTCAGAGACTGGTTCGAGAGCCGGGGCGGCGCGCGCGTCTCGGAGGACGACGCGACACGAAAGGCGGTGTTCTTCGCGGACACGTACACGAACTTCAGCCACCCCGAGGTCGGGAAAGCCGCCGTGCGCGTCCTCGAAGCCGCGGGCGTCCACGTGGACGTGGCGACGCGGACGAACAGCGGTCGGCCCCCGCTGTCGAAGGGATTCGTCGGGAAGGCGCGGGAGGCGATGGAGAAGAACGTCGCCGAACTCGCGCCGCGCGTCGCCGAGGGCTGGGACGTCGTCCTGGCGGAACCCTCCGACGCAGTGATGTTCCAGTCGGACGCGCTGGACCTGCTGTCCGGCGAGGACGTCGAAGCCGTCGCCGCGAACGCGTACGGCGCCTGCGAGTACCTCGACGCGTTCCGCCTCGACGCGAACGTGGAGTGGACGGACCCGGACGTGTCGCTGACCTACCACGGCCACTGCCACCAGAAGGCGACGAAGCGGGACCACCACGCCGTCGGCGTCCTCCGCCGGGCGGGGTACGACGTCGACCCGCTGGATTCGGGCTGCTGCGGGATGGCCGGGAGCTTCGGCTACGAGGCCGAACACTACTCGCTGTCGAAGGCCGTCGGCGACATCCTGTTCGACCAAGTGGAGGAGAGCGCCGCGGACGTCGTCACCGCCCCGGGCGCGTCCTGCCGGACGCAACTCGGCGACGGTCGAATCGACCCGGTGCCGGCGACGAGCGCCATCGCGGGAACGGCGCTGGACCGCGACGAACCGCCGACGCCCGTCGAGTTGCTCGCGCACGCGCTGTCGCAGTAACCCCCGCACCAGCGCTTCGAGGACCGTCGCGTGTTCGGGCCGGCGGTCGTCACCGGTCGGTCGTCGTCCGCTCTCGAACCGGTACCCCGATTCGACGATATTTCGACATCCTCCCACTACCGAGTCGTTCGGTCTCGATTACGCTCGGTCGAGAAGCTGACGAGTAATCGGGTTGCTGGAGCTGATTTCCGGTTCGATGCACCACCGAGTGGTACGCAGATACTCCGTCGTACCTTGTCAAATCAACCCGCGTTGCGGGTTATTTTATCATTTCGATATATTTTCTACCCGTTTTCCGAGAACTAATAATTACTCGGTTATAATCCGCGTTCGTGCAATACAGTCGGAGCGGTTGGGCGTCACCGGGCGGAGAATCGAGACCCATCGTCGGCTTCACGAGCGGTATCGGCGCTCAGATAGCCGGCAACCGCGGCGAGGAGCAGCGTCACCGGTAGGCCGACGACCAGAAGTCCGATGCCGAGGCTTCCGTCCACGAGGAAGTAGACGGTCAGACCGAGAGCGGTGACGGTGACGAAGTCCAAGACGGCCGTGATACCGGCCCAGAGCGTCCGAACCGCCGAGTTGGACACCGACCCGCGCCTCACCTGGTCGCGGTAACGCAACCCGGCGTACGTCGCGAACGCCGCGGTCAGTCCGGCGGACAGTCCGACTGGAAGACCGACTATCAGCGAGAAGGCGGCCCAGGGTTCGAGGGCCGCGGTGATGCCGACGGCGACGACGGCGAAGCCGAGACTCCCGACGACGAGAGCGATTGCGATTCGGGCGAAGGTGTTCATGCCGAGAACTACGTCGGCCGAGCGTATCTATCCGCCCCCCGAGAACCACGAATCGAGAACGACCGTGCCGTCGGACCGGGAGTCTCGCGACCGGTTCGAACCCTCACTCACCGCCCATCGCGGTCACGTCGAACGGCGGTTCCGCGTCGTCGGGAAGCGGCGTCTCGTAGGCGTCCGAGCCGATTTCGGCCTCGAACTCCTCGCGCGCGGCCGCCAGTCGTTCCTCGTCGGCCAACAGGTCGTACGTCGCGCCCGCGAGCACTTTGGCCGCGAAGGCGACGCCCTTCAGTCCGAAGTCGCCGTTCGCCGCGACCACCTGCCACGAGTGGCCGGGGACGCCGACGGGCCACGTCGCACCGCGGAACTGGCCGGTCGGCGTTATCCAACTGACGTCGCCGACTTCGGTCGACCCGTGCGTCTGCTGGTCGTGGTCGAACGGTTCGACCGGGTCGGCGTACAGGGGTTCGTCTCGAACCCGGTCGGCGAGTTCGTCCGGGAGGTCCGAGAGGCGCGACTCGATTCGCTCGTCTGCCACCGTCGCCTGCAACTCGGCGGCGAACGCGCGGTCGGCGTCGTCGTAGTCGATGGGACCGACCGCCCGCACGTTCTCCCAGACGACGTTCGAGACGACGTCGTTGGCGCGGTAGTCGTAGCACCCGGTGAGGAACCGTTCCGAGACGGTCGTCTGCGTCATCTTCGCGGCCGCCTCGGCGATGTCGCGGAGCCAGTCGGTGTTGCGTTCGACCTCCTCGCGGGTCGGCGCGCGGACGTAGTACCACACCGTCGCCTCGGCGGGGACGACGTTGGGTGCCTGCCCGCCGTTCGTGATGACGTAGTGCATCCGGGCGTCGTCGGAGATGTGTTCGCGCATGTACTCCACCCCGGCGTTCGCCAATTCGACGGCGTCGAGGGCGCTCCGACCGGAGTCGGGCGACCCACCGGCGTGCGCCGACACGCCCTCGAACGTGAACGTCAGCGAGTCGAGCGCGTTCGAGGAGCCCATCCGCGGCGTGTTGAGGTCGCCGGGGTGCCACGTCAACGCCGCGTCCAGGTCGTCGAACGCGCCCGCGCGGGCCATGTACGTCTTTCCGACCAACGTCTCCTCGGCCGGACAGCCGTAGAAGGCGACGGTTCCGTCCACCTCGCCCGCGTCGATGGCCCCCTTCACCGCTAGGGCGGCGCCGACCCCCGCCGTCCCGAACAGGTTGTGGCCACAGCCGTGTCCCGGCCCGCCCGGTTCGACCGGGTCCCGGTCGGCCGAGACTCGCTGGGAGAGTCCGGGGAGCGCGTCGTACTCGCCCAAGATGCCGACCGTCGGGTCGCCGTCGCCGTAGGTGGCGACGAACGCCGTCGGCATCCCGCCGACGCCGCTCTCCACCTCGAACCCCTCCGCTTCGAGGGCGTCCCGCAGGACCGCCGCGGACTGCTCCTCGTGGAGGCCGAGTTCCGGCGTCTCCCACAACTCCCGCGCGATGCGCGTCAACCGGTCCTCCGCCTCGTCCACCCGGGCGAACACGTCCGATTTTGCCATGACTGACGCTCGAACCGGGCCGTATTCAACCTGTGTCCCGCACGACTGCGCCGCGCGACCCGGTAGTCTTTGTGTTCACTACTGATGTTCACCAGGTACATTCACTATGTGTATTTACTCTAAGAAGTCGGGTCGTGATCGGAGGCCACGAGCGTACTCCACCGTCGATACGCCACTCCAGAGGAACGAGAGGCCCGCTACACGTGGAAATTCTCTATTATTCTACGTCACTGTGCCCAAAAATAATTAGTTTTAATGGACGGCATACACACTCGTTGTGTATGGATAGGCACACCGCGGAACCGACAGCGGAGGGTCTGCCGGGTCCGAACGCGGCCAAGTGGATCGACTTCCACTCCGAGCACGCGGCCCCGAGCGAGTACTCTCACGAGTTCGTCTGGGACGTGACCGCCGAGGCGGACGGCCCGTTCGTGACGGACGTCGACGGCAACGTCCTGCTGGACTTCACCTGCCACATCGGCGCGGCACCCCTCGGCTACAACAACGAGAAAGTGCTCGACAAACTCCGCGAGTTCGACCTCGTGGAACCGATGAAGATAGCCGGGCAGGACATGTACTTCGGCGCGGGCGAAGACCCCGAGTCGTCGCCGTTCCCCGGGTCCAGCCACCTGATGAAGCGGTTGTGCGAGGTGTCCGAGGGGTACGATATGGACACCGTCTTCCTCTCGAACTCCGGCGCTGAGGCGATGGAGAACGCGATGAAGGTAACACACGACAACGCGCCGGCGGCGAAGTACGGCGTCGCCTTCGAGGGGAGTTTCCACGGGCGGACGCTGGGGACGCTGTCGGTCACCAAGTCCAGCGAGGTGTACACGCGCCACTACCCCCAGATTTCGGGCATCGAGACGGTCCCCTTCTGCACGGACCGGGGGTGTACCGCCGCCACCTGCGACTGCGGGTTCGTGACGGGCGAGGGCACGCAGTTGCGCCGCATGCTCAGTCCGGAGGGCGGCCACGTCAACCCCGCAGAGGTGGCGTTCGTCGTGATGGAGCCGATTCAGGGCGTCGGCGGCTACCGCTTCCCGAGCGACGACTTCATGCAGGAGGTGCAGGACGTGACCGACGAGTACGACATTCCCCTCGTCGTCGACGAGATTCAGTCGGGCGTCGGTCGGACCGGCGAGATGTGGGCGTCGGACCACTACCCCATCGAACCCGACGTCATCGCCAGCGCGAAAGGGCTCCGCGTCGGCGCGACCATCGCGAACGGTGAACTGTTCCCCGCGGAGTCGAACCGGCTCGGGTCGACGTTCGGCGGCGGGGACGTCCTCTCGTCGATGCAGGGCGTCTTCACCCTCGACGCCATCGAGGAGTACGACCTGCTGGAGAACGCGACGGAACGCGGTCGGCAGGCCAAGGAACTGCTCCGCGACGACGCCCCCGAGTACGTGGCGGACGTGCGCGGAAAGGGCCTCATGCTCGCCGTCGAGTTCGACACCGCAGACCGGCGCAACGCCGTCGTCGAGGCGTCGCTCCAGCGCGGACTCCTCACGCTGGGCTGCGGCGAGAAGACGATTCGTCTGCTCCCACCGCTCGACGCCACCGAACGAGAGATTGCGCTCGGTATCGACATCTTCACCGACGCCGTCGACAGCGTGGCGACCCGAACTCCCTCCGCACCGTCCTCGTAGCGCCGTTCGTCCGCCCGAATCCGACGTTCGGCCGCCGCCGCGGCCGACTCGTTTCGTTCGCTACTCGGCGTCGCGACGAGCGACGGCTACCGCGTCCACGTCCGCTCGAACACCGGGTCGCCGTCGTGGGTCACCTCGGTGCGAACGCGGCAGAACGACCGTGAGATGTAGTTACTCGCGCGCACCTCGAACGCCCCGTACCCGTTCTCGACCGTCAGTCGGAGTTCGTTCCGTGCGGACGCGGAGCCCGGGTCGTCCTCGTCCACGGACGCCTCGAAGGTGGCGTCGCGCGAGAGCGTCCCGTGCGGGAGGTCCACGGTCAGTTCGTTCGCCTTCTCGACCCGCGCCTCGCCGGAGACGTGCTCCCGGGCGGTCACCCACGAGGACGCGCCCGAAGCGCGTTCGGGCGACGCCGGGAGACTGTCGTCCGGCGGCGCCATCCGAACGGCGTCGTCGAACGCGACGCGCTCCAACCGTCGCCCCGGGAACGCGACGGTGGCGGGGTCGTCCGGGCGCGACCGGAGCGTGAACGACCCCGACTCGGGCGTCGGGAGCAGTTCCGGGAACATCGACGACCCAACGGCGACCCGGACGCGGTGGCCCGCCTCGAAGACGTGCGACTTCGGCGCGAGGGGGACCGACAGGTCGTACTCCTCGCCGGGCGTCAGCGGTTTCGACTCGTCAATCCCGTCGCGGTACTGCCCGCGGACGGCCCCCCGCGTGACGAGCGTCCCGCTCCCGTCGGGAGCGACGTCGACGACGCGGACGACCACCGTCGGGTCGGCGACGGCGGACTCCAGGGGAAGCGACGCGGCTCCCGTCCCGGTCAGTTCGACCGCCGTCTCCAGCGGTTGCGAGTCGAACGTCAGACTGCGAGCGTCGTCGTCGTTGGTGGCCGACGGCGCGACGGTGGCGCCGTACGGGTCGGTCGAGGAGAGACCGACCGTCGGGTCGAATTCGTACGTCTCCTCGAACCCCTCGCCGTCGTACTCGGCGGGCGAGACGAGGCCCCCCGGACTCAGGGCGAACGCGACGGTGTCCGCATCCTCCGTCGACAGCGTGGGCCAACGGTCCAGCCCGCGCCACCGACCCGCCGTCGTCCCGCCGCCGTCGAGTTCGGTCCACACGCGGAACTCGGGGTGGTCGAGGACGCCGTGGTCCTCGTCTCGCAGGAACTCGTCGAACCACCGGCGTACCTGCCGGCGGAAGTCGACGGCCGACTCGCGGCCCCGGTGGGGCATCCGGTGTCGCCACGGGCCGAAGAGCACGCGCGTGGGCGCGTCGATTCGGTCGACGTAGCGCAGGGTGTCCTCGGTGTAGGGGTCGCGCCAACCGTCGACGGCGAGGACCGGGACGTCGATTCGCTCGACGGGGATGACCTTGTCGTCCCAGTACGCCTCGTGTGGTTCCGCGTCCAGGAACTGGAACAGCCACGGCTCCCGGTCGCCCAGTCGGTCGAGGCGCTCTCGCCACGCGTCCATCGTCGCCGGGTCTGCGTCCGGGTTCGACGGCGGCTTGGCGTCCAGCGCCTGCATCAGCGTGAGCCAGTCCATCCCGATGGTGAGGAACTCGAACAGACCGCCGTACGTGTAGGCGTTCCGCACCCCCTCGAACGGGGTGTGGATGGGGACGATGGCTTCCAGCCCCTCCGGTCGCTGCGCGGCGGCGTCGAGGGCGGTGATGCCGCCGTAGGACTTCCCGAACATCCCGACGCGGCCCGTCGTCCACGGTCTGTCGGCGAGCCACGTCACGATTTCGGCGGGTTCGGTCCCCTCGCGGCGCGTGAACGGGTCCTCGATGAACCCCGTCGACCCGCCCGTTCCCACCATGTCGGCGACGACGACTTCGTAGCCGGCGGCGGCGAGGTAGCGGTTGAGCGGGTCGTACGCGCCGTACGTGATACCGTCCTGGTGGTGGTACGGCACGTACATCAACAGCGCCGGCGAGGGTCCGTCGCCGGCCGGTTCGTACCGCGTCGCGGCGACGGACTCGCCGGCGACCGGAATCCGGACGTCTTCGTGTCGGACGACATCGTTCGACCCGAGCATTGCCAGCAGTTGACAGCCCTCGGTCTTGTAGGTTCCCCCGTGCGCTCAGCCGACCTGGACGGCGGCCGCACCGACGACGATGGCGAAGACGGCCGCGAGCAGCGCCGGCGACCGCGGCCACTCGCCCGCCAGCGCGTACGACGCGGCGACGACCACGAGCGGGTACGTGCTGACCACCGGGAGGACGGTGACGACCGAGCCGAGGTCAAGGGCGAGGAACATCGCGTACCAGGCGGTTCCGACGAACACGCCGGCGGCGACGAACGACGCAAGCGCCTCCGTGCTCGTCGTGCCGGCGTACCGCCGCACCCGACCGGAACCGAGTGCGAGCGGGAGTATCGTCGCCACCGCGGCCAGTTGCGCGACGGTGGTGCCGACGAGCGTGCTGACGGGGCCGGCCAGTCCGACCTTCACGACGACGAACGAGAGGGCGATGACCACCGCGGCCCCGACGGGGACCGAGAGGTCGCGGGGAGACGTGTCGAGGAGTTCCTGCCGGACTGCGTCAAGTTCCTCGACGGCGCTCGACTCCTCCGCGGACGGGCGTCGAAACTGGATGGTCGCGACGCCGAGCACCACCAGTCCGACGCCGACGGCTTTTGCCGCCGTGACTCGTTCACCGAGGACGGGCACCGCGACGAACGTCGCCACCGCGGGACTACTGGCCGTGAGGGCGGCGGCGACGGACGGGCCGACCCGGTCGATACCCTCGAAGTAGAGCAGTCGCGAGACGCCCGGGTCGAGGACGCCGGCGACGAGGAACGGCAGGAGAAACGCGAGCGCGGGAACGGTCGGGACGCCCCGGCGAACGAACAAGATGGCCGCGAGGAGCGTGCAACTCGTCACGAGCGTCACCGTCGCCGCCGCCAGCGGCGTGCTGTCGTCGTCCCGCGACAGGCCGTGTCTGACGAACAGCGTCTGGAACCCGAAGCCGACCGACGAGAGCAGGGCGAGTGCGACCGACATCCGTCAGGCGAGCGTGTGCGACGCCACGGCGACGCCGTCCAGTTCGGCCAACGACCCCAGCACCTCGCGGAGGTGGTCCGCGCCGTTCCCCTCGATGCCGACGGCGACGGGCGTCCGATTCGGCGGGTCGCCCGCCGTCCGGTCGACCCGTTCGACGGCGTCGAGTCCGGCGCCGGCGTCGGCCACCGCATCGCCGACCCGTCCGAGCGCCGTCGGCCAGTCGGCGACGTGCAGGCGCGCCTCGACGTAGCGGTCGAGTTCCAGCAGGCCGGTTCGGGTGAGTTCGGCGTGTTCGGTCAGGTCGACGTTGCCGCCGGAGACGACGCAGGCGACGCGTTCGCCGGTCACGTCGACGGCGTCCGAGAGCAGGGCGGCGACGGGTGCGGCCCCCGCCGTCTCGACCACCGTCTTCGCCCGTTCGGCGAGCAACGTCACCGCGACGGCCATCTCGCGGTCGGTGACGGACACCACGTCGTCCACGCGTTCGCGGACGACGGCGAACGTCTGTTCCAGCATTCGGGTGTCGGCGATGCCCTCGGCGACGGTGTCCACGCCGGGGAGTTCGTGTATCTCGTCGCGTTCGAGCGACGGTTTGGCGTGCGCCGCCCCCTCGGGTTGGACGCCGACGACGCGCACGTCGGGGTCGTGTGCCTTCAGGACCGTTGCGATGCCCGAGACGAGGCCGCCGCCACCGATGGAGACGAGGACGGTGTCGACGCCGGGGAACTGGTCGCGAATCTCTGCGCCGACGGTGCCCTGGCCGGCGATGACGCCCGGGTCGTCGAAGGGATGGACGAACTCGTACCCCTCCTCGTCGGCGAGTTCGAGGGCGTACTCGTAGGAGCGCTCGTAGATGTCGCCCTCCACGAGTACGTCCGCGCCGTAGCCCCGCGTGGCCGCTATCTTCGCCGCGGGCGTCACCTCGGGGACGACGATTGTCGTGTCGATACCGAGCAGGTCACCCGCGAGTGCGACGCCCTGCGCGTGGTTGCCCGCGCTGGAGGCGACGACGCCCCGCGCCTTCACCTCGTCGGAGAGCGTCGCCATCGTGTTGTACGCGCCGCGAATCTTGAACGACCCCGTCCGCTGCATGTTCTCCAGTTTGAGTCCGACCGCCGCCGCGCCCGACAACTCGGCGAACGTCGAGGACGTGTCGAGAGGCGTCTCGTTGGCCACCTCGGCGATTCGGTCGCGGGCCGCCCGCACGTCGGCGGCGGTGACGACGGCGTCGGCGTCGGGGACGGCGTCTCGGGCCGAGGAGTCGCCGGTCACGTCGTCTCACCCGCCGACAGCACCGCGTTCGTCAGCACCTCGACGCCGATGGGGAGGCTCCGCTCGTCCACGTCGAACGTCGATGTGTGGTGGCTCGTCGGGTGGTCAGTCCCGACGACGAGGTACGTCGCCAGTCCGCCCGCCTCCTGCGCGCGTCCCATGAGGAACGTCGCGTCCTCGCTCGCGCCGAAGTCCGCGTGCGTCCTGACCGTCTCGACGCCGTCCACCCCGCCGGCGACGTCGGCGACGACGCGCGCCAGTTCGGGGTCGCTGTCGACGCGGGGCGACTCGCTGACCACGTCCACGTGCGCGTCGCAGCCGTGCATCTCCGCGGCCGATTCGAGCGTCGTCGAGAGCTTTCCCTTCACGTACTCCATCAGTTCCGTCGTCTCGCCGCGCGCCTCGCCGTGGATGGTCGCCTCCTCGGCGACGACGTTGCTCGCCGTGCCCGACTCCGCGACGCCGACGTTCACTCTGGTCATCCCGTCGGCGTGCCGCGGGATGGCGTAGGCGTTCTGGATGGCCGTTCCGAGCGCCTGCATCGCGTTGTCCCCCTCGTTCGGGGCCTTCCCGGCGTGCGCGGACGTCCCCTCGAACGTCGCGTCCACGTGGCACATCGCGAGGATGCGTTCGATGCCGGCGACGACTTCGCCCGTCGGGTGGTCGAGGCCGACGTGGGCCGCGAACAGGTAGTCCAGTCCCGTGGCGTACTCGCTCTCTGCCATCGGGTGCCCCCCGCCGGACACCTCCTCTGCGGGCTGGAAGAAGACGGTGAGCCGTCCGGAGAAGTCGCTCCGCTTCACCGCGTCGAGGACGGCGAGGCCCCACGTCATGTGGGCGTCGTGGCCGCAGGCGTGCATCGTCTCGTCCACCTCCGAGCGGAATCCCTCGCGGGCCGGGACGTGGTCGTCGGCCGCGGACTCCTCGACGTAGAGGGCGTCGATGTCCACGCGGACCCCGACGTGCGGTCCCTCCCCCCGGTCGAGGACGGCGACGAGTCCGGTGTTGCCGCCGGCCATCGCCTCGACCAGGTCCCCGTCCGCGCCGCGTTCGACGGCGCGGTCCATCCACGGCCGCACGTCCTCGGGGTCCGGCGCGGCCATCCGATCCGCCGGGTCGTACGCCTCGGGACCGACCGCGAGTTCGTCCACACCGATGGACTCGACTTCCTCGACGAGTTTCGCCGTGGTGTAGAACTCCCGCCACCCGGGTTCGGGGTAGCGGTGGAACGCTCGTCGTAACTGACGGAGGTCTAGCGTGGTCGTCGCTGGCATACGACGGTGTAACACACTCCTCCCACTTAATGGTACACAAATTCCGTACACAGCGGATACACAAAAGACTAAGTTCGAGAGTGACAATCGGTCGCTAGCGACTCGGGCCGGACGGGCCACCGCCGTCCGGCCGGAATCGACCGACCGACACCCACCGATGATTCGACAATGACAGACACACCCGACGTCGTCGTCCTCCGCGAGGGGACGGAAGGACTCTCGATGGAATCGTACGCGGAGACGCTTCGGGACCGCCTCCCCGACCGAACCGTGGCGCTCGCCCGAACGCCGAAGCAGGAACGCGAACTCGTCGCCGACGCGCGCGTCGCGACGGGCATCACGCTCGACCCGGAACTGGTCGAAGAGGCGTCGAACCTCGAACTGTTCGCCTGCACGTTCGCCGGCACGGACCACGTCCCGATGGACGAACTCGCCGACCGGGGCGTCGCCGTGACGAACGCCGGCGGCATCCACGCGCCCGGCATCGCCGAACAGGCCATCGCGAACATGCTCGTCTTCACCCGCCGCCTCCACGAGGGGTGGCGCCGCAAGGCGAACAACGAGTGGCGGCACTTCCAGTCCGACGAGTTCACCGACAGCACGGTCACGGTCATCGGTCTCGGCTCCATCGGGCAGGCACTCGTCCAGCGACTGCAGGGCTTCGAGGTGGAGACCATCGGCGTCCGCTACACGCCCGAGAAGGGCGGGCCGACGGACGAGGTGGTCGGCTTCGACGAGGACGCAATCCACGACGCCCTGTCGCGGTCGGAGTACGTCGTCGTCGCCTGTCCGCTGAACGACCTCACGCGCGGCCTCGTCGGCGAGGCGGAGTTCGCCACGATGCCGCCGAACGCCGTCCTCGTCAACGCCGCCCGCGGCGGTATCGTCGACACCGACGCCCTCGTCTCGGCTCTCCAGTCGAACAAGATTCGCGGCGCGGCCCTCGACGTGACCGACCCCGAACCGCTCCCGAACGACCACGAACTGTGGGACCTGGAGAACTGCCTCGTCACGCCGCACACCGGCGGTCACACGCCGAAACACTGGGACCGTCTCGGGGACATCGTCGCGGAGAACGTCTCGCGCCTCGAGTCCGGCGGCGAACTGGTGAACGAAGTGCTCGCGCCGAGCGCGGACTGAACTCAGTTCAGGGCCACAGGCCGCGCGTCGACTTCGCCTCCGCGACGCGTTGAAGCGCGACCACGTACGCGGCGTCGCGCCACGTCACGTCGCGCGCCTCGTACTCCCCGCGGACGTCGTTCCACGCCGACAGCATCTGCGACTCCAGTTCCTCGTGGACGCGTTCGAGCGACCACTGGCGTCGGTTGATGTCCTGCAACCACTCGAAGTACGAGACGGTGACGCCGCCGGCGTTGGCGAGGATGTCCGGAATCACCGGCACGCCGCGCTCTTCGAGAATCGCGTCGGCGGCGAACGTCGTCGGCCCGTTCGCCCCCTCGACGACCAAGTCGGCCTGCACGCGGTCGGCGTTGTCGGCGGTGACGACGTTGCCGACGGCGGCGGGCACGAGGACGTCCACGTCGAGTTCGAGGATGTCCTCGTTCGACATCGTCTGAGGCGCGTCGTGTCCCATCACGGCTTCGGGTTCCTCCTCGTGGGTCGGAACGGCGTGCGTGTCCAGTCCGTCTGGGTCGTAGATGGCCCCGTTCACGTCGGAGACGGCGACGACGTTCGCGCCCCAGTCGTCGAGGGCGCGGGCGGCGTTCGCGCCGACGCTCCCGAACCCCTGCACGGCCACGGTCGTCTCCGAGAGGTCCCAGTCGTAGTAGTCGACGGCCTCGCGCGTGACGATGGCGACGCTTCGCCCGGGCGACTCCTCGCGGCCGTAACTCCCGCCGATGACCGGCGGTTTCCCGGTGACGACGCCGGGCGTCGTCTGCCCCGTCTGCATCGAGTAGGCGTCCATGAACCACGCCATCGTCTGCGCGTCCGTCCCCATGTCCGGCGCGGGAACGTCCTGCTTCGGTCCGACGACGTCGCGGAGTTCCTCGGCGAACCGGCGTGTGAGTCGCTCGGTCTCCTTCTCGGAGAGGTCCTTGGGGTTGACGGCGACGCCGCCCTTCCCGCCGCCGAACGGCAGGTCCATCACCGCGCACTTCCACGTCATCCACATCGACAGGCCGACGCACTCGTCGGCGGTGACCTCGGGGTGGAAGCGGAGGCCACCCTTGTACGGGCCACGCACGTCGTCGTGTTGGGCGCGGTAGCCCGTGAACACGTCCAGCGACCCGTCGTCCCGTTTCAGCGGAACGGAGACGCGCGCGACGCGCGTCGGGTGTCGGAGGCGTTCGATGACGTTCGCGTCCACGTCCACGTGCGCCGCCGCCCGTTCGAGTTGCCGGCGGGCGGTGACGAGTGCGGAGTCCGCGTCCGATTCGCCCGTGTTCTCCTCGTCCGTCGTCGCTTGTGCCATGTGCGGAATCAATGACGAACCATCGTGTTAAATTAATCGATGAGTAGTTGCCCGTTCTTCGGACTGTTTTCAACGGCTGCGAGGAGTCTAACGTCTAATTCGGCCGCGAAGAAATGTTGCGGCGACCGAAAGCTCGTCGCCGGGGCCGACACCGCTGACCCGCGTCAGTGAATCCGGGGGCTCACGTCGAGAACAACTCCCGCGGGAAGTCGGCCAGCACCTCGGCGCCGTTCGACGTGATACGGAACGTCTCGGAGAGTTCGACGCCGAAGTCGTCGAACCACAGCCCCGGAATCATGTGGAACGTCATGTTCTCCTCCAGCACCGTCTCGTCGCCGGGTCGGAGACTCGCCGTGTGTTCGCCCCAGTCCGGCGGGTAGCCGAGTCCCATCGAGTAGCCGATTCGCTCCTCCTTCTCGATGTCGTACTTCGAGATGACGTCGCGCCACGCCCGTTCGACCCGTTCGCAGGTGACGCCCGGTTCGGCGGCGTCGAGGGCGGCTTCGAGCCCCTCGACCACTATCTCCATCCGCTCCGTCATCTCCGCCGGCGGGTCGCCGACGTACGTGGTCCGCGCGAGCGGAGAGTGGTAGCGGTGCCGACAGCCCGACAGTTCGATGATGACCGGGTCGCCGCGTTCGAACTCGCGGTCCGTCCACGTCAGATGCGGCGTCCCCGTGTGGTCGCCGGAGGGCATGAGGGGAACGATGGAGGGGTAGTCGCCGCCGTAGTCGTCGGTCCCGCGGATGAGCGCGTCGTAGATGGCCCGCGCCGCCTCCGACTCGGGAACGCCCTCCTCGATGGTCTCCAGACCCGCGAGCATCGCCTCCTCGGAGATGCGGGCGGCCTCGCGCATGTAGTCGAGTTCGCGTTCGGACTTCGTGACGCGCACCCAGTTGACCAGAAGCGTCGCGTCCGCGAACGTCGCCTCGCCGAGGTTCTCCTGCAGTCGCGTGTACGACTTCGCCGTGAAGTAGTACGCGTCCATCTCCAGTCCGATTCGCCCGTCGGCGACGCCGAGGGCTTCGAGGACGTCGGCGAGGTAGTCCATCGGGTGGAGGTCGTACGGCGAGTGGACGTGGTCGTCGCTGTAGGACTCGATGCTCTCCTCGGAGAGCCACGTCGTCGCGCGCGCGCCGTTGGCGTCCTGTCCGCGGCCGACCCAGACGGGTTCGTCGCGGTCGGCGGTCACGACGACGGCCTGGTGGACGTAGAACGACCAGCCGTCGTACCCCGAGAGGTAGTTCATGTTCGCCGGGTCGGCGACGACGAGGGCGTCCAACTCGTCCTCGCGCATCCGCGCTTTCGTCTCCTCGATGCGTCTCTCGTACTCGCTGGGTTCGAACGTTGACTGGGGCATGCTACCGAAACTCGGAAACAGGTTGTGCGAACAGCGGTATAACTTTTTTGTGTACGGCGAGAACGAATCCTGTGTAGCGGTACGCACGGATCGCGAGAACGAAGGGGACCGGACGGAAGACAGACGAAACGCGGGGGCCGGTCAGAGGGCGAACGGGACGCGGGAGTCAGGCCGGAACGTGGCCCTCGGGGACGACGCCGTCGTCGGTCCACCCGCGAGCGTCGTAGTACTCGTCCAGTGCCGCCTCGAAGTCCGGCAACTCGTACGGGAGTCGGTCGTCCGAGCGGTCGAACCCTCGCTGGTTGTTGAAGTGCCGTTCGAGCGTCACGGTCCGCGCGCCCACCGCCAGCAACTCCTCGAAGTCCGCGCCGAACAGCATCTCGTAGCGCTCCGGCGTCATGTAGTCCCGCGAGAACTTACAGACCACGCCGCTGTCGTTCAGCGCCATCAGGTTCTCTCGCTCTATCAGCACGTCCGCCTTCCCCACCGTTCCCTCGGGGTCCACCGCTTGCTCCTGCGGCACCAGCGGATACTCCACGGAGTAGAACGTGGCGTACATGTGGTCGGCACCGCGGTTCGCGACGGCGTACGACAGTCCCTGCCCGTGCAGGACGCGTCCCTCGTGGGCCGCGAAGTCCATCCCCTTCACCGTCCAGTTCTCGACGCCGAGTTCCTCGTGCGTCCGGTCGATGCCCTCGGCCAACGTGTCACCGACGCCCTCGCGGTGGGCGATCTTCTCGACGAGGTCCCAGATGAGTTCGCGGTTGCCGAACTCGTCCTCGGCGGCGAGGTACGAGGCGACGACGTTGCCCGCCGAGATGGCGTCGAGACCGTACTCGTCGCAGAGTTGGTTGGACTTCATCACGTCGACGATGTCGTCGACGCCCGAGTTCGACCCGAACGCCATCGCCACCTCGAACTCGGGGCCCTCCGTCTCGACGCCGCGTTCCTCGTCGCGGGTGGGGAGTTTGCAGGCGAACGCGCAGGCCGAACAGGTCCCCTTCTTGTACTTCTTCGAGGCGACGGCGTCGCCGTTGATGCCCTCGACGCCCTCGAACGTCTGCTCGGAGAAGTAGTACGAGGGCAAGCCGTTCACCTCGTTGGCGAGGTCCATCACGGCGACGGTGCCCTGCTCTTTCATGATGTGGTCGTCCGTCGCGGCCTCGCGGTGGATGTCCATCTGGCCGGCCGGAACGTCGATGTCGGGCGCGGAGTCGCCGCCGAACGTCACGGCCTTCACGTTCTTCGAACCGAGGACGGCACCGAGTCCGCCGCGGCCGAACGCGCGTTCCTCGGAGGTCATGATGGAGGCGAAGCGCACTTCGTTCTCGCCCGCCGGCCCGACGACGGCCGTACGGTCCGGTCCGATGTCGTGTTCGGTTTCGAGATACTCGACGGTGTCCGGAACCGTCGCGCCTTCGAGGTGGGGGACGGCCTCGAAATCGACTCCGTCGTCGGTGACGTGGACGACGAGGAGTTCGTCGCTCGCACCGGTGAACTCGACGGCGCTGTACCCCGTGTCGGCGAAGTGGCGGGACATGAACCCGCCGGCGTTCGAGGAGAGCAGACCGTCGGTCAGGGGCGAGACGGCGGTGGCGTTCATCCGTCCGGTGAAACTCATGTTCGACGCCTGCATCGGTCCCGTGGTGAAGACGAGGCGGTTCTCCGGGCCGAACGGGTCGGCGTCGTACGGGATTCGGTCGTGCGCGAGTTTGGTGGCGACGCCGCGCCCCCCGATGTACGACTCTAGCACGTCGGTAACTGTGACGGCGTTCGTCTCCCTGCTCCCGACGTCGACAGACAGGAGCGGGCCTTTCGCGTGAAGCATGCGTGTGACTACTTCGCGGAGTATTTAATGTATTGCGGTCAGTTGCGCCGGCGAACTGTCGTCAGTTTCTGTGTATCCGTTGTATGGATACTGTGGACAACTTATTTATGATAGTTACACCTCAACATGGACATGGCACGCGGACCACCGATATCGGAACTACACTACGACGAGGCACCGTCCGTCGACTCCGTCCCGGGTCCACGCTCGCGCGAACTCATCGAGAAGCAGCAGAACATCGACAGTAGCGCCGTCGCGTACCCCGAGGACATCCCCATCGCCTTCGATTCGGGGAAGGGGGCGACGGTCCGCGACGTGGACGGGAACACGTTCATCGACATGTTCGCCGGCATCGGCGTTCTCAACGTCGGTCACTCGAACCCCTACGTCCTCGAGGCGGTCCACGAACAGACCGACAAGTTCGTCCACACCGTCGACTTCCCCACCGAGGCGCGTCTGGATCTCATCGAGAAACTCGACGAGATTGCGCCGGCCGGCCTGCAGGGCAACATGCGAACCGTCTTCGGCGGGCCGACGGGGAGCGACGCCGTCGAGGCGGCGATTAAGCTCTCCAAGTACAACACGGGCGGCGACGGACTCATCGCCTTCCGCGGCGCGTACCACGGGGCGACGAGTGGTGCGATGAGCGTCACCTCGAACAAGAAGTTCAAGGAGGCGTACACCCCCCTCCTGCCCGACGTCGTCCACGCGCCGTACCCCTACCCGTTCCGGATGGAGAAGTCGCCGCAGGAGGCGGTGGACCACGCCCTCGAAGAACTGCAGGAGATAGTCGAGGACCCGTACGGCGGACTGGCCAACCCCGCGGGCATCATCGTCGAACCCATCCAGGGTGAGGGCGGCGTCGTCACGCCGCCGGAGGGCTTCCTGCAGGGCGTCCGCGACATCGCCACCGACAACGACATCCCCCTCGTCTTCGACGAGATTCAGAGCGGTCTCGGCCGGTCCGGCCAGTGGTGGGCCAGCGAGTGGTACGACGTGACGCCCGACGTGATGACCTCCGCGAAAGCGCTCGGCGGGACGGGCTTTCCCCTCTCGGCGACGATGTACCACGAGGACCTCGACACGTGGGGGTCGGGCGACCACGCGGGCACCTACCGCGGCCACGTCGTCGGCATGCGCGCCGGTACCCGCGCCATCGAGTACATCCAGGAACACGACCTGTTGGCCCACGCCCGCGAACTCGGCGACTACATCAAGACGCGCCTCGAAGAGGTCGGCGAGTCGAACCCGCAACTCGCCGAAGTGCGCGGGAAGGGTCTCTTCATCGGCGCGGAGTTCGTCGACGCCGACGGCAACCCGGACGGCGACGTCGGCGACGCGATTCAGGACTACTGCTTCGAACACGGCGTCCTCGTCTGGAAGGCGGGCCGCCACGGCAACATCCTGCGTCTCCTCCCGCCTCTGGTCCTCACGCGGGACCTCGCGGAGACGGCGCTAGACGTCATCGCGGACGCCATCGAACACGCGACGACGGCGACGGCCGCGCAGTAAGCGGTCGGTCGCTCGAATCTCGGGTTCGGTCTCGGAGTTCCTCGGTTCTGGCTGTTCTCTCGGTTCTTCGCCGTCGTATCGGTCGGTGAGCCGATACCGGTCACGCCACCTTCGCGACGGCGTCTATCTCGACGCGCACGTCGTCGGGGAGACGGGCCGCCTCGATGCAGACGCGCGCGGGCGGCGTGTCGCCGACGTGTTCGGCGTAGGCCTCGTTGACGGCGTCGTAGTCGTCCATGTCGGTGACGTACACCGTCACCTTCACCAGGTCGTCCAGCGACCCGCCCGCCTCCCTGACGACGGCCGCGAGGTTGTCCATCACTCGGTGCGTCTGCGCCCGCACGTCGCCGTCGACGTCCTCGCCGGTTTCGGGGTCCACGGGTCCGAACCCGGAGACGAACAGGAACCCGTCCGCGAGGACGCCCTGCGAGTAGGGGTTATCGTTCTGCGGTGCGCCCGACGTGGATATCGCTCGTTTGTCTGCCATGGCGTCGGCCACACCGTCGCTCCCGAGCGTAATAAACGTTCTTCGGTACGTCGTACACAGTAACTGTATCCTACTTTCGAGACGGTGAGACCGAAGGGGGACCGGCCGGTCAGAGATACTCGCTCAGACCGGCGACGTCAGTTATCATGACCAGTGTCGTGGTGCCGGACACGAGAGGGACCTGTGCGACGGGGGCGGGTGCGGACAGACGAGGAGAGAAAACGACCCGCAACGCGGGACCCGTTCCAGGTCGGCGGACCGAGGTTCGCGCGTCGGTCAGTCGTTCAGGTTCTCGGCGCGCCGGGTGCGTCGGTCAGTCGCCTCCGAGACGGCGTCGAGGAAGTCGGGCATCTGCTCTTTCATTCCCGACCGCATCTCGCCCGGCGAGAACGCCTCGGACTCCGTCATGAGGCGAACGAACGCGCGGAGTTCCTCGTCGGTCACCTCGTCGAACCGCTCGGATTCCAGTTTGTCTACGACTTCGTCGACGTCTATCTGGCCGACGGGGTCGACGTTGAAGTCGACGGTCACCATCCGGTAGTCGGAGCCGGCGAGTTTCTGCTCGGCGCGGTTGACGCCCTGGCCGAGCATGTCCTTGAACGGGACGTAGTAGCCCATCGTGCCGAGGTGGAGGAAGCCGAGCATGTCGACGATGCCCTGCGTGTACGCCTCGCGCGCCTCGTCTTCGGGGTTGAACACCGTCTCTCGGTCGCGGTCCTCCAGATGGTCGAACAGGATGGTAAAGTCGAGGATAGCGTTCCGAAGGCGACGCCGGATGCGGTTGCGCTTCTGCTTCTTCGAGTGTTCGGTGTAGTCGGTCTTCCGACCGAGGAGGAACTCGCGGTCGCTCGGCGTGAGGATACCTCGGTCTCTGTCCGCCGCGTAGGCGAGGGAGTCGGCCGCGCCGTCCGTGGGGGGTGCGTCCGTCATACACATTTCTCGTGTACGTGTTCCATTAAGGATTGTGGAGGCCGTAAGCGCTACTGCCGGCGACGGGGAGTCGATAGCGCTCGATTCCGGTACACGCCCCCGACCGCATCGGCCGACTGGAAGCGGATACAGATACCGTTTAGATTTGTGACCGTTTCACGCGGCGTCCGCTCTCGCGGCCGCGCGGCGGGCGACTCCTCGGCATCGCCCACAACGTTTATCTGGTCGTTGGAGCATTTGGCTGACGTTGCTACCGACACTCACACATGCATCTCTATAGGCGGTCCGACGACCGACGGTCCGGGTCGTATCGTCACCACAACCATCTCGTCAGCCACGTCGAGGGGGGTGGGCGGACGTGAGCGACGGCGAGAGCAGTCTCGCCGAGTTCCGCGAGGAGATAGAGCCGACCATCTTCGGATTCGGCGCGGGAGTCACCCTCCTGTTCGTCGCCCTCTTCGCGCTTCGTCCCGAGGCGGCCGCAACCGTCGTCTCCGGCGTCAATTCGTTCGTCCTGGCCCGATTCAACTGGGCGTTCCTCATCGTGATGCTCGTTCTCGTGGGCTTTCTGGCCTTCCTCATCGTCGGGCCGTGGGGCGAGATCAGGCTCGGCGACGAGCCTCCGGAGTTCAGTTACGTCTCCTACTTCACGATGATATACTCCGCGGGACTGGCCGCGGGCATCGTCTTCTGGGGACCGACGGAGGCGCTCCTGCACTACTCGTCGGTCCCGCCGTTGTACGACGTCGCCGCGAAATCGCAGGCGGCAATCCCCATCGCGGTCCAGTACAGCCTGTTCCACTGGAGCATCACCCAGTGGTCGTGTTTCACCGTCATGGGGCTCGGAATCGGCTACTTCGCACACGCACGCGGAGCACCCCTTCGCGTCTCGGCCGTGTTGACGCCGTTCGTCGGCGCGGACAACGTGGACAACCTGCTCGGCAAACTCGTCGACATCCTCGCGGTGTTCGCGACGCTGGGCGGCGTCGCCACCTCGCTTGGGTTCATCGGGAGCCAGTTCCTCACGGGCATCGAGTTCAACTGGGGCTACCAACTCGGTGACCTCGGAACTATCGTGGTCATCACGAGCATGACCCTACTCTTCACCGTGTCGTTGGTCCTCGGCGTGGACCGCGGCATCCGCCGACTCTCCAACTTCAACATGGGGCTGTTCGCGGTGCTCATGGTCGCGACGCTGATTCTCGGCCCGACGGCTCGCGTCCTCGAACTCAGCACGCAGGCGACCGGCGGCCTCCTGGGCGACTGGTTCCGGATGAGCCTGTTCACCGACTACACGGGCGGCGGCGAGTGGTCGAACGCGTGGACGGTGTTCTACTGGGCGTGGCCGCTGGCGTGGTCGCCGTTCGCCGGCCTGTTCATCGCCCGCATCTCGCGCGGCCGGTCGGTCCGCGAGGTGGCCTTCACCGGTATCGTGGCGACGTCGCTCGCGACCATCCCCTGGTTCGCCATCGTCGGCGGTACGGCCGTCGTCTTCCAGCACGGCGGCGTGGTCGACATCCTCGGTCCGGTGGGCCAGTACGGCGAAGCGGTGTCGGGTTACATCCTCTTTCAGGCCCTCAACGTACCCTGGATTCCGGTGCCGCTCGGAACGTTGTTACTGTTCGGCTTCCTCGTCCTGGTGACGACGTTCTTCGTCACGTCCGCGGACTCCTCGACGCTGGCCGTCTCGATGATGACGACGGGCGGGAAGGCCGAACCCTCCGCCGTCAGCAGAATCTTCTGGGGTCTCCTCCAGGGCGTCGTCGCGTCGATTCTGATGGTCATCGGCGGCGTGGAAGCGCTTCAGTCCGCCGCCATCGTCACGGGTGGCCCGTTCGCGATCGTTTGTCTCATCGCCGTCGTGGGTCTCGCGAAGACGTTCAGACGGCGGTCGGGCAATCTCGTCTTGCAGGACGAGACGGTGCTGTTCGGAGACGGCGGCGAGTCCGGATCGGCGGGGGCGCCAAAGACCGGGGCCGATTCCGACGACTGAGAGCCGTCCGCACCGGGCGCTCTTCGACGTCACCTTCCTGTCGAAGTTCGGGAGCGACGAATCCGTTTTTTAACTTACTCACGAAAAAATTAGCCCTCGGGCCGGCCGTCCGTACAGTTCTGTCCCCGACTAGTAGTCCCGTGTGGAGCGGGAGATACGCCTCCGTTCCCGAGAGACGAACGATAGCGTGCCCGTTTCGTCGTTTATTTCGGTCCAAACCGTATGATAACTGTGGGAGACGACAATTCGTCACATACGTACGCGTGTAACGGCTACCATGCAGGAGACTGACACAGCCGACGGCGACAGTTAGTTTCGGCGGTGAACAGACACTCGGTCGACGCTTCGATCGTTACGTTCGAGGATTTTGATACGTTCGTTCGGCTCTCCGGAATCGTTCCGCAGAGCCGGAACGAGTTTCTCACCGTCCTGGCCACCTTTCGAACCGAGCCACTCCGTTTCTGACCGGCCCGGAGACGGGACGTCTTAGATTACAGCAGTAGTGGTGTAATGGGCCGCACTCGGTGGTACCGTTTCCGCGGAAGCGGAGAGTGTTCGGCCGGTGGGCAATCGCACCGACACGCCGTCGTCGCACGCCGGGGTTGAATCCTCGGTACGGAAATCGAAGCACTCGTTCTGTCCGTAGATACAGATATCTGTCTACGTTCGTGCGCCTATGCTAGCGAAATGACAGGTTTTGCCTGTCAAATACGAGCTGAGTGGGCTTGTTCAGCTGTCGATACGGCTCTACGCGCAAAAGAGGCAATGACTCTGGAGATGAATACGCACTTCTCGAACCGTCTGCGCGTATTTAGCTCCAGAAAGAGTATTCTACACTCAGTCCAGAGAGGGTATTCTACACTCAGAGAGGTCGCTCTCCGCTCGGGCGTCCGTGAGAACGGGGTCGTGAGCGGAGACCCGAAAGCTACATAGTCATAAGTAGTGCGACCGTGAGAGGTGACACATGAGACCGCGTAGCACCGAGAGCGACACGCTGCAGACGACAGACATCTCGCTGCGTCTCGTCGAACTCATCACGGAACTCGACGGCGCGACGTTGGCCGAGTTGGCCGACGAGGCGGGTCTCGCGAAGAGCACCGTCCACAACCACCTCAAGACGCTCGCGAAGTACGGCTACGTGAGTCGTGAGGAGGACACCTATCACGTCGGGTTGAAGCTCTATCACCTGGGGAACTACGCGCGGAAACGCAACGAGGTGTACGGCGTCGCGAAGGCTCTCGTTCCGGAACTGGCCGACGAGACGCAACTCGAAGTCGACTTCACCGTCGAGGAGAACGGCCGCGTCGTCTCGTTGTACGACGAATCCACCTACTCCGACACGCCCTCGTATCTGGTCGATGGTCGGTTGTTCCACGTACACAGTACGGCTTCGGGAAAGGCGATTCTGGCCGAGTTCCCCGAGCATCGAGTCCGCGAGATTCTCGACCAGTGGGGGCTCTCCCCGCAGACGGAGCACACCATCACCTCCGCCGACGAGTTCGTCGAAGAACTCGCACGGGTACGCGAACGCGGATACGCAACCAACTTCGAGGAGGCGATAGAAGGGATGTGGGCGGTCAGCATGCCGGTCAAGACGCCACTCGGGGAGGTGTGTGGGTCCATCAACGTCTGTGGTCCGACGTACGTCCACGACGAGTCGAGAGAGCGCGCAGTCGTGGACGCGATGTCCGAGAAGGTAGACGAGTTCGAGCGTCGTCTCGCCACGCAGTCCGGGTGACGAATCTGGCGAGTGCGCACACGCTGCTCGGTGCTTACTTCGGGTCCGAGGAGACCCCCCGTTTCGTCTGTTCGACGGAGAGTCTCCCCACCCCCCTCGTTTCGTCTGTTCCGGACTGCGGCACGAAGATGGCGGAATCCCCCCACCCCTCATTTCGTCTGTTAGCGCGAACGAGAGGGGACCATCGTCGGTCACGCCCCCACCCCTCTTTTCGTCTGTTAGCGCGAACGAGAGGGGTGGTGTCCCCCCCTTCACAGGTAGCGCCCACCCCCCTCATTTCGTCTGTTCCAGCGTCACGACCGGTCGCTATCGGGAGAATCGAACCGCCTGTAACCACTCCGAAGTCGGATCGAAAGCGGACGAAAGCCGGTGATTGGGCGGTAACCGCGAGAACGACGCCGGAACTACGAGAGCAGGAACACGGGTACAACGACGGAACCAAGAGGGAGCCAACAGTCGGAGCAACGTGGACGGTAGTGACGAGGAAAGGTGGTACGACCACGGGAAGTGACGACGACCACCGGACGGTCTGATGGAAGAACAGACAGCGCCCGACGAGGAGCCTCCGTCGAGCGTAGATAATCGCCGTCGAACATCAGTAATTAGCTTTCTTACCTAGTTCACACCAGTCTACGGAGGTTCAGTACAACCCCTATACCAACCAAACTAACTAGACTAACTAAACTAACTAGACTAGTGTCTAGAGAATAGTCTAGAGACGTAATTTGAATCTTACTATACCGGCAAATCGACTTCTCACCCTCCCCCCACCCCTCTTGCTCCGCTTTTCTCACGAAATGAGGGGTGGGGGTGCAGCATAAACGGGATACTGATGAAACGAGTGACTACGACGAAACAGACGAAACACACGACACTAGGTTTATGTGCGATGACCGTGAGGTAGCGAGAAGAGATGACACAGCCGTTCAGTAACATGGACAATACGCTGTTCGAGGACAAGGAGGTGCTATCCGAGGACTATCAACCCGACACTATCCTCGAACGCGACGACGAGATTCGAGCGTACCGCGACGCACTCAAGGACGTGTTGTTCGGACGGAATCCCTCCAACATATTCGTCTACGGGAAGACGGGCGTCGGGAAGACGGCGGTTACGAACTACATGTTGCAGGCGTTAGAGGAAGAGACGGAGAAACGGGACGAGGCGGACGACCTTCACGTTCGAATCTACAACTGTAACCGGGGCAGCGTCTACGGGGCGGTCCGTACTCTCGTCAACAAACTCCAGGACGACGACGAGGATCCGTTTCCGAAGACGGGGTTGTCGACGAACATCGCTTTCGAGACGCTGTACGAGAAGATGGACGACATCGGCGGCACGTTCCTGTTCGTCCTCGACGAGATAGACCACCTCTCCGACGCCGACGAACTCCTCTACGAGTTCCCTCGCGCGAGGGCGAACGGGCACATCACGGAGTCGAAAGTCGGTGTCATCGGAATCAGCAACAACTATCGATTCCGTGACTCACTCTCGCCCAAGGTCCGAGACACGTTGATGGAGAAGGAGATATCGTTCAGTCCGTACGACGCCAACGAACTTCGGTCCATCCTCGACAAACGGGCGGAGAAGGCGTTCCGTGACGGTGCGTGTTCCGAGTCGGCGATCCAACTCTGTGCCGCACTCGCGGCACAGGACACGGGCGGTGCCCGGCAGGCACTCGACCTTCTCCGTACCGGCGGTGACCTCGCCGAGTCGGAGGGCGACGGCATGGTGACCGACGAACACATTCAGGACGCTCGCGAACAGGTTCGACGGGGCCGGGTGACGAACAAGATTCGCGACCAGACCATTCACGGTCAACTCGTGTTAGAGTCCGTCGCCAGACTGGAGAGCGAAGACGAGACGCCCTCTCGAAGCAAGGAGATACGCAACGTGTACGAGACGGTCGCCGGTCACTACGCCTACGATCCGCTTACGAGTCTCAAGAGCATCCAGAACCACCTCGGAACGCTCGAGATGCTCGGATTTCTCTCGAAGACGGAGTACAACGACGGTAAACGCGGCGGTTCCTACTTCGTCTACGAACTCTCCGTCGACACCGACGCCGTGTTCGAAGCGCGCGAACAGATCGAACGAGAACGGGAGTAAAACCCTCTCTTTCCTTCTTCTCCTTCTTCTTCTTCCTCTTCTTCCTCTTCACCCTCCCCCCTCGTTTCGTCTGTTACGACATCGTCGGACCACCGTCGCAGGCTCCCCCCTCGTTTCGTCTGATAGGCTGTCAGTTTCACATACTGTCTGCAGATTCGACTGGCTGCCGTCGATACCGGCCGACGAGTCTCGCGGAGATGAGACTGATCGCTGACCGTCGAGATTCGAACACCGAACGTCGACGTGCGGTTTCCTCGAAAACGACTCGTTCGACCGGTGGAGTTAGGGACGCGCCACCACCACGGAGGTGTATGACGGGCGCCGGGCCGGACGAACCGGAGGTGGAGACGCTTCGAACCGCTCGGGAAGAGGCGCGCGAGACGCTCGACGCACAACTGGCCGCCCTAGACGACATCGACTCGAAGGCGCTGTCGATGTTCCGTCTCAACGTCGCACTCGTCGGCGTCCTCGTGTCGGCGCTCTCGTTCGCGGCGGCGAGCGACGTGACGGCCGCGACGGCGCTGGTCAACCCCGCCGTCGGCGCCGGGGTGGCCTCCTTCGCGCTCTCGGCGACGGCGGCGGGACTGACGTACACGGCGTCGGGTCAGCACGTCGGTATCGGTCCGAGGGCTCTCGAAGCCGCGACGGGTCGGACCGAACGGGAGTTCCTGTCGTCGCTGCTGTCGAGTTACGCCCACTGGCTCCGGTACAACGAACGGACGAACGAGCGAAAGGCGCTACTGGTGACGCTGTCCGTCCTCGGCACCGTCGGCGGTGCGCTCGGACTGGGCGTCGGGGCCGTCGCGGCGTTCACGGGACTGTTCCTCGTTCCCGCCGCCGCCGCTCTCGTCGTCGTCCTCGCCGCCGCGGCGGTAGCCGGCGTCCCGGCCCAGTTTCGGCGCCTCCTCGGTGACGCCCAATCCGACGCCGACGTCGTCTCACCGAAATCGGCCGAAGAGCCGATGCTCGGACAGCGCACGTTCAAGGGACGTGACAGGCGAGAATAACCGTACGCACGGATGCCGCCTCCGGGAGGGGTGACTTCGGGGAGGGGTGACAGCGACGGCCGACGGAGGGGGATGCCGAAGTCGTCAGGACGGCTTACTGGACTCGGAACGACGACTTACTGGACTCGGAACGACGATACCCTTCCGGTCCGTCACTCTCGATAACTGGGAGGGAGGCCAACGATTGATGACGTGTGACCTCGTCTGTACTCTCATGAGTTCGTACAGCGACTCCCGACTACGTACCGCCCCCCGGAATCGACACGAGTTTCCGGCGTACGGTCCCGTGGACGCCGTTCTCGGGTTGTTGCTGTTCTACTATCTGGTGGACCGCGCGACGCCCACCGTCGTGGCGGTGCTGACGGAGTCGACGCTGTCCCTCTCGCCGTCGCTCGTTCGTCTCGGACTCGCGGCGTTCGTCTGGTTCGTCCTCGCGGTGACCGTTCTCGAACAGGTCAGACGCCAACTGGCGTCGCTCGGTATCGGCCGCTACGACGCGAACAGAAGCAGCATCTTCGGACGGAAAACTCCGACCGAGACGCAGGCGCTGGTGGCCCTGGTCGCAGTGCTGGTCTTCGGCCTCGCCGCGGCGTGGACGTTCGAGAGCGCAGTCTCGACCGCGATGTCGATGATTCGCGTCGTCGCCACGCTGGATGCAGGAGCGTTCGTGCCGGGCGAGTTCGCGGTCATGGTCGTCTTCTTCGTCTCCTTCTCGCTGGCGAGCAAGGCGCTCGACCGACTCCTCGTCGGCGGATTCAGGATGCTGTTCACGGAGTACGATTCCGAACCCGCGTGACATCGGCTCTCGCCCCACATCCGGCTCTCGTCCACATCACTCTGCGTCACACTCGACTTTCACCTCCCGTCCACGGTACTCTGCGTCCACGCCGCTCCGCATCCACGTCATCCCGTCTCCACCACGTATCGACGACACCTCTCTAGCCCACCGATTCAGTTGGATTTCGTTAGACGACGTTATCACGTATGACACTACTAGCGGAGCGTACCATTCGCCCCGTCAGCCGGCGATAAAACACGATATCTCTCTTCACATCGATTTAAACTCCTTACCTGCGGAACTAGTACGTAAGACATAAATATAATAAATCTGATATTATGTCCGAAATTCAATAATGATACTAACTTGAATTACAATAAAATCTGTCGAACGCGCGCTCGACGGTCGACCGTCTTACGGACGACGTGCGGGCAGATAGGTAAAAACCCGGGTTCGACGGGGTAAACTTCCCGATACGACCGCCGATAGCATTGTAATGAATTTCGTGAAAATCACTCTCACCGCATCGTCCACGGAGGCGATGTGCGGTCCGTGTCGGACGAGTCGGACGGGTCGAGACGTTCGACGACTATCCGGGTTTCGCGGGGACGGAAGTTCTGCTGACTCGTTCCCGTCCGTCGCCCCGAACTCCGTTTCCTTCGCTATCCACTTCCGGTACTCGTCCTCGGAGAGGACGAAGGTTTCTCGGGGGCGTGCGGTCCCGGCCACGTCGTCCGATACGGCGTCGAACCGCCGGCTGATACCCCCTTCGGCGGCCGTCCTCCGGCCATCGAACCTTTGGCACTCGCCGACTCACTCCCGTCGATGGCGCACATCGCGATAACGGGAGCCGCCGGTAACGTCGGAAGTACCGTTCTCGACGCGTTCGACCGGGAGACGCACACGGTCACTCCCATCACGCAGACGGAGGAGGAAGACATCGAGAGCATCGTCCTGAACGTGCTGAACCGGGACGACTTCGTCGAGAAACTCCCGGACGACGTGGACGTGCTCGTCCACCTCGCGGCGAACCCGTCGCCGTACGCCGACTGGGACGAGGTGAAGGACGTCAACGTCGACGGGGTCTACAACGCCTACCACGCCGCCGTCGAGAACGACATCGACCGAGTCGTCTACTCCTCGTCGAACCACGCGCTGAACGCGCGGGAGGTGGCCGACCCGGACGAACCGGAGACGCTCCGCGACGACGCGCCGGCCGTCTACCCGGACCAGGAGCCGTATCCCGACTCGTTCTACGGCGTCACCAAGGTGGCCGGCGAGGCACTCGGCAAGCACTTCGCTCACAAGACGGACCTCGAAGTGGTCAACCTCCGAATCGGGTGGCTCCTCCCGCGCGAACGACTGCGCGAGAAGGTGACCGACCCGCCGTCTTCGGACGAGTACACCGAGGAGGGGGCACGGTTCGCCCGCGCCATGTGGCTGAGCCCGCGCGACTGTCGTGACGCCGTGGCGGCCGCGGCACTCGCCGACGTTCGGGAGAACCCGCTCACCGCCCACGCCATCTCCGCGAACGACGAGCGCTGCCTGTCGCTCACGCAGACGCTCCGAAGCATCGGCTACGCGCCGCGAGACAACGCCGCCGACGTCGTCGAGCAGAACTGACGCCCGCACCTCGTGGCTCTCGTCGCAGACCGACTCAGTCCAGCGAGTGTGCGCCGAACGGCTGAATTTCGACGTCCTGTCGCGCCTCGGCGAGATAGAGCGCAGCGTTCACCAGTCCGATGTGGCTGAACGCCTGCGGGTAGTTGCCGAGCAGTTCGCCTCGTTCGGCGTCGACTTCCTCCGACAGCAACCCGAGCGACCCGGCGTACTCGACGACGTTCTCGAACACGGTTTCGGCTTCCTCCACGCGGCCGCAGACGGCGAGGGCGTCCACGAGCCAGAACGAGCAGAGGACGAACGCCCCCTCCTCGCCGGGCAACGGGTCCGCGCCGTCTCTGTACCTGAACACGAGTCCATCCTCGGTCGCCAGTTCCTCCCGAATCGTGTCGACGGTCGAGACGACCCGGTCGTCGTCCGGCGGGAGAAAGCCCGTCAGTGGGACGAGCAACGCCGTCGCGTCCAGCGCATCGCCTTCGTACCGCTGTGTGAACGCCCCGATTTCGTCGTCGTAGCCGCGTTCGAGCACCGTCTCGTGAATCTCCTCGCGGACCGTCGACCACCGGTCGTCGGCCTCGGCGAAGTCCAGCGTCTCCGCCATCTCGATGGCTCGGTCGAGGCCGACCCAGCACATCACCTTCGAGTGGACGAACTGGTGGTCGTCGCCGCGGACCTCCCAGATGCCCGACCCCGGTTCGTCCCACGTCTCGCAGATGTGGTCCGCGACGTTCGCAATCGCCGCCCAGTCGTCCGGGTCGACGGTCGCGCCCGACTTCATCAACTGCGAGACGGCGAGGACGAGTTCGCCGTAGACGTCGAGTTGCTGCTGGTCGGCCGCGTCGTTGCCGACGCGGACGGGCGAGGAGTTCCGGTAGCCGGTCAGGTGCGACAGTTCGGTCTCGGAGAGGCCCTCGTCGTGGTTCATCGCGTACAGCGGTCGAATCTCCTCGGGGTCCAACGACTTGCTGAGGTCGACGAACCGTTCGAGATACGCCTTCGCCTCCTCGGTGTGGCCGAGGTGCGACAGGGCGCGAACGGTGAACGCTCCGTCGCGAATCCAACTGAACCGGTAGTCCCAGTTCCGCACGCCGCCGACGTCCTCCGGGAGCGACGTGGTCGGCGCCGCGCAGATACCGTTCGTGTCGCGCCGCATCAGGAGTTTCAGGACGAGTCCCGACCGAACCGCCAAGTCGTGCGCCTCGCCGGTGAGGTAACAGCCGTCGTTCTCGTCGCCGTCGTCGCAGGTGTGCGCCCACTCTCGCCAGTACTCGACCGTCTCCGACAGCAGGTCGTCGCAAGTGGCACCGGCCAAGGGGTCGTGGTCGCCGTACTGGGCGACGTACCAGTGGGACTCGCCCTCCGAGAGGGGGTAGGTGGCCGTCGCCCGCGCCTCCTCGACGGTCATCCTCACGGGAGTCGACAGGAACAACGACTCGCCGCGGTGACCGTCGGCGCTCTCTCCGTCGTCTCCGTCGCCACTATCGCCCCGGGTGGCGACGACGCCGCCACTCGTCGTCTCGACTCCCGTCTCGGCCCGCGCGTAGTCGAACCGCGGTTCGAACTCGACGTGGACGTCCACGCTCCCGTCCGTGCAGGTGACTTTGCGGTAGACGGCGTCGACCGGGTAGTCGTCGGCGTACTCCTCGCCGCAGACGGGCATGAAGTCCGTCACGGTCAGTTCGCCCCCCGCAGTGCTGAACGTGGTCTGGAGGACGTTCGTCTCCCCGAGATACCGCTGGCGGGAGTCGAACGGTTTCACGGGAGCGACGGCGAACGTCCCGCCCCGTTCGACGTCCAGCAGGCCGCCGAAGACGCTCGGCGAATCGAGGTACGGGAAGCAACACCAGTCGATGGCACCGCCGTCGCTCACGAGGGCGCACGTCTTCAGGTTGCCGACGATGCCGTAGTCAGAAATCGGCTCGTATCGAGTCATCTGTGCGGTGTTGGCCACCTCAGCCGTCCGTTCGCTCCCTGCACTCGGGTTCGAGCAACGGCCCGTCGTCCGTCTGTCGATGCGAGCGTCGACGTGAGCGTCCCTGCGGTACCGAGCATGAACTGAGACCCGTCGTTCGGACTTCGGATTCCGACTCGGGCGAATTAAACGCGGTGGCCTCCGGTCGGACGACTGCCGGCGGCCATCACGGTTTAGTCCGTCGCGGGGCGACGCTTGAACGAACGACGAGCAGTTCGTGCAATCTGGGGATAGAACCCACGAATAGCCAGAATTCGCACCGACGGGGCATCGTCGAGTGGACACGAACGGAATCGTGCGACGACTGTCACCGATTGAGACGGACACACATGAGCACACAGGAACTCGAACTCGGAATCGTCGGACTGGGACAGATCGGCGGCAACCTCGCGAAACAGGCCGTCGAGAAGGACATCCGCGTGGTCGGACTCGACACGGCCGACAGAGCGGAACTACAGCAGATGGGCGTCGAGGTGCACGACGCGGGCGAGTACGAGACGCTCGCCGAGGAACTCGACCCGCCGCGAGTGGTCTACCTCTCGCTTCCCGCCGGCGACCTGATAGACGACCAACTGGACGGCTTGGTGGACGTACTCGACGAGGGCGACGTCGTCATGGACGGCGGCAACTCGTTCTGGCGCGACTCGATTCGCCGTGAGGAACGATGTTGGGAGGACGGCGTCTACTTCCTCGACGCGGGCACGAGTGGCGGCCCGCCCCGCGCCAGCGAGGGCGCCTGCTTCATGGTCGGCGGCAAAGAGGAGGGGTTCGAGATAGCCGAACCGTTCCTCGACGAACTGTCCGTCGACGGCGGCCTCATGCACGTCGGCCCGCCGGGGAGCGGTCACTTCGTCAAACTTGTGCACAACGGCATCGAGTTCGGGATGCTCCAGTCCATCGCGGAGGGCGTCGAACTCCTGCAGGCCGGCCAGTTCGACCTCGACGGCGAGATGGCGGACCTGTTCGAGACGTGGAACAACGGCGCGGTCATCGAGAGTTGGCTGGTCGAACTGATGAGCATGGGGCTCCGCAACGAGGAGCAACAGTCCGACGCGCCCGAGGACTTCGAGGAGATTCCGAACTACGTCGAAGACACCGGCGAGGTGAACTGGCTGGTGCAGGAGGCGTTCAAGGGCGAGACGCCGATTCCCGTCATCAGCACGGCCGTGACGGAACTGTTCAAGTCGCGGGGGAACCAGCGGCACGCCTACCGCGCCATCGCCCTCATGCGTCACGGCTTCGGGCAGCACCCCTTCGGTGAGAGCGAGCGAATGCTGGAAGAGCGCATCACCGGGCGCGTGGACAACGTCGCCCGCGACCACCTGCGGCAAGACGAGGAGGGCCTCGACTCCGTGCGACCGGAGCGACGCGAGGAGTTCGAGGCCGACTCCGACGACTAACAGCCATGGCAAAACAGTTCGTCTACGACGAGAACGGCCACGACGTCAGCGTCTGGGCCGAGACCGAGGACGAGACCGTAGAAAAGGCGCGCGAGGAACTGGACGGGGCGGACCTGTCGCTCGACGAGAGCGAGATACGCGAGCGCATCCGCGTCGTCCCCTCGCCGAAGCGTATCAAGAGCGACGCCGAGGACGTGCTGATGGACAAGCGGCGTCGCGGCGGCATCGAGGCCGCCGAAGCCGTCGAGTCCGGCATGGACGTCGGCCTCGGCACCGGGAGCACGACGGCGTGGGCCATCGCGGCCATCGGGTGGAAACTGCGCGAGGGCGAACTCGAAGACGTCCGCGGCGTCGCCACGTCGCTGCAGAGCCACGATTTGGCGCGCGAACTCGGCATCCCTCTGACCGACGTGGACGAGTTCGACTCGCTGGACGTCGCCATCGACGGCGCCGACCAGTGGGACCCGGAACACCCGCACGTCGTGAAGGGCGGGGGTGCCTCTCACGCCCGCGAGAAACTCATCGACTCGATGGCCGACCGCCTCGTCGTCGCCACCGACGACGAGAAGCGTTCGACCCCGCTCTCGCACGACGTTCCGCTGTCGGTACTGCCGGAGTCGCGGAACGTCGCGCAGGAGTGGGTCCGCGACGCTGGCGGCGACCCGTCGCTCCGCTACGCGGAGGCGAAGGACGGACCGCTGTTCACGGCGAACGGGAACCTCGTCGTCGACTGCGACTTCGGCGAGATAGACGATGTCGACGCGCGGGCCGCCGACCTCGCGCGGATTCCCGGCGCGCAGGAACACGGCCTGTTCGTGGAGATGGTGGACGAAGTCGTCTACGGAACCGACGAGAGCGTCGAACGCGTCGAGTTCTGAGGCCGACGACTTCTCGCGGCGTTCCGTCCCGTCGTCGGCTTCTCAGCGCACCGGCGGCGTTCCGTCCCGTCGTCGGCTTCTCAGCGCACCGTTCTGTTCTCGCGTATCTCCTCGATTTCGGCGAACACGTCGGCCATCCACGCGTCGAGGTCGGCGTCGGCGACGCGTTCGCGGAGCGTCCGCATCCGACGGTGTCGCTCCGTCTCCTCCATCGTCACCGCCTCCTCGATGGCGTTGGCGAACTCCTGCGTGTCGTAGGGGTTGATGCTGACCGACTGGTCGCCGAGTTGCTCGTGCGCGCCGGTCTGGTTCGAGAGGACGAGGACGCCGTCGTCGTCGATTTGCGAGGCGACGAACTCCTTGGCGACGAGGTTCATCCCGTCGCGGAGGGCGCTGACGAGCATCACGTCGCTGTAGCGGTACAGGGCGTTGAGCGCGTCGCTCTCCAACCAGTCGTCGATGTAGACGACGGGCGTCCACTCGTCGGTGCCGAAGCGTTCGTTGATGCGCTCGACGGCCTCCTCGACGTTGGACTGGAGGTTCTGGTACTCGGGGATGAGCGACCGCGACTCGTCGGCCTTCTGGACGTACGTCAGTTCCCCCTGCCACTCGGGGCGGGTCCGCCAGAACTCCTCTAACGCCTTCAGTCGCTCGACGATGCCCTTCGTGTAGTCGAGTCTGTCGACGCCGAGTGCGACCATCGACTCCTCGGGGATGCCTCGGTCGCGCTTGAACGACCGCCACGACTCCTCGTCGGTGTCCGCGGCGGACTGGGCCACCGAGTTCGCGTCGATGCCGAGGGGGAACGCCGCGACGTGCGTCGTGTGGCCCTCGTACTGGACGCGGTTGTCGTCGTAGTCGACGAACGCGTCGTCGAACGCCTCGTCGACGCAGTCGAGGAAGTTGTAGCAGTACCGCTCGACGTGGAACCCGAGCAGGTCGTTCGCCAGCAACCCCTCGAGGATGTCGGCCGCCTGCGGGCAGGCGCGGAACGTGTCCCACCCGGGCCACGTGATGTGCCAGAAGTGGGCGAGGAGCGCGTCCGGAACCTGCTCGCGCACCTGCCGCGGCGCGAGGGCGAAGTGGTAGTCCTGAAACCAGACGATGGAGTCGTCGCCGATGGCGTCCACGACGGCGTCGGCGAACTTCCCGTTCACTTGCTGGTACCGCCGCCAGTGGCGGTTCGCGTACTCGGTCTGCCAGACGCCGCCGTGGCAGAGGGGCCACAGCACCCGGTTGCTGTACCCGTAGTAGTACGCCTGTACCTCGTCGTCAGAGAGCCAGATGCGCTTGAGCGCGTACGACTCTTCTTCGGGCGGCATCCGAACGGTGCCGTCGTCGCCGGTCACCTCCCGGTCGGCCTCGCCGTCGCCCCACGCGATCCACGTCCCGTGGGCGCGTTGCATCACCGGGTCGAGTCCGGCCGTGAGGCCGCCCGCGGGGCGGTCGACGACCACGTCGCCGTCGTCGTCGTACTCGTGGGAGTACGGCTGTCGGTTCGAGACCAACACGAGGTCGTTCTCGACCGCGGGGTCGGCCGCCGTCGTCGATTCGTCGTCGACGGGGGGCACTCCGTCGTCGGTGGTACTCTCTTCGTCGTCGTCTTCGTGTTCGTCGCTCGTCGTGGTCATCGTGGGTGAGTGCGGGAGGGTGGGACGCCGTGCGGCCTCATACGACCGTCACCGCGTTCGCCAGCGTTCCGATGGATTCGATGTCGATTTCGACGTGGTCGTCCTCGCGGAGCGTGAACTCCGTCGGCGGGACGATGGACGTGCCGGTCAGCAGGACGGCCAGTTCGGGAACCGCGTCGTGCCGCGTCAGCGACGACACCAGTTCCTCGCAGGTGCGTGCCATCAGCGAGGTGTTCGTCTCGCCCTCGAACGCCGTCTCGCCGTCCCGGCGGATGGTCATCCGCACGTCGAGTTCGTGCGGGTCACCGACCGTCTCCGGCGAGGCGACGCACGGACCGACGGCGCAGCACCGGTCGTACACCTTCGCCTGCGGGAGGTACAGCGGGTTCTGCCCCTCGATGTCGCGGCTGCTCATGTCGTTGCCGACGGTGTAGCCGACGATGTCGCCCTCGTAGAGGACGACGCCGAGTTCGGGTTCGGGGACGTCCCAGTCGGAGTCCGCGCGGATGCCGACTCGGTCGTCCGGGCCGACCGTTCGCGACGGCGTCGCCTTGAAGAACAGTTCGGGGCGCTCGTTCTCGAACACGTCCTGATAGAGGTCCGGTCGGTCGCTCTCGGTCTGTCTGGCGTCGTCGCTCGCCTCGTAGGTGACGCCCGCGGCCCACACTTCGTCGGGGACCAGGGGACGCGCGGTCGCCGTCTCGACGGACTCAGTCCCGACGACCGGCGCGTCGGAGACGATGCCCTCGGCGACGTCGTCCACGCCGCGGTTCGTCGCCGACGCGACCATCGCGAGGTCGCGGAACGACGACACCGCGGGACGCGCCGCCGTGAGGTCGTACCCCGACTCCCCGTCGCGGGCGACGAGACGCAGGTCGTTCGAGCCGGTCCGAACGTGAAAGTATCGCACGCCTCTCAGTTCTCGGCGTCGCCGCATATGTCTCACGGCGGTTCGAATCACGTTCGAGGACGGTCCCGAACGACGGCCACAAGAGGGGTAAGTCGAGGCTTCGAAGCCAGACGCGATGGTGGATACGTACCAGAACTACGTTGACGGCGAGTGGCGAGACTCCGAGACCGGCGAGACGTTCGAGGTGACGAATCCGGCGGACCAGTCCGACGTCGTCGGCGCCTTCCAGCGGTCGAGTTCGGCCGACGCCGCCGGGGCGATAGAGGCCGCCGCGGCCGTCGAAGACGAGTGGGCGGAGACGCCCGCCACGGCGCGCGGAACGTTCCTCCGCGAGACGGCCAAACGGATGGACGACCGCGCCGAGGAACTGACCGAGACGCTGGTCCGCGAGGAGGGGAAGACGAGGACCGAGGCCGCAGGCGAAGTCCAGCGAGCGGTCGACATCTTCTACTACTACGCCGAACGCGCGAAGGACTACGCGGGCGAACGGCAGGAGCCCTCGACGACCGACCAGAACCTCTACTACGTGCGCGAACCGATGGGCGTGGCCGGCCTCATCGTCCCGTGGAACTACCCCATCGCCATCCCGTCGTGGAAGATGGCCCCCGCGCTGGCGACGGGGAACACGCTCGTCGTCAAACCCTCGCAGGACGCGCCGAACGTCCTCCGAAAGGTGTTCGAGTGTCTCGACGCCGCGGCCGAGGAGACGGGCGTCCCGGACGGCGTCGTCAACTTCGTCGCCGGCGGCGGCGAGGAAGTCGGCGGGGAGATACTCGACCACGATGCGGTCGACACCGTGTCGTTCACCGGCAGCCGTCAGGTCGGCGAGATGATATACGAGCAGGCGACGGACTCGCACAAGCGCGTACAGACCGAACTGGGGAGCAAGAACCCCACCGTCGTCTCGGCGAGCGCAGACGTGGAGGAGGCGGCCGACGTCGTCGCCGCGGGCGCGTTCGGCGTCACCGGGCAGGCCTGCACCGCGACCGAACGCGTCGTCGTCCACGACTCGCTGTACGACGACTTCGTGGAGGCACTCGTCGAACGGGCCGAGAGCCTCGACGTCGGACCGGGACTGGACGACCCCGACATGGGTCCGCACGTCAGCGAGAGCGAACTGGAGAGCACGCTGGAGTACGTCGAAATCGGGCAGGACGAGGGCGCGACGCTCGAGTACGGCGGCGAACGACTCGAGGGCGACGACTACGACGACGGCTTCTTCGTCTCGCCGACCATCTTCACCGACGTCGAGTCGGACATGCGAATCATGCAGGAGGAGGTGTTCGGCCCCTTCGTCGGCGTCACCTCCTACAGCGACTTCGACGAGGCCGTCGAAATCGTCAACGACGTGGAGTTCGGCCTCGCGGCGGGTATCGTCACGCAGGACCACTCGGAGGCCAACCGCTTCGTCGACGAGGCGGACTTCGGCGTCGTCAAGGTGAACGAGGCGACGACGGGGCTGGAACTGCACGTCCCGTTCGGCGGGATGAACGCCTCCTCCTCGGAGACGTACCGAGAGCAGGGCGAGGAGGGGATGGACTTCTTCACCATCACGAAGACCGTCTACGACAACTACTGAACCCGCTCGCGGCGTCTTCGGACGCCGCTGCACCCGCTCGATAACACGGACGCCCCGGGTCGGTTTCGACCGACTCGCCGCGTTCGCTTTCCGAGGCGGTCGCAGACGCTCAGACGAGGACGTCTTCGACGGGCCGCCGGGGCGTCCGGGTCGCGTCTGGGTCGGCGTAGCCGAGGCGGAACAGGTGGACGGGTTCGGACTCGCCGAGGCCGAGCAGTTCCGAAAGCTCCGCGCGCAGCTCCTCGACCTCCAGAATCTGACTCATCGGATGCACCGCGAGTCCCTCGCTCGTCGCGGTCAGCGCCGCGCGCTCGAACGCCCGCCCGACTCTGAGACGCGACTCGACGGTGTCTTTGTCGGCAGTGAGGACGGCGACGACGGGTGCGCTGGTCACGAGTTTCGAGTTCTTCTTTCCCTCCCGCGCCCCCATATCGAGGTGCCTGACCGCGAGTTGGCCGACGCGCGCCGCGAGCCACCCCGCCCCGAGCGACCCGTCTCCGATCCAGCGCCCCAACTCCGCGCGGTAGCTCGGGTCGTCGAACTGTCGCTCGTCCGCTCGGGTCTGGAGCGCCGCTATTCGCTCTCTCCGTGCCGGGTCGGTGACGAGTTCGAGTCCGACGCCCACCGACGCCGCGTCCGCCTCGACCCGTTCCAGAAGCGATTCAGGGACGGACTCCGACCGGAACGGTCGGTGGTTCGTCCGACGGTCGGCGATGGCGTCGAACAGCGCGGCTGCCCGACCGGTCGCCGGGGTCGACTCCCGGTCGGTCGCAACGGCCGACTCCCGGTCGAGTCGAACCGTCGCGACGTGTCGTGCGGCATCGGGTCCGCTCTCCGGCCTGTCGTCGTCCGCCACGTACTCGACGGTGCAACCGACGCCGAACCGCTCGGCGGCGACCAGGAGATTTTCGAGCGCACAGCCGACGCTGACGTACAGTTCCCTGCCGTCCGGGTCGGCGACGGTGAGCTGTCTCGACTCGTCCGCGTACACCCGTATCTCGTCGTCTTCGACGCCGAACAGCCACGGCTGGGAGTTGTGACTCGACGGGGCGAGAACCGCGTATCGGAGGAGGAACTCCGCTCGCGTCTCGGCGTCGGCGTCTGCCGGGAACGCCGCCGCGTCCGGTTCCGGTCGTGATGCGTCGTCCATAGCCTCTCTCTCGGCAGTACGCTCGATGGCGGCATAACTGTCGCTCGCGCTCCTATCCGTTGCGAACGGTGGGTAGTTCTTTGCGGAGCGCCCGCATCACTCCGCTATGGCCCGCCGTTCGCTCCTCGACCGTCACCCGCTCGCCGTCTTCTCGGCGGTCACGTACGCGCTCTCGTGGACCTGCTGGCTCGTGTGGTCGGCCCTCCCCGGTCGCCCGACGCTCCGGACCGTCGCGTTCGTCCTCGGTGGGTTCGGCCCGTTCTTCGCCGCGACGCTCCTGACCGCACTCTCCGGCGAGAGCGTCCGGGCGTGGCTCGGACGGGTCTTCCGGTTCCGCGTCGCGCCCCGCTACTACGCCGTTGCGCTCGGACTGCCGGTAGTCGCCCTCGGACTGGCGGGACTGACGCACTGGGGCGTCCTCGGTGGGACGCTGACGCCCGAGTCGCTCCCGTCTCCGCTGGAGTACCCCATCATCCTCGCACTCGTACTCCTGTTCGGCGGTGGACAGGAGGAACCGGGCTGGCGTGGCTACCTGCTCCCTCGGTTGCAGGAGGAGCACAGTTCGCTCCGCGCGGCACTCGTCGTCGGCGTCGTCTGGGCCGCGTGGCACGCACCGCTGTTCGTCCTCCCCGGCGCGATTCAGAACGACATCGCCCCGTGGCTGTATCTCCCGCAGGTGGTGGCGATGTCCGTCGTCCTGACGTGGCTGACGAACGTGAGTCGGGGGAGCGTCCTGCCGGCGATGCTGCTCCACGCCGGCGGCAACGCAGTCGTCAACTTCTACCCCGTCGGCGGGGCGGCGGGCGCCGTCGCGACGACCGGGTACGCGTTGCTCGCGGCCGTCGTCGCAGTCGCCGCTATCGCGGTGACGGTCTGGAAGGGACCGAGTCTGGGGGCGACCACCCGCGAGACGCCGCGCGACCCGCCGGTCGCGGAGACGGGCGGCTGACACGCGAGTCGTTCCGCGCGGCCGTCCGGCGGGCGGGTCGCTCGTCTCGCCGGTCGCCTCAGATGGCGGTCCACCCGCCGTCCACGTACACGAGTTCGCCCGTGACGTAGGCGGCGTCCTCGCTGGCGAGAAAGAGCGTCGCTCCCGCACAGTCTTCGGGGTGACCCGCGCGTCCCAGCGGAATGGGCTTGATGAACCCGCCCTCCTCGTCGCCCGCGGCGTCCTGCGCCTGTTTACTCCAGCCCTCGGTGAACTCCGTGGCTATCTGACCGGGGGCGATGGCGTTGACCCGGATGTCGTGGTCGGAGAGTTCCAGCGCCGTCCCGCGCGTCACCATCTTTATCGCGCCCTTCGTCGCGTCGTACTGCACCTGGTCGTACTGGGCCACCTCCGAACTGATCGACGCCGTGTTGACGATACAACCGGGGTCGTCTCGGTCGACCATGTCCCGCGCGGCCGCCTGCGTGCCGAAGTAGTAGCCGCGGACGTTCGTCGCCATCAGTTCGTCGAAGTCCGCCTGTTCGACGTCGAGGAACGCCTCGCTGTGCTGCTGGGCGGCGTTGTTCACCATCACGTCGACGCCGCCGAACTCGCGGGCGGCCTCCACGACGGACTCCAGTTGGGCCGGGTCAGACACGTCCGTCTCGACGTACTCGGCGGTGCCGCCGTCCTCGCGAATCACCTCGTGGGTCGGCGTGTCCTCGCCCTCCATCTTCGGGTTCTCTTGGATGTCGGCGTTCACCACCGTCGCGCCCGCCTCGCCGAATCGGAGCGCGATGGCGCGACCGATACCGGCGCTCCCGCCGGTGACGATGACCGTCTCGTCGCCGAAGTCGAAACTCGCGGTTCCCATGGTCGGCCCTGCGACCGTCTGGCTGTTAAGTCTACTCGCCGTCACCCTCGTCGAGGACGCGGTTTCGAGTTCCTCCGTCGGAGCGAACCGGCCGGGGGTCCGAATACCGACGACGGAGGCGGTTCACCGAACCGATAGCGATAACGGACGTGCGTCTCGTGGTTCCGACGATGGAGCGAGTCGAACTCACGGTCCGCGGCGAACGCGCCAGCGAGACGCCGAGCGCACTGGCCGACGTGGCACGGGACCACCGCGAGGACTACGCGGGCGAGGACTTCGCCGTCATCGTCACCGAACGCCTCTACTATCGGACGCTCGACTCGGTGCAGGCGACGACGATCTTCGACCTGGTCGAGGAGACGACGTGCGAGGTAACCGTCGTCGTCGGCGGTGGGAAGGGCGGACTCGCGCGCAGTGACGTGGGGGCCGAAGCGGACGAAGCCCGGAAGATACGGCGTGAGATAGAGTCGCTCTGCGAGACGCTCGACCTCCGCGTCGAAGAGCGGTGAGACCCCCGCTCGGACTGCGTCAGAACCGAGACGCGTTCACTCGCCCTCGCGGAGGTCCTTCGGCCGGACGACGCCCGGTTTCCCCACGTCGATACGGTCGCCGACGCGGACGACTTCCAGCGTTCGGGGGTACTCGTAGGACGCGAGATGTTCGTGCAGGGACTTCGGGTCGTGGCCGACGCCGCGCCAGAGGTCCCAGTGAGTGGGGAGCAGGCGGTCCAGTTCGAGGGCGTTCGCCGCCTCGGCTATCTGCTCGCCGTCGTTGTACCACTCCGTCGGATACGTCTCGCCGCCGTCCTCGGTGTGGACGATGTTGCCGACCGTCCCGTAGGCGAACACGCCCACGTCCAGGTCGAACTCGTTGCCGATTGCCTCGAACGTCTCGGCCGGTCTGGAGTCGCCGGCCGCGAAGAACGTCTCGTCGCCGTGTTCGACGACGAACGTCACGGGTTCCTCCGCGTCGGGGTCGTTCGCGCCGCGGACGTGGACGTCCACGTCGCCGAACGAGAGTTCGTCGCCGGCCGCGACGACGTTCTTCTGTCCCTCGGGGACGCGCAAGTCACCGTCGTACGCGGGGTTCTCGTACGACGCCTCCGGCGCGTACACGTCGGCGTCGAGTTCCTCGACGAGTGGGCCGTACGACGGCGGGTGCACGTGGTCGATGTGCTCGTGGGTGACGAGGACGGCGTCGCACAACGCCGCCGCACTCGGGTCCATCGGCACCGGGACCATCCGAATCGTCCGCGGCGGCGACCCGTCGCCGAAGTACGGGTCGAGGTACAGCGTCGTCTCCGCGGTGCGGAAGACGAACCCGTTGCCGCCGAGGTACCAGACGGACAGGCCGTCGGGTTCGGACGCCTCTATCTCCTCGGTGACGAACCAGTCGCTCCACGTCGAGTGAACCATGTCGTTGCTTCCTTCGATAGCATCCGTGAAAAAAGAACTCGCCGTTCACGCGGGTCCGGGTCGGCCGTCGCTACTCGTACGTCCGGCCGCCCTCGGCGTGGTCTTCGATGAACTCCCAGTCGTAGTCGACGCCCAGTCCCGGGCCGTCGGGGACGGGGACGGTTCCGTCGTCGTCGATGGAGTCCAGTTCGTCGGCGTAGTCGCCCTCGTAGACCGGTGGTTCGGTGTTGCCGCAGTCGGGGTGGACGAGGGCCATCTCGTAGTAGTTGGCGTTCCGCATGGCCGCGATGCAGTGTCGCTGGGCGGGACCGGGCGAGTGAACCTCCACGTCGAGTCCGTGCCCCTCGGCGACGTGGGCTATCTTCATCGCGCCCGTGATGCCCGCGTCGTACTCGGGGTCCGCGCGGACGAAGTCCGTCGCGTCGTTGTCGATGAAGTCCGTGTGCGATTCGAGTCCGCGGACGTGTTCGGTCTGCAGGAGGGGGGTCCGTATCTTCTCGCAGAGCTTTCGGTGGGCGTGCTGGGAGATGCCCCCGTCGCGGTAGGGGTCCTCGTACCAGAAGTAGTTCTGTTCGTCGCAGGCGCGCCCCACGCGGAGGGCGTCGGCGAACGTCTCGTACTCGCAGGCCGGGTCTATCATGAGGTCCATCTCGTCGCCGACGCGTTCGCCGACGGCGTGGACCGTCTCGACCTCCCGTCCGACGTTCCGCCTGTCGTCGCTGCCGCCCCAGCCGTGAATCTTGAAGCCGCCGTAGCCCATCTCCAGACACTCCTCGGCGAAGTCGGCGTACGCCTCGGGGGAGTCGAGGCCCCCCTCGTCGTCGGCGTGGTAGGTGGAGGCGTACGCGGGCAGACGCTCCCGGTACGTCCCGAGGAGTTCGTGGATGGGCGCGTCGTAGTACTCGCCCGCGAGGTCCCACAGGGCGATGTCGAGGGGGCCGATGCCCATCCGGTCGTACTTCCGGAGGGCGCGCTTGATCTCGCTCCAGTGCCGTTCGCGGCGAAGCGGGTTCGCCCCGACGAGGTGGTCGGCCACCTCGTGTATCTGCGCGAACGCGGGGGAGTTGCCCCCGACGAACTCGCCCGTCACGCCCTCGTCGGTGAGCACCTCGATGGCGAACAACCGCCGTTCGGTCGTCGCTCCCGGGTCGTAGGCGAGGTTGTACCCGCCGTCCGTGCCGACGTCCGTGAGCGGATAGCTGAACTCCGTCGTCTCGATGCGCGTAATCTCCGGTGCCATGCGTCGTCGTTCGCCGTCTCCCCGGAAAGTTCGGTCGGCCGGCGTCGCACGATACGGCGGCGTCCTCTCCCCGTCGCCACCGCGCTTAAGCCACTTCCATTCGTTCACCCGATGACTGTAACAATGACGCGAGTCGTCGTCCTCGGCTCGGGATACGCCGGGTGTGCGGCCGTTCGGAGTCTCGAAGACGAACTGGACGAGGACGCGGACCTCACGTGGGTCTCCGAGGACCCCTACCACCTGGTCCTCCACGAGGTCCACCGCTGCATCCGCGACCCCTCGGTCCGCGACCACGTGACCGTCGACGTCGACGAGATAGCCGACGAGGAGACGGAGTTCGTGCAGGGACGCGTCACCGACGTCGACGTGGACGACCGGACCGTCCGACTCGAAGACGAGTCGGACCTCGACTACGACTACTGCGTCGTCTGCCTCGGGAGTCAGACCGTCTTCTACGGCATCGACGGACTGGAGGACCACGCTCACACCGTCGAGAGCCTCGGCGACGCTCTGAGCATCCACGAGTCGATAAAAGCCGCCGCCACCGACGCCTCGCGAACCGACTCCGCTCGGGTCGTCGTCGGCGGCGCGGGCCTGACGGGTATCCAGACGGCGGGCGAAGTCGCCGCCCTCCGCGACTGGACGGACTCGCACGTGGAGGTGCACCTCGTCGAACAGAGCGACGAGATTTTCCCCGGGCACGACCACGAGTTCCAGGGCGCCATCCAGAACGAACTGGAGCGTCACGACGTGGAGATAGACACCGGGAGGGCCATCTCCGAAGTCGACGAGGACGCCATCCAGTTCGACGGCGGCGACAGCCTCGACTACGACGTCCTCGTCTGGGCGGGCGGCGTCACCGGTCAGGACTCGATGTCCGAGGTGGACGTCGAGACGGACCACAACCGCGCGTACGCGGACTCGACGTTCAAGACGAGCGACGACCGGGTGTTCGCCATCGGTGACGCGGCACTCGTCGACCAGGACGCCGACGGCGGCCCACCCTCCGAACACGACCTGTGGGAGCAGGTGGTCCACCCGGACGCGGACTCCTCGCCGCCGCCGACGGCGGAGGCGGCCATGGAGGAAGGAAAGCACGTCGGGCAGAACGTCGCGCGGACCATCGCCGGCGAGGAACCGGTCCACTGGTCGTACATCAACAAGGGAACGCTCGTCTCCGTCGGCGACGACGCCGTCGCTCACGGCGTCGTCGGGTCGCCCGTGAACACGTTCAGCGGTCGGCCCGCGGAGGTGCTGAAGAAGGCTATCTCCGCCCGGTGGCTGGTGAAAGTCGCGGGCGTCGAACGCGCGGCGGCGGCCTGGGACTCGATGTGACCGCGGTGTAAACTCCACCCCCGACTCGGCCGTAAGGCACCTAACCAAGGCGGCCGACCGTTTCGGATACGAAACCTATGGACGGGCGACACCCGCCGAGTGACAAAGACGCTATCTGTAGCGCGCCGGACGAGAACGGCGGCTACGTGCTATCCACGGTGAACCAGTACCCCTCGCACGCCGCCGGCGAGGACTGGCACGGCGCCGTCGTCGAGGACACCTCCGCGTTCCGCGCGGACGTCGAACAGTTCGGCGACTTCCACACCCTCCTGTGGGACGCGGACAGAGAGCAGACGCTGGACGTGCGCAACGACGCCGTCGAGAGCGACGTGACGTACGAGTCGCCGCGCGTCCCGGAGGTGCACGTCGAGAACGAGTTCGAGTTCGCCGACGGCACGGCGGCGACACTCCGGCAGGACCTCCTCGTCAGCGCCGACGAACCCGCACTCCTGCTGCGGAACCGCGCCGAGTTCGGCGCGGCGGGCGAGCGAACGCTGTTCTCCGTCCTCAACTCCTCCATCACCGCGGCGGAGGAAGCCGACGACGGCGACGAGGCGCACGTCGCCACCGTCGCGGGAGACGACGGCGAGTACGAGTGCCTCGTCTCGCACGACGGGGAGCGCTACTTCGCCGTCGGGCTCTACCGGCCCGAGACCGGTCAGCGCGTCTTCGACGGCCGCCGAATCGGTCGCCTCGGTGAGACCGAGGGCGACGACAAGAGCGCGTGGCACGACATCTACGGCGAGAACGACGGCTACATCGACTCGAACGAGGAACTGTCGGGCCACGTCGACCTCGGGTTCGGCCTCCACGTCGGCGACGCCGACGAGGCGACCTGGCTCACCGCCGTCGGCTTCGGTCGCACCGAGGACGACGCCCTCGACGCCGTCGCCACCGCCCTCGACAGCGGGTACGAGGCCGAACGCGACGCGTTCGCCGACGCGTGGGAGGCGTGGCACGAGGGCGTCGCCGACGGACCGACGGACGACGAGACGGTGAACGCGATGTACGAGCGGTCGCTGACGAGCATGAAGTGCGCGCAGGACCCCTGCGGCGCGATGATTGCGGGCGCCTTCGAACCGAACGACCAGGGCTACCGGTTCGTGTGGCCGCGCGACCAGGTATTCCTCGTCTCGGCGTTGCTCGCCGGCGACGCCGTCGACGAGGCCCGAACGGCGCTCGAATGGCTGGACGACAAGCAGATAACCGACGACGTGTCGGACGACCGGGACATCCCCCGCGAGGGGACGTGGTGGCAGAACTACCGGACAGACGGGAAACCCCACTGGACGGCGCTCCAACTCGACCAGGTGGGCGGCCCCGTCTACGCCCACTGGTTGCTCTGGCAGCACACGGGCGACGACGTGCTCGACGCCCACTACGAGATGAGTCGCGCCGCCGCGGAGTTCCTCCTGGAGTACGACAACGGGAACGGGTTCCCCGGCAAGTCGCAGGACCCGTGGGAGGAGGTGTGGGGCCACTCCACGGAGGGGAGCGCCGCCGCCATCGCCGGCCTGCGGGCGATGGCCGAGATGGCCGAGGCGCGCGGCGACGACGCGTTCGCCGAAGACTGTCGCGAACGGGCCGCCGTCTGGGCCGACTGTTTCGACGACTACTGCTTCCGCGAGGACGCCTACCTCGGCGACCACTACGTCACGGCCGACAGCCCGGACCGGGACGACGAGGTGGCGCCCGACCACCGGCCCGACGCGGCCGCGTTCATGGCGACGTGGCCGTGGAACGTCGTCGCCGCCGACAGCGACGAGATGCGTTCGACCGTCGAACTCGCGACCGACGGTGCGTGGTGCGCCTCGGAGACGGCGTGCGTCGGCCGCTACCCGGAAGACGACTTCACGCCCACGGGCGAACCCGAGGACGGCGGGTGGCCCCTCTGCGAGGCGGCCGCGGACGTGGTCCGCTGGCTCGACGGCGACGAGGACGCTCTCCGGGAGTACGTCTTCGAGGACGCCCCGTCGTGGACGACGGCGGCCGGGCTGCTCTCCGAACAGATAACCGGCGACGGGGGGGTCTACTGGAACGCGAACCTCCAGTGGAGTCAGGCGATGTACGTCCTCCTGACCGAGACGCACGTCCGCGAGGAGGCGGTGGCGATGGCGCCCGAGTGAGGCTTGGACCTTCGAGCGAACCGCTCAGACGGACTCGTCGTCCTCGTCCAGCCTGTTCCCGATTCCGCGGTCGCTGTACCGCTCGCGACCGACCGCGTCTGACCCGACTGTCGTGACCACCGCTCGCCGGACTTCGCCCGCGGACGCGAACGACTCGTCGGCGTCGTAGGGCGACAGCGTCTCCGCGAACGTCGTCTCGCCGCCGGGGAGCCGTAGCGTCCGCTCTCCGTACTCGCTCACGAGTTCCGCTTTCGTCGCCCGGTACTCGTGGGACTCCAGTTTCTCGCTCAATTCGCCGAATTCGATGCCCAGTTCGCGGCTCCGGCGCTGTTCTGCGTCGGTCATTCGGTCTGTGGTTCGGTATCGACTCACAAATGCTCTGTGGCCCTTCGAGACCGACGAAATTCGTCGTCTACGCTCGATTCGGCCCCGCTGAGGTGAACGTTCCCCGACGCCGTCTGTCCGTGCGCTCGGCCCAATGATTATTGGACGTGGCGAGACCAGCGTCGGACGTACTCATGAGTTCCCGAGACTATGCCAGCGACGCCCTCGTCACCGCCGACTGGGTCGAAGACCACCTCGAACAGTTCGGGAGCGACGACCCGGACTACCGCCTCGTCGAGGCCGACATCGACTACGAGGAGTCGTACGGGGAGTCGCATATCCCGAACGCCGTGGGGTTCCGCTGGGGGCAGCACCTCCAGGATTCGGTCCAGCGCGACATCCTCCACAAGGAGGACTTCGCGGAGATGATGGGCGAGGCCGGCATCACCGAGGACTCGACCGTCGTCCTGTACGGCGACGAGTCCAACCAGTGGGCCGCTTACACCTACTGGCAGTTCAAGTACTACGGCCACGACGACGTTCGACTGCTCGACGGGGGCCGCCCGTACTGGATGGAGAACGACTACCCGACGAGCACCGAGGAGCCCGACTTTCCCGAACGGGAGTACGACGCCAGCGGCCCGTTCGACGGCCTCCGAATCTACCGCGAGGGCGTCGACGACGCGCTCGAACTGGACGTTCCCCTCGTGGACGTTCGAAGCGGCGAGGAGTACCGCGGCGAGAAGATAGCGCCCGAGGGCAGCCCCGAAACCGCCCAGCGTGCCGGTCACATCCCCGGCGCGGAGAACGTCACGTGGAGCGAGAACCTCGCCGACGACGGCCGCTTCAAGGGGCGCGATGAACTGGAGGAGATGTACGCCGAGTACGGCATCGAGGGCGACAGCCAAGTCGTCACCTACTGCCGAATCGGCGAGCGCTCGTCCATCACGTGGTTCACGCTGCACGAACTGCTCGGCTGGGACGACGTGCGGAACTACGACGGGTCGTGGACCGAGTGGGGCAACCTCATTCGCTCGCCCATCGAAGTCGAGATTGACGACCCCGCGTCCCGTGCGAACAAGGGCTGAACCGCCCGTCGTCCGCTGAGTCGCCCGCCGCCCGGGAGACCGCCCGCCATCTGACTTTTCCGTTCGCTGTGTGAACGCCCCTGCGATGAGCGAGTCAGCGTTCGACCGTCGGGCCGTCGCGAAGTCTCTCGTCGGGTTTCTCGTCGCCGCGGCACTGCTGTACGCGTTCGGCTACGTCCTCGGGTGGCAGTCGATCCTCTCTGCGCTGGCCTCGGCCGACCCGACGCCAGTCGTCCTCGCCTGCGCGAGTTCGCTCGTCGCGCTCTCGCTCTGGGCGAAAGGCTGGGAGACGGTGCTCGCATCGCTGAACGTCGACGTGCCGTATCGGGACCTCGTCCCGACGTACTTCGCCGCGACGTTCGCCGACTACGTCACGCCGTTCGGGAAGGCCGGTGGCGGCCCGTTCGTAGCGGCGGTGCTGTCGGCGGACCACGACGCGAGCTACGAGGAGTCGCTCGCGAGCGTCGTGACCACCGACGCGCTGAACCTCCTGCCGTTCTTCTCGTTCGCCGGCGTCGGCGTAGTCGTGCTCGGACTCACCGGGAGCGTCCCGAGGAACGTCCGCGCGCTGGTGTACGGACTCGGCGTGATGGCACTGTGTCTCCCGCTCGTCGGATACGGCGTCTGGCGGGCCCGCGGGGCGGCGACGCGGTGGCTCAGTCGGATACTGGACCCGATAGCCTCCCGCGTCCGGTTCGTGGACAGCGAGAGCATCGAACAACGCGCCGCGCAGTTCTTCTCGTTGCTCGGTGACCTCGGCGCACGCCGGTCGTGGGTGGCCGAGACGCTCGCGTTCGCCTACGTCGGATGGGTGTTTTTCGCACTCCCGTTGTGGCTGGCCGCGTGGGCCGTCGGCGTCTCGCTCCCGCTCCAGTTGGTCGCGTTCGTCGTCCCCGCGAGCGCGATGGCGAGTCTGGTGCCGACGCCGGGCGGTCTGGGCGGCGTCGAAGCCGCCGTCACGGGCCTGCTCGTCGCACTCGCGGGCGTCGATACGGCGACGGCCGCCGCGATAGCGCTCCTCTACCGCGTCGCGAGCTTCTGGTTCGTCCTCCCGGTCGGCGGGAGCGCGACGCTGTGGCTCACGTATCGCGGTTGAATCGCGTCGGTCCACCCAGTCGAGAGAACGTCCTCACGCCGCGGCGCGTTACGACGCCGGTTCGTCGCGGTCCGCGTCCTCGTCCATCGGGTCCTCGAGTTCGCCCGTGATGGTCTCGAACGCGTCGGTGGCGGTTATCAGCCCGACCGTCCGACCCTCCTCGACGACGAGAGCTATCTCTTGCTCGGCCGCCTGAAACTCGTCGATGAGGTCGGCGACGGGGACGTCCGGAGCGACGGTCATCGGCTCCGAGGCGATGTCGGCGAACGCCGTCTCGCCCCGTTCGATGGCGTCCATCGCCTGCACGAGCGCGGGGAGGTAGATGGTCCCGACCACGTCGTCGACGCTCTCGCCGACGAGCGGAAAGCGCGTGTGGGAGTTCGACCGCACCGTCTCGAGGTTCTCTTCGGTCGAGCGTTCCGTCGAGACGGAGACGATGTCGTCGCGGTCGACCATGATGTCCGAAGTCCGAACCCGGTCGATGGCGACGGCGTTGAGAACCTCGTCTCTGCGGTCCTCGGGCATGTCCAACTGCGCCAGCGCGTCGCCCATGTCGCTGAGGAGTTCCCCTCGCGACGGCGTCTCCTCGCCCTCCACCTCCTCTTCGGCCCAGGAGCGGGTGATGCTGACGCCGAACAGAGAGAGGATGGCCTTCGCCAGCCAGTCGGCGAAGCGGATGACCGGGGAGAATATCCGCGTCCACCAGTAGAGGATGGGAGCCCCGTACTTCGCCACCTGCTTGGACCGCTCGATTCCGAGGTACGTCGGCGCTTGCTCGCCGACGGTCAAGTGGAGGATGTTGATGAACGCCAACGCGGTTATCGCGGACAGCGCCGCGTGTCCGCCCTCACCACCCGACCCGAGAACGCCCTGGAGGCCGAGACTCCGTATCACCGGGTCCAGAACCGCGGCGAGGGCTGGTTCGGCGACGACGCCCAGCCCGACGCTACAGATGGTGATGCCGAGCTGACAGCCGGAGAGGAATATCTCCAGCCGTTCGGTCATGCTCCACGCGCGTTCGAGTCCCCGGGACCCCTGGAACTGGTCCTCGGTGAACTGACGGACGCGGGTCATCGCGAACTCGATAGTGACGAAGTAGGCGTTGCCGAGTAGGAGCACGACTCCGGCGAACAGCCGACCGAGCGTTGCGATTTCAACCATGTGTCGGTTTCCACGAACGACGACGCGTCACTAAACCCTGTTCTTTCGGCCGCCCGGTCCGTCGTCGCCGACATCGTCTCCGCAGTTGCATCGAAAGAGTCCTCGAGACGAGGATACTCCGTCGCGACCTGTATCCGCTTCGGCCGATGCGTCGTCGGACGCGGCCGATGGACTCGCGCGTCAGTCGCTCGCTCCCGACGGCCCCGCGTCGTCGCCGACTGCCACCGCCTCCGAGGCGGCGGGTGCGGAAGAAGACTCACTCGCGCCCCCGTCGAGTGACTCGCCCCCCCTGCCGACGTCGAACTGCGTCACGAGTTCTCGGAGCGACTGTGCCGATTCGGAGACGGTCTGGACGTTCTGGGTGACCTCGTTGATGGAGGCGGTCTGTTCTTCCGTCGCGGCCGATACCGTGCTGGCCTCCGAGGCCGTCTCCTCGCTCACGCTGGAGACGTCGTCCACCATCGACACGACTTCCTCCGTCGACCGCGCCTGGTCCTCCGTCGACTCGGATATCTCCCGGACGCCGTGTTCGGCTTCCTCGCTCGCCTCCGCGATGTCGTCGAACATCTCGATGGCGTCCTCGATGGTCTCGGCACCGCTCTCGACGCGTTCTCGCATCGACTGGATGTCCTCGACCGTTTCGTCGGTGTCGTCCCGTATCTCGTCGATGAGGTCCTCGACCTGTTCGGTCGCCTCCTCGGCCTCGTTCGCCAGTCCCTGTATCTCGTTGGCGACGACGGCGAAGCCCTGCCCGACCTCGCCGGCGCGGGCGGCCTCGATAGACGCGTTGAGCGCCAGCAGGTCGGTCTGCTCGGTGATGTCGGTGATGAGCTGGACGATGTCGTTTATCTCGTCGATGCGGTCGCTGAGCGCTTCGACCTGCGAGACGGCGGTGGCCGTCTCGCTCTCGATGGCCGAAATCTCCCGCGTCGCGTCCGCGGCGTGCTCTCTCCCGCGGTCCGCCAGTGAGACGGCTTCGTTCGCCGTCTCGACCACGCCGTCGGCCGACGCGGCCACCTCCTCGATGGTCGCCGAGAGGTCGTTCATCTCGCCCGCTGCGACCTGCAGTTGCTCGGTCTGCTGTTCGGCGCCGTGCGCTATCTCCTCGACCGACTGGGCGGTGGCCTGACTCGCCGCCTCTATCTCCTCGGCGCTCACGACCGTCTCGCTGCTCACCTCCGCGAACCGGTCGGCGACGTCGTTGACCTCCACGAGGCTCTGCCGTATCTTCTCGATTCCGTCGTCGAGGTCGGACATGATGGCCCCGAACTCGCCGGGCAGGTCGGTTCTGACCGTCTGGTTCAGGTCGCCGTCGCCGAGGTTCTGGCTGACGGTCCGCAGTTCCGTCACTTGCCGTCTGAGGTTCGACTGCATCTCGTCGAACGCCTCGACGAGTTCGCCGATTTCGTCGTCGGGCGCTTCGATGTCGACGTCGCCGTCGAACCGCCCCCGAGCGAGTGCCGTCGCGTGGTCTCGAAGCTGTTCGATTGGTTCCGAGAAGTACCGCGCCGCGGCGTATCCCAGCCCGATGACCGCCACGGCGGCACCGCCGATCAGGAGCAGGAAGAACGTCAGCGCCGACGACGTGCGGTCGCTCAGTTCGCGACCGAGTGCGTCGCTCGCCCCCGTCACGTCCTCTTCGGGGACCGTCGCGAGCAACGCGAACTGTTCGGTCCCGAACTCCAGTGGGGCGTACCCGACGTAGTATCGGTCGCCGCCCCCCTCGGTGCCTCGCGCGTACGTGCTGAGTCCGCGTTCACCCGCGAGAATTCGGTTCTCGGCCACGCTGGCGAGGCCACCCGCGTGTGACTCGTCGGTTATCCGTGCTCCGGACTCGACGACGGACGCGTTGGGGTGGCTCAGTATCCGTCCCTCGCCGTTCACGATGCTCAGATGTCCGGTTTCGCCGACAGTCACCCCGTTCGTCATCGCCGAGAGGATGCCGTAATCGAACCTGAGCGCGACGGTTCCCGAGAACTCGCCGTCCTGATACACCGGCGTCGAGAGGTAGACGACTCGTTCGCCGTCAACGGTTCGCACGTCGCCGACGTGTACCTCGCCCTCGGCCATCGACTCGCCGCCCGCGAACCAGTCGGTGTCGGCGTAGGAGACGCGTTCGACGGACTCCGTGACGACGCCGTCGTCCGTCCGCACCGCCCGCACGACGCCCTGTCCGTCCTCGTCGGTCAGGATTATCTCGTCGTACGCCGGCCGCTCCTCCCCCCGAACCGACACCGACCGGGTGTTCAGGTAGCTCTCGAAGGAGGCGTTGATTCGGTCCTTGGCACTCTCGCTCGCGGTGGTCTGGAGTTCGTAGTAGTAGACGCTCGGCGCGAGGACCCAGTCGAAGTCCTCGTGGTAGGCGTACGCGACGAACTTCTTCTCCACCGGGTTGCCCGCCTGTGTGGTGTCCTCCCACTCGTACTCGGCGATACCCCACCTCGTGCCGTTCCGAATCGCCTGCTCCTCGTCGATGGTCGTCGCCACCTCGTCGAACACCGTCAGGGAGGCGTTGTCCACGAGGTTGAATCCGTCTTCGAGGTTGTGGTGGACGACGATGTTCGAGTCGCGGTCGGTGATGTAGGCGTACCCCGTGTCACCGATGTACCCCGGTTGGAACATCTTGGACGCGGTGCCGTCCGAACGCGTCCCGTCTCCGGCCTTGCCGGCGACGATTCGCTCCACCTCGTCTTCGACTCGACGCTGCTCCGCCGGCGAGAGTTCCTCCCAGGACCGCCCGCCGTACTTCTCCCGCAGAACGGTCTCTTTCGTGCTCTCGACGGTCGTCCGCATCTGAAGCGCCATGTGACCGAGTTGCGTCCGACTCTGTCGCTGCACGAGTTCCCACTCGCCCGCCCTCGCGGCCTGATAGTTCTGCACCGGCGAGGAGTCGGCCAGCGACCGCGCGTCGACGCGGCGGACGTCCAAAACGTTCTGTATCTGCTCCTGTCTCGCGACGACGGTGTTGTTCAGTTCACCCGTCACCTGCGCCTCCATGTGTCTGGCACTCTGATCCTGTGCGTAGTTCCCAATACTATTCATTTCTTGTATCCCCGCTCCCCCGACGACGGAGACGGGAACCAACGAGATGACGAGGCACAGCGCGATGAGCTTCGTTCGAATGTTCATCGCTGACGACACCTTCGACTGATATTCGCCATCGCAGACCGCCGCTCTGGTCTTCCCTCCGACTCCGTCGATATTCGGCCGTCGCCCTCACGCTTCGACCGTATGTGTAACATTAGTCCAAGAGTGAGATATATTCTATATAGAATCTTCGTTCAAAATATCACGAGAGATACTCGGACGACTATCCGATGGAGTGGTCGACACGTTCGGGGGTCACGACGTCGGCCGGTGGGGACTACCGGTCGTCGCTCAGGAGGCCGATCAGTCGGTCGCGGTTCAGGTACCCCAGCACCGACGCGACGACGATGAGGGCCGCGAGACCGAGTGCGGGACCGATTCGATTCGTCCCGAGGAGGCCGCCGACGACGTTCGTGAGGAAGAACGCCGGCGTCCGGCCGACGATGGCGAGTGCGACCAGTTGCCACAGCGGGATGCGGGTGAGGCCACCGGCGAAGCAGAGCACGTCGTCCGGCAGGCCGGGAACGAGGAAGAACACGAACAGCGCCAGACGGGCGTGGTCGTCGTCGATAGCGTCGAAGCGGGCGAGCGCGTCCTCGTGTACTATCCCTTCGACGTACGCTCGACCGAACCGCCGCGAGAGCCAGAAGGCGACGGTGCTACCGATGGTGATGCCGACGACGTTGTAGAGCGTCCCCCACCAGGCGCCGAACAGGTAGCCGGCCACGAGCGCCAGAATCTGCCCCGGAACCGGCGCCGCGACGACCTGCAGAGCCTGGAGGGAGACGAGGACGACCGGAGCCCAGACGCCGTAGCCTCGGATGAACGCGCGCAGTTCGTCCGCGTCCGTCAGGAACACGAGGTGCCGGCGCGCCAGGACCGCGACGACGGCGAGGGCGAGGACGGCGAGGACGAGGTGCAGGAGGAATCGCCGTCGCTTTCGGCGCGACGCGAACACCTGTATCGAGTCGACCCGTGTCCACAACCGCCGGAAGAACCCGTCCGTTGCCACTGTGCGTCTCCCGACGCGCGCCTGGTACTTATGCTGCCGTGACGACCCGATTCTCGGAATCTGGGAAACGTTTCGGCTCTATATGATATTCCGCATCGTAGACAGAGACGAGATGAGTCACAGTCAACCCACCCGTTCCGTCGGCATCGACCCCATCAAAACCGCCCTCGGCGTCTTCGTCGTCCTCGGCGTCGTGTTGACGGCAATCGCCGGCTACGCGATTCTCCAGTCCGTCGGTGGGCTGGCGACCATGTCGGCCGAACTGGGGATGACGCTCGTCTTCGGCATCCTCCTCGTCGTCACCGCGGCCGCCGTCCACCGCGCCACCCCCGCCCGGTAATCGTTCGCTCGTTCGCCCGTTCGTCCGACCGTCGCTTCTCCAGTTCTCCGCCGTCACCTCCGCTCCGAGACACTCGGCCGTCACGGCGGACCTGTCGCCACGCTCGGGCGCTCACACGGGACTGACTGTCGGCCGGCGCGACTCGTGAATCGCTCGACGACATCCTCGATACGCCTCGTCAACTGATAGACACGGGCCAGTATCGTCGTTCGAAGGCGGTTCGAGACGGAATTCCGTCGCCTGTTTACGGAACAGAGGCTCCCGTGGCGTATCTTCTGTGTCGGTGTGCAACACGTATTTCGAGAGACGTATCCGAGCAAACGACGGACGGAACACTCTCAGCGAAGCGTGTACCACAGCGCGCCGACGGTGACGACGAACAGCGCCGTCGAGAGGTCGTAGGCGAACGGCCCGTTCGCCGCGCCCGCGACCGCGGTCGACACGCCGCCGCCGACCCCCGCGACGGCACCCGCGACGACGGGGCCGACGCAACTCACGCACGTCGCCAGTCCGAGTGCGCCGGAGAGCGCGCCCGCCGTCGCGCGCACGAGACTGCCGTAGACGAGGACGGCCAGACAGCCGTACCCGATGGCCTCGAACGGGACGAGCGCCAGACTCACCGGGCCGCCGACGAGGAGGACCGGCCCCCACCCGGGGACGGCCCAGAGCAGACGGACCGAGAACGGGTCGCCCGTGCCGGGTCCGACGAGGCCGGTGGTCCACGCGAGGACGGCGAAGTAGACGGCGGCGACGACGGCGGCGACGAGCGTCCGCCGGTCGGTCGGCCGGGGGACGTCCACCGCGTCGACGGCGAGGACGCCGAGGTTCACCCACACGAGCGGGTACGAGACGTAGCGAACCGACAGCACCGTCGTCTCCGACACCAGCAGGTACCCGACGACGAGCAGCGTCTCGACGGCGACGAGACTCGCGAGGAGGCGGAGCGTCCGCGTCGGGCCGCGAGCGAGCGCGGTCGGTCGTGTCGTCGTCTCGGTCATGTGCGTGGACGGAGGCGTTCGGTCGTCGGCGCTACCGCGGCGAGGCGGAGTCGGCGTCGTCGGCCGGTTCGGTCTCGCCGAGCAGGTAGACGACGAGCAGGACGCCGAGCAACAGGAGTTCGAACCCGGCGACGGCGACGAGCGGGAGGTCGTAGCCGAAGAACCCGGCCACCGTCCGCATCTCGATGGCGACCGGAACGGTGAACGCCGCGAGTACCATGAGCAGTGCGGGCGAGAGCCGGCGCATCAGCCCATCACCCCCGCGATGATCCGCACGAGTCCGTCCAGCGTGACGGTGGCCGGGAAGCCGCCGCTACTGCCGAACAGGCCGGCGTCGCCGATGATGCTCGCGAGCGGAAGCGTGTACGCGAGGACGACGAGCACGATGGCGATACCCGTCCACAGCGCGAGGTTGTCGAGGACCACCGGCGACCCGCTCGGACCCGACAGCGGTTCGGGCAGGTAGTCGTCGACGGGCGTCTCGGTGCGGTCGTCCGCCCACGTCGCGGCGACGTTGAACAGGAACAGGACGACGCTGAGGAACAGCAGCGTCCCGCCGAGCGCTATCTGCATTCGAATCTCGCCGATACTCCCGACGGCGGTGACGAAGTCGAAGTTCGTGTACTGCGGCTCTGCGGTCCGCCGGGGGATGCCCAGCAGTCCGCCGCGGTGCATCGCGTTGGACATGAACACCATGCCGACGAACCACATCACGACCTGCAGGAGGCCGATGGGTCGGCTGTAGACCTTCTTGCCCGTTATCTGTGGGAGCAGCCAGTACGTTCCCGCCATCATGGTGAGGGCGACGGCGGTGCCGACGGTCATGTGGAAGTGACCGGGTACCCACAGCGTGTTGTGGACGAGGTAGTTGATGTTCATCCCGGCGTTCACCATGCCGGAGAAGCCGCCGGCGGCGAACATCAGCCCCGCGAGCGCCATCCCGGTGAACGCCGGGTCGCGCCACGGGAGTGCGCCGAGCCAGCCGAGGTAGCCCTCGCCGCCGCGTTGCCGCGCGCCGTGTTCCATGCTGGCGACGACGGTGAACGCGGTCAACAGCGACGGCAGCAGGAGGAACATCGTGTTCGTCATCGCGATGAACTTGAAGCCCTCCGCGATGCCGGGGTCGAGGTACTGGTGGTGGATGCCCACCGGCGTCGACAGCAGGAGGAACAGCACGAACACCACGCGTGCGAGCGGGTCGCTGAACAGTCGGCCGCCCGCGAGTTTCGGCAGGACGGTGTACCACAGCAGGTACGCCGGCATCAGCCAGAAGTAGACGATGGGGTGCCCGAAGTACCAGAACAGCGTCCTGGTGAGGAGCGGGTTCACAGAGTCGACCAGCCCCATCGACCACGGGATGAGGAAGACGACGACGCTCACGGCGACGCCGAGCGTCGCGATGTACCACATTATCATCGTCGTCAGCACCATGAACGTCTGGAGCGGAATCCGCTCGCCGGGGTTCTCGCCGCGCCACTCGCGGTAGGCGAGGAACCAGTCGGCGCCCGCCATCCACGTCCCCACGATGAACATCGCCAGTCCGATGTAGAACACCGGGTGCGCCTGCAACGGCGCGTAGAACGTGTAGAGCACGTCCGCGCTCATCGGGATGCTGGGGAACAGACCGGAGAGGATGGCGACGGCGACGAGCGTCGCGCCCGTCGTCATCAGCCCGAACCACGCCCACGTCAGGCGGATGTCCGGGGCCGGTCTGTCCAGGCTCTTGGTGACGGCCCACGTGAACAGGCCGACGAGGAAGAAGATGGTGAACACGATGGCCAACAGCACGCCGTGGCCCGTCAGCAACGTGTAGTAGTCCACCGAACTGAAGATGCGGAGGACGTTCGTGCGGTGCAGCGCCTGTATCAGGCCGAAGAACGCACCGATACCTAACGCGACGAACGCGACCGCCAGCGACGCCTGTACGATTTTCGACTCCTCGGGGTAGTCATCGACGAACGTAGACATTCAGTTCACCTCCATGCTCTCGTTCCACTCGTCCTGCGGGACCACGACTATCTTCCCCTCCATGGCGTGGTGCGCCGACCCGCAGTACTCGTTACACAGCAGGCCGTACTCGCCCGCCTCGTTGAACTCGACGGTCATCGTCGCCACCTGACCGGGGATGGCCATCGTGTTCGCGTTCGTGCCGACGATTTCGTAGCCGTGGATGACGTCGCGCGACGTGACGTGGAACGTCACCTCCGAGTTCGCCGGTACCCGAACGGGCTCTTCCGTCCCCGGGACGAAGGCGAACTGCTGGGCGACGACGTAGACGTCGTAGTCGCCGTCCTCTGACGCGTACGTTCCCGGTTCGCCGAACTTCGGATGCTGGTCGAGCGAGTCGGGGTCGACCTGTCCCCCGTCGTTATCGATCATCTCGACGCCGGCCCCGACCGCCCCGTACGAGACGGTGGCGATGAAGCCGACGATGAGCAGTAGTGCGCCCGCAAGCCAGAGTTTCTCGTATTTGTGTATCTCCATCGTGTCACCCGATCACCGTGAGGTCGCCGCCCAGGAACTCGATGAAGTACATGAACACCCACATCGCCGCCAGAATCGCCATGTAGATGCCGATGAGGACGAGCGTCCCCACCGGGTCGAAGTCGTCGTGACCGATTCGTCGTTCGATGCCGGTCCCGCCGGACCCGATGACGTAACCCGTCTGGTCTGACAGGTCGGCGTCCGGTGCGGCGACCGGTTCGGTCGCTCCAGATTCCCCACGAACGGGGTTCGTTTCGTCCAACCCCTCGTCCGATTCAGCTGCCATACAGTTCGGTATCGACTGATGTCCCTTCAACGAGAACGTAGATTCTAACTGAATGGGAATCAGCGAAGGCAGCAACCTTACCCCGTGCTATCTGCCGATATGCGCTTTACACCGCGGGTCGCGGGGATGATTGCACTGCTCGCACTCCTCCCGGTCGTCCTCTTCGGACTCGGACGGACGTGGTGGGCGGGGGCGGTGACGTTCGTGAACGTCCTCATCATCACCTACAGCCTCTATCTCTTGCTGTCACCCACCGAGAACGGCCACGACGACCACGACGCGACCGAGCACGGCCCCTCCCCGTAGGTCATGGTACCGCTCTCCACTCACGGCGGGATGTCGCTCCCGGCGACGGGCGTCGAGGCCGGTGTCTTCCTCGTCGTCGGCGCCCTCGGCGGCGCACACTGCCTGGGGATGTGTGGCCCGCTCGTGAGCGTCTACGCCGACCGACTCCGGGAGACCGAGGGCGGCGACGCCGCACTCACCGTCAGACAGGTCAGACAGCACGGCCTGTTCAACCTCGGGCGCGCGGCGGGCTACGCCGTCGTCGGTGCCGTCCTCGCGGCCGTCGGCGCGGTCACCGTCGGCGCGTTGGACGCCGTCGTCGCCCTCGGAACGGGGGTCCGCGCGACGACGGGCGTCCTCGTCGGCGTCCTCATCATGGCGACCGGCGTCTCGTACCTCCGCGGCGGGACCGGCGGCGGGACCGCTCGCCTCCCGGACGCGCTCTCGGCTCCGTTCAGGCGCGTCAGCGCCGCGCTCACGAGGCGAGTCGACTCCCTCGTGGGCGACGCGCGAATCGCCGGACTGGGGGTCGGACACGCGTTCCTCCCCTGCCCGATTACCTACCCCGCGTACCTGTACGCGTTCGCGACGGCCGACCCGGTCCGGGCCGCCTTCCTGCTCTCCCTGCTCGGCCTCGGGACCATCCCGACGCTGTTCGTCTACGGGACGGCGCTCGGGTCGCTGTCGGTCGGTCGCCGTCGCTCGCTGCACCGCGTGCTCGGGGCGGCGTTCCTCGTCCTCGGCTACCTGCCGTTGGCGCACGGACTGATGCTCGTCGGCATCCACCTCCCGCACCCGATGATACCGGTGTACCAACCGCTGGGGTGAGACGACGGTGAGCAACGATTCACGGGCGCTCCGCGGCGAGTCGACCGACGAACGGAGCGACGGCGCGTGTTCGCTCTGTGACCTCCCGACGCCCGACGACCCGGTCACCGGCGACGACGTCCCCGGGGCGTACTGCTGTCGCGGCTGTCTCGAAGTGTCGCGCGCACTCGGCGGCCCCGACGCCGTCGGTGAGGCCGACGTCGAACGGGAACTCGCCCCCGACGACGGCGAGGACGCCCCCGCGGACGCCGAACGGACGTTCCTCTCCGTCGACGGGATGCACTGCGCCACCTGCGAGACGTTCATCGAGTCCACCGCCGCCGGCGACGACGGCGTCTACGGCGCCGAGGCGTCGTACGCGACGGACATGCTCCGGGTCACGTACGACCCCGACCGGACCGACCTCGACGGGCTCGTCGGCCGACTCGGCCGCTACGGCTACGACGCCGCCGACCCCGACGCGGCGACCGACGGCGAAGAGGAGTCCGGGCTGGCGACGTTCCTCATCGGCGGCGGCGTCTTCGGCATGATGGTGATGGTCTGGTACGTGCTGTTCCTCTACCCGACGTACCTCGGCTTCGAGCCCATCGTCGGCCTCGACGGATTCGACGGACTGTACCTCGTCGCCAACGTCTGGGTGATGTCGTCCATCGTCCTGTTCTACACCGGGTACCCCATCCTCCGGGGAGCGTACGTGAGCCTCGTCGCCCGACAACCGAACATGGACCTCCTCGTCGCACTCGCGGCCGTCGCGGCCTACGTCTTCAGCGTGGGGTCGATGCTCGTCGGCCGCACGCACGTCTACTTCGACGTGAGCGTCGCAATCGTCCTCGTCGTGACGCTCGGCAACTACTACGAGGACCGCATAAAGCGCCGCGCCGCGAGTCGGCTGACCGACCTGACGAGCGCTCGCGTGACCGACGCGACGCGCGTGACCGACGACGGCCGGACCGAGTCCGTCGCCGTCGACTCCCTCGCCCCCGGCGACCGGGTCCTCGTCCGCCCCGGCGAACGCGTCCCGGTGGACGGCGTCGTCGTCGACGGGCGCGCCGCCGTGGACGAGTCGCTCGTCACCGGCGAGTCGCTGCCCACCACCCGCGGCCCGGGCGACCCCGTCGTCGGCGGCTCCGTCGTCACCGACGACTCCCTGACGGTCGAAGTCGGCGCCGACGCGACGAGCACGCTCGACCGCCTCGTGGAACTGCTGTGGGAGATTCAGTCCTCCCGCGGCGGCGCGCAGCGACTCGCAGACAAGCTGGCGACGGTGTTCGTCCCCCTCGTCCTCGTCCTCGCGGCGGTGACGACGGCGGGCTTCCTCGCGCTGGGGTCGTCGCCGGCGGACGCCCTGCTGAACGGGCTGACGGTCCTCGTCGTCTCCTGTCCGTGCGCGCTGGGGTTGGCGACGCCGCTGGCCGTCGCCTCGGGCGTCCGCGACGCGGCCGACGCGGGCGTCGTCGTCGCCTCCGACGCCGTCTTCGAGGACGCGCCCGACGCGGACGTGCTCGTCTTCGACAAGACGGGGACGCTGACCGACGGCCGGATGCACGTCCGCGGCGTGACCACCGGCGAGGCCGACGAGGCGACGGCGGTCGAACTGGCCGCGGCCGTCGAACGCCACGCCGCCCACCCGGTCGCGAAGGCCGTCGTCGAACGCGCCCCGGACCGCCTCCCCGAGGTGACGGACTCGTCGATTCACCGGCGAGGCGCGGCGGGGACCGTCGACGGCCGGCGCGTCGTTGTCGGCCATCCGGACCTCCTCCGCGAGGAGGGGCTCTCGGTTCCGGCGACGCTCGCGGCCGCCGGCGAGTCGGTTCGCGACGACGGCCGCGTGCCGGTGTTCGTCGGGTGGGACCGGACCGCGCGCGCCGTCCTCGACGTGGGCGACGCGCCCCGGGCGACGTGGGACGAGACGCTGTCGGAACTCGGCACCGGCCGGGAGATAGTCGTCCTCACCGGCGACGACGAACGCGCGGCGGCGCAGTTCCGCTCGCACCCCGCGGTCGACGAAGTGTTCGCGGGCGTCCCGCCGGAGGCGAAGGCCCAGACGGTCGAACGCCTCCGCTCGCGCGGCACCGTCGCCATGGTCGGCGACGGCTCCAACGACGCCCCCGCACTCGCCGCGGCGGACGTGGGCATCGCCTTCGGGTCCGGCACCGACCTCGCCGGGAGCGCCGCCGACGCCGTCGTGGTCGAACGCGGCCTCGAAGCCGTCCCGACGGTGTTCGCCGTCGCCGCCGGGACGCACCGGCGCATCCGGGAGAACCTCGCGTGGGCGTTCGTCTACAACCTCGTCGCCATCCCGCTGGCCGCCTTCGGCCTGCTCAACCCCCTGCTCGCCGCCGTCGCGATGGGGACGAGCAGCCTCCTCGTGGTCCTCAACTCCTCTCGGTCGGTGGAGTGAGTCGGGGCGACGCCGGGCGCGAGGCGGCGGGTCGTGCCGGTAGGGTGTGATTTAGGCCGTCGGGGCGACAACTCGGCACGACCCGATGCCCGACGAGGACACCCGAGGCGCGGACGACCCGTACCGCATCGACCTCCCGGACGGTTGGACCGCCGTCACCGAGGGCGACAGGACGACGTACGAGTCGCCCGGCGGGACGCGCCGCGTCCAGATAACCGAGTTCTCCCGAGGGCTGTCGCTGTACTGGTGGGTCGACGTGTACGAACGCGACGGCGAGGACTGGACGCGGGTCGAGGTCGGTCTCGGCGAGAGCTACACCCGCGCGGACGCCGTCGCGTCGGCCGTCCAGTCGTACCTCGACGGTCTCGCTCCCGAACCGGACCGCCGCGCGACGGTCGGCGGCGAACGCGACTGAACCGCCGCGCGGCGGGCGACTGTCACCGTGACGCTCGTTCGCTGAGGCGACTGCCGCACTTTTCCGTCGAGCGACCGTACCGGCGGCCGTGTCACTCGAAATTTCGACCGACGAGCGAGTGGAACTCCTCGACGTCACCTCGGAGGTGGCCGCGGCCGTCCCCGAGGAACTCGACGCGGGCGTCTGCACCGTCTTCGTGCCCCACACGACGGCTGGCGTCGTCGTCAACGAGAACGAGAGCCGACTGCTGCGCGACGTCGAACGACTGCTCGCCGAACTGGCCCCCCGCGGCGACGACTACGACCACGACGCCATCGACGACAACGCGGACGCGCACCTGCGGGCGACCCTTCTCGGTTCGAACGTCTCGATACCGGTCGAAGACGGCGAGTTGGCCCTCGGAACGTGGCAGTCGGTGCTGTTCGTCGAGTGCGACGGGCCGCGGACGCGCCGACTGCGAGTCACGACGACGCCGTCGTAGTGCTCCTGTCGCCCGGCGACGAGCGAGCGCTCACCGCCGTTCCACCGGCGACTGCGTCTCCACCAGTCGCAGGAAGTTGTCGAACACCCGCGCCGCCGCCTCGGCCGCCGCGGCAGTCTCGTCCGTGATGCCGTCGAGGACGGACCGGATGCGTTCGTCGGGCAACTCCTTGTTCTTCGTCACCCACTCGGCCGTCTCGCGGTCGTACTCGGGGTGGAACTGGACGCCGTAGGCGGCGCCGTCGCGGAACGCCTGCACGCCGAAGTCGTTGCGCGCGAGGGTCACCGCCCCGGACGGGAGTTCGGCCACCCGGTCGGAGTGCGTCTCGAACGCGGTGAACGTCCGCGGGACGTTTTCGAACAGGTCGTCTTCGCCCACGCGAGTGATACGGCGGTACCCGAGTTCGTACTCGGCCACGTCCACGATACGTCCGCCGAGAGCCTGCGCGACGAACTGGTGCCCCCAGCAGACGCCGAGCGTCGGGACGCCCGCGGCGTGCGCGCGGCGGAACCAGTCGGTGACCTCGTGAATCCACTCGTGGTCGTCGTAGACGGACGTCTGCGACCCGCTTATCACCACGCCGTCGTACGTCCACGCCCGCGAAGACACCGGCGGGGGGAGTTCGCCGTCGCTCAGTTTGAACGTCGTCACCTCGGCGTCGAGGACGCGCCTGAAGTTCCGCTCTGCGGGTGTGTCGCCGACGGACGCGTCGAGGAGTGCGATTGTCGCGCTCATGGTCGAACGTACGCACCCCCGCCCCTTTTAGTTTTGCATAGTATGGACAATACTACTGTCGAACGCGCACGGGGAGACATCTTCCGGGGCGCACGCATCCATCAAAATCTGCGACCGGAGCCCTTCAGACTCCCTCGGAATCTCGAACCCGGATGAGGCGACCCCTTCCGCTCCGAAATCGAACTTGCACGGATGGTAAAATAAAGACTGGGTTGAACGGCTTCGGTGGATATCAGATTCTGAGAACGAGCGACCCGTACTTGCAGTCGTCCCTCCAACTCCTATCCGTAGGGCATCCGCCCGACGACCGACTGTACAGCGCGTGACTGAAGCCGGACACAAACCACAGCTATGGATATAACTGATATCGTTTCGAAGGAGTACGTCGAATTCGACCCCGAGACCGAAGTCTCGAAACTCGTCGGTGCGTTCGAGGACCCGACGGTCAAGGGAGTCGTCGTCCGCGGCGACGAGTTCGAGGGCGTCGTCACGCGGCGGCAACTCACCACCTCCCGTCACCCGCCCGACCAGAAGGTCGGGTCGCTCGTCTGGCACGTTCCTCGACTCGCCCCCACCGAGGACGTGCGCAAGGTCGCCCAGTTGATGATAGATAGCGACTCGCACGTCCTCCCCGTCTTCGAGGGCGACGATCTCGTCGGCGTCGTCACCGCCGACGACCTCCTCGATGCGGTCGCGCCGTTCCTCGACGCCGCCAGCGTCGGAGACGCCTACTCGGACGAACTCGTCTCGGTCGCGTCCACTTCGACGGTCGGCGAGGCCGTCAGCCGGTTCCGCGAACACCACTTCACGCACCTCCCCGTCGTCGAGGACGACGCGGCGGTCGGCATCCTCAGCCTCTACGACATCGTGGACCTCACGGTCCGCCCCGAGACGGGGAGTCAAGGGGGCGACCCGAGCGGTCGAGACGCGTTCGGGGGCGGTTCCGGTCGCACTCGCCGCGGCGGGTTCGGCGCCCGCGAGGGCGAAACCGACCGGGCGTTCGACCTCCCGGTCCGCGACGTGATGGTGTCGCCGGTCCGCACTATCGAACCGAGCGAGACCCTCGACGCGGCGGTCGAGGCGATGTTCGACGCGGACGCCTCCTCGCTGGTCGTCGTGGAGGAGGGACGCCCCGTCGGTATCGTCACGAAGACGGACGTCCTCGACTCGTTGACGTGGGAGGCCGAGGGCAACAGGGCGGTCCAGATATACGGGGCCGACCTGCTGGACGACGTCAGCTACGAGGACCTCGTGGCGATGGTCGACTCGTTCGACGACAAGGACCACGGAACGAACGTGCTGGACGCGAAAGTCCACCTCCACGAGCACGACGAGACGCTCCGCGGGACGCCGTTGCTCCTCGCCCGCGTCCGCCTGTACACCGACGGCGGAATGTACATCGCCTCCGGCGAGGGCTACGGCGCGAAGCAAGCGCTCGACGAGGCGCTCGACATCCTCCAGCGGCAACTCCGGGACAAGAAGACCCACGGACGGACCAAGAAGCACCCCGACGAGGCGTTCTGGGAGAAACGCTTCGGCTGGATACTCGAAGAGGTCGCCTGACCGGGCCGGACGACTCCTGACGGGGGCCTCGGGGGCAAAACGCCGGCGCGGTCGCCGAACGCCGGTTCGCATTTTTCGACGGAGGGTCAGAGGACGACGAACGACGGGAGGTACAGGAGCAGACAGCCGACCGCCGCGCGCCGGTCGATACCCCGCCGCCAGTACAGCACCGCGAGGACCACGAGCGAGACGGTCAACATGTAGCCGACCGACGGTAGCACCGCCTCGGGGTCGCTCAGGGTCACGTCGGCGACGAGTGCGCCGATGCCCAGAGAGAACACCGGGTCGGTGATGTTGCTCCCGAGCAACGACCCGACCGAGATGCCCTCTTCGCCGTCTCTGGCGGCGACGCCCGCGACGGCTATCTCCGGTGTCGTCGTGCCCAGTCCGGTCAGAATTCCGACGAGGTAGGGCGGAATCCCGACGACCGTCGCGACTGCGATGCCGTTCGTCACCATCAGATGCCCGCCGCCCACGACCAGCAGGAGTCCGAACAGTATCCACGGAATCGTCCGCTTCGGCGGTTCCTCCTCCTCTATGACCTCCTCGGTTATCTCTTCGCCCCCCTCGCTCGAGTAGAGGTCGTGGACGAAGATGGCGTACGCCAGCATCATCAGGAACCCCTCCGACCGCGTGATTCCGTCTTCGAGGGTGAGAATCATGATTATCATCGACAGCAGCATCGCGCCCCCGTAGACGAGCACGTTCTTCCGTTCGGCGACGATCGGCGCGACGAGGGCGACGACGCCGATTCCCACCGTTATCTGTGCCGTCTCCGACCCGACGATGTTCCCCACGACGATGTCGCCGGCGCCGTAGTAGGCGGCGTACAGCGAGGTGGTCATCTCCGGCACCGACGTTCCGATGGAGACGACAGTCACACCGATGAAGAAGCTCGAGACGCCGTAGTAGAGGGCGAGTTCGGCCGCCGCCCGGACCGTCCTGTCGGCACCCACGAGGAGGACGACCAGACCGACGACGAACCCTCCCAGTTCGACCAGCATCTATCCGGCCCAACAGGGTCCGACGAGTAAAGTGTGCCCGTCGCACCGTGGGGGTCCGACGGTGGGGGGCAGACTACTCCTCGTCGCCGACCTCGTAGTCGCCGCCGTACTTCACGAAGAAGTACGCGAGGGCGATGACGCTCACCAGAGCGATGCCCGTCGCGATGGCCAGCGTTCGAGCCGAATCCGGAACTTGCGGGACCTCCGGGCCCGACGCTTCGGTCGCCCCGCCCGGTTGGACGGTCACGCTCCCGAGCATCCCGACGGATTCGTGGGGGATGCAGAAGTACTCGTGCGTGCCCTCGACCTCGAACGTGTGCTCGTACGTCTCGCCGCCGCCGACGTCGCCGCTGTCGGGGTCACCGGACGAGTAGGCCCTCCTGGCCGCGTCTTCGGAGTCGAATCCCCCCGAGGCCCAGTATTCGGCCTCCCCGGGGATGTCGTCCTCGTACGCAGTGACGGAGTGACCGATGGTTCCGACGTTCTCCCAGACCACCGTGTCGCCCGGCGCGACGGTGATCGCATCCGGGTCGAACACCAGTTCGTCCGTCATATCGACCGTGTGGCGCTGTCCCTCCTGTGCCGTCGCGGTTCCCGCGGCGGCGCTCAGTGCGGCCACACCGCCCGCGGTTCGCACGAACCCCCGTCGCGACATGGTGGTCGGGTTCCCGTCCATGCGTAGTGGTCCCTCACCATGTCAATAATCTTTCGGGTCGATTCCTACTCGGTGAGAGCTCCTCGCACGGCCGAGCCGACTCCAAGGGCGTCACCGCTGGGGGTTCGCTCCCCGCCCGTCGCTCACTCGTCTTTCGACTCCTCGGCCGTCCCGTCCGCCGACTCGACGGCCGGGAGTCGCCGCACGACGAGGACCGGCGCGAGCGTTCGCTCCGCGAGTCGCTCCGACGGTTCGCCGAAGACGAGTTCTCGCACCGTGGGCTGGCTCTCGCCGAGGACGATGAGGTCCGTGTCGTCGGACGCCATCTCGCTCAGCGCCTGCAGGGGTGCCTGACTCACCGCCACGGTTCGCTCGATGGCGTCTGGCGGGACGCCGTTCGCAGAGAGGGCGTCGGCCGCCTCCTCGAGCAGTCGGTCACCCGCCGGGCGCGCCTCCTCGGAGTCGGCGACGTGGACCAGCCTCACCGTGACGTCCGAACCGACCGCCAGCGCGGAGGCGAACGCGGTGATTCGGTCGGTGTTGATTCCCGCGCTGAGCGGGACGAAGATTCTGTCGACGCTCGGCGCGGGGTTGAGCAACAGAATCGCGTCGACTCGCTCGTCGACGGCGACGCGTTCGAACGTCTGCGTCGGGTCTCGCGTGAAGACGAACCGCGTCTCGACTGTGCCGTCCGTCTCGCGAAACGCGTCGGCCAGGTCGTCTAGCTCCGCCCGCGCCTGTTCGCCGAACTGCTCGCGCGCCTGTTCGGGCGCGGTCTGTTCGGGGATGACGTGGTAGCCCAGCAACACGACCGGAATCGACGCCGCCGTGAGCAGTTCCACCAGCGCGGTCGGGACCTGTTCGCCTTCGAACGTCCGGACGGGGACGAGAACGGTCAGTCCTTCCCCGGTGTCGATGCGTTCGGTCATCGTTAGAGCACACCTCTCAGTTCGACGTCCGCGGCATAGAACCGTTGCCATACCGCGGCCGCGAGCATGACGGCCACTCCGATGGCCTGCGACAGCGGTTGCATGAGTGCGAGGAGGGCGAAACTGGCGACCGCGCCGAGTATCGGCAACGCGGGGTAGCCCGGGATGCGATAGTCGGGGTCGTACCACTCGGGCGACTGCCGCCGGAGGACGACGAGCGTGACGCACATCAGCCCGTACATCAGGAGGTGGAGGAACGACGCAACCTCCGCCAGCACCTCGACGGGACCGAACACCACCAGGAAGAGCACCGGCCCCCCCGCGAGGCTCAGGGCCACGTGCGGCGTGTTGTACTTTCGGTTGAGCGTCCCGGCCTTCGAGGGAACGATCGCGTCGCGGCTGAGCGCGTACAGCGCGCGCGACGAACTCAGAATCGACGCGTTCGCGCTGGAGACGGTCGCCAGCAGGCCGGCGATGAGAATGATCACCGCGCCGCCGATGCCGACGTAACTCCGCGCGACTTCGACGAGGGCGGTTTCGCCGAAGGCGGCCAGTCGCCCGCTCCCGAACGCGCTGGTGGCGACCAGCACGGTGACGACGTTGAACACCGCGACGAGGACCACGGACCCGATCATCGCCAGCGGGAGGTTCCGACCCGGGCGCTTGATGTCGCCGGCGACGGTTGCCACCTGCGCGAAGCCGAGGTAGGCGGTGAACACGAACGCCGTCGTCGTCAGGATGGGGAAGACGCCGAACGGGGCGAACGCCTCGGGGACGGTCTGTCGGCCGAAGAACCCGAGCGTGTCGAGTCCGCCGTAGACGAGAAACACCGACAGGATACCGAGTAGGAGGCCCACGATGACGTTCTGGAGTTTCGCCGTGTTCTCGGTGCCGACGATGCTCGACGCGGTCAGCGCCACCCCGACGAGGACGGCCAGCGCGGGTGCGAGTATCCCCGCGCCGACGTCGATACCGACTTCCGCCAGTATCGCCGCGGCGTACTGCCCGAAGCCGACGAGGTAGAACGCCGAGGCGAACACCAGCCCCAGCCACAGGCTCAGCCCCACCACCGCGCCGTAGGCGGTTCCCATCCCGCGGGAGATGAAGTAGTAGCCGCCGCCGCTCTGGGGCATCGCCGTCGCCAGCTCTGACGTCGGGAGCGCGACGAGGAGGGCGACGACGGCTCCGAGCGCGAACGAGACGGCGGCGGCGGGTCCGGCACGTCCCGCCGCGAGGCCGGGGAACACGAAGATGCCGGCACCGATCATCGTCCCCACGCCGATGGCGATGCCGCCGCGAAGGTCGATGGTCCGCTCCAGTTCGAGTTCGTCGTCGTAGATGGTTGCCTCGTCCACCGTCTCGGCGGTCGAACCGGGCGGCCCCTCCGCCGTCGAATCGCCTCCCGTCTCTGGTTCGCTCATCCACCGAGACGATGGTATCTACGGCCCTAATAGATTCCCCCGTGTTTCGCGTCTCCCCGCCTCGTCCCGGCGTCGCCCGCAGACGAACACGTCAGCACGTGTTCTCACCAGCTCGGAAAAATAGGATACCCTTTATTACTGGACTACGCAGGAGTGAACGTGATGAGTTGCGAAAACGACGGGGACTACACCTTCCGCTGCCCGGAGTGCGACGAGGCGCTGGAGGTGAACGACTCCATGAAAACCGCGCTCGTCGAACGTGGGTGCGTCCTCTGCGGAGCCCCGGTCACGAGCGACGCGTTCACGGTCGTCTCTTCGACCGACTGTCCGTAGCCCTCCGAAACACGCACGCGTGACCGTCTCGACCGGCCGGAGTGGTCGATTTCGGCACGACGCGACCGCGGCCGCCCACAGACAGGTATTAGTTCACCTCCCGTCTCACGTCATACAAGAGCATGACGCTGGACCAGGAGACCGGACTTTCCCGTGAGGAGACGGACGCGCTACTCGCCCGTCACGAGACGGGCGTGTTGGCGCTGGCGCGGGACGACGACCCGTATTCGATTCCCATCTCCTACGGCTACGACTCCGAGACGCGTCGCTTCTATCTCCGACTCGTCTCGACGCCGCAGAGCGAGAAGCGGGAATTTCTCGCCTCCTCGCCGAAGGCTCGACTCGTCGTGTACGAGGAGGCCGAACCCGTCTACCGGAGCGTCGTCGCCATCGGGACGCTGGAAGAGATATCGAAGGACGAGTTGACCGTCGAGCACGTCGAACAGTACGGCGAGGCCAAGCGCCCCCTGTTCGAGATATGGGGCGAATCGAAGCGCAACCTCGACGTCCAGCTCTATCAGCTCGAACCGGACGAACTGAGCGGCCGCCGGGTCGAGGTCGAACGGGAGTAGGAGACTCCGTCCGGTCGCGGTCCCCGTTCGCCACCTGTGGGTTCAAGTGAGTGCTCGACGAAGCTCTCAGCGTCGATGCCCACTGGAATCCGTGCGACGGTGGCGTTCACGACGCCCGACATCTGTCCGATAGTCGAACTCTCGAACACCGCCGAGACGACTATCGACTCGGTGACGACGAACGTGACGCCGTCCGGCGACGACGAGAGCGTGACCGAGTTCTCTGTCGACGCGGACTGCGACGCCGAGGCGGACCTCACGCCGGTGTTCTCGCACGGGGGCACGAACCGATACCGGTTCACGCACGACGACGGCGTGACGTGCCCGTGTGAGTGCCTCGGGCAGTTCGGGTGTCCGGTCGCCCGGTACGTCGCACAGGACGGGGAGTTGACGCTCGTCTTCCACGCCGCGGACTACGAGGAACTCCGGGACGTCGTCGCGGAACTCCGCGAGCGGTTTCCCGACGTCGACATCAAGCGGTTCGTTCGCTCGCCGGCGGGCGAACAGAGCCGGGACAGCGTCTTCGTCGACCGGAGCAAACTCACTTCGCGACAGCTCGAAGTGCTCGAAACGGCACACCAGATGGGGTACTTCGAACGGCCGCGGCGAGCCAACGCGACGGAGGTTGCGGCGGCACTCGGCATCTCCCCGTCGACGTTCGCCGAGCATCTCTCTGCCGCGCAGTCGAAACTGTTCACGGACATCTTGTAGCGGCGGTTCGAGAACGGCACGCCCGGGTGGAGCTTATAAACCTCCCCGGATGTTGGGGCGGTCCGTTACTCTCACTGTACCGCATCAGCAGTAGGTATGAGCCAGTCACCGATGGTCCCCTCGTCAGTTCAGTTCGCCGACGGACAGTCGTCCACCGAGGAGACGGTGGTTCGGGACGAGGACGCGATTCAGGACCTCCTCGACGCGTTCAACGACGCCGGGTCCCGCGCGATTCTCGACGCGACCAGCGACGAAGCGCTGTCCACGAACGAGATTTCGGAGGCGTGCGACCTCCCGCTCTCGACGGCGTACCGGAAACTCGACCAACTCACCGACGCGGGTCTGGTCGAAGAGCGGACGCGCATCCGTCGCTCCGGGAAGCACGCCAGCGAGTACGCCCGCGTCGTCGAGGACGTCGTCATCTCCATCGACTCCTGCGGCGAGATGGAACTGCGCGTCTCTCACCGCCCGTGCGCCGACCAGTTCGGGGGACGTTTCCCGGGCGCCCCCCGCGACGAGCGCACGAACTGAGCGGAGTGCCGATTCGACGACTCAGTCCGAGCGTTCTCGGGCGTTGACCGCCAGCACGGGCACGTCCGAGTGTCTGATGACGCGTTCGGTCGTACTCCCGAGCAGGTATCGGTCGAGCCCCGTCCGCCCTGCCGTCCCCATCGCTATCGCGTCGACGTCGTTCTCCTCGGCGTAGTCGAGGAGCGTTCGCGCCGCGAACCCTTCACGGACCTCGGTGACGGCGTCGAGTCCGGCCGCGCGGGCCTGCGAGGCGATGCCCTCCGTCATCGTCTGCCCGTTCTCCTCTAGCTCCGCTATCACCTCCGAGGGGAGCGTGTACGTCGGACTGGCCGTCACGTTGCCCACGTCCACCACGTTCACCGCGTGGACGCGCGCGCCGGCCTTCTGCGCGATGGCGATGGCGTGTTCGACCGCCGCACTCGCCGGTTCGCTCCCGTCCGTCGGCACGAGAATCTCGTCGTAGCCGTCGACGACTTCGCTCCGGTCGGTCGCTCGAACCGTGAGGACGGGTACCTCGGCCGTTCGAACCACGTGTTCCGTCACGCTCCCGGTGATGTACCGGCTCAGTCCGGTTCGGCCGTGCGTTCCCATCGCGAGGAGTTCGACGTCGTGCTTCTCGGCGTACTCCAGTATCGCCTCTCTGGGGTCGCCTCTGACGATTGCCGTCTCTACGGAGTCGGCGTCCGCGAGGGCGTCTTCGACCGCTTCGATAGCCTCCTCGCCCTTCGCGTCCAGTCGCGACATGAACTCCTCGTCCACGCCGCCGGCGCCGAACACGCCGGCCGCCGCCTGCACGTCCGCGACGTTGACGACGTGTACTGTCGCGTCGAACAGTCGCGCGAGGTATCGGCCGTGTTCGGCCGCGCGAACCGCGTGCTCGCTACCGTCCGTCGGGATGAGAATGGTGTCGTACATCGTCGTTCTACTCACGTATCGAACACGTCTAGATATAAACGGTGGCGGTCATCGCCATCGGATAGGAACGGTGCCGCGGGGACACGACGCGTGTGGGACGCGCCTCCGTCTCCAGCGAACTGAGAACCAGCGACTGCCGTTACCTCGCTCGCTCGCGTATCGTCTCACATGAACCGAAACGTCCGAATCCCCCACGTGGCGGTCGACCTGTCCGACCGGCGGGTGATCAGTTGGCGCCTCCTCGCCGCCGTCCTCGCCGTCGAAGTCGTTCTGAGCGCGGCGTTCAATCTGGTCGTCTTCCGGAGCGAGTGGTTCCTCGAGACGGTGTTCAGGCCCGTCTTCGTCGCCACCGGCGGGCTGGTGGGTCCCACGCTCCTGGTGAACGCCGTGAACGTCCTGCTCGTCTTGGTGGGTCTGCTGATACTCGTCGGCGGACTGCGCCTCCGTGACCTCGGGCTGGAACGCTCGAAACTCCCGCTCGCGGCGGCGGTCACCGCCGGGCTCTGGGCGACGATTCAGGTCGTCGGCGCGGCGGTGGCGTACGTCCAGACCGGGTCGGTCGCGCTCGACCCCCTCTGGTCGACGGCCGGCGTCGGTGCCGTGCTGGGACTCCTCGTCGCTCAGTTGTTCGGAAACGCGCTGTTCGAGGAGGTGCTCTACCGCGCCGTGTTGCTCGACCAACTGGTGCTGAAGCTCCGGCACCGCAGGCGCGGCTTCCTGCTCGCACTCGTGGGGTCGCAGGCGGTGTTCTCGCTTCTGCACGTCCCCAACCGGCTCTATCAGGGGTTCCCGCTCGACGCGCTCCTCGTCAGTCTCGGGATGCTGTTCCTGATGGGACTGCTGTTCGCGCTGGTCTACCACCGGACGGGGAACCTCCTCGTCGCCGTCGGCGTTCACGCCGTCGGCAACGCGCCCACGATGCTGGTGGAGACGCCGGTGTCGGGAAACTTCCTCACCGTCGTCTTGGCCGTCGTCCTCGTCGTCGTCTGGCCGGTCGTCTCGGGTTCACGCGGTTCCGGGCCGCAGTCCTCGGACGAGGTTCGACCGACGGCCTGACGGGGTCCGTCGCTCGGCGGGTCACGACGCGACGAATCCCCTCAGAGACCGAACTTCGCGTCGCGTTCGACGACCGTGTACCCCTGTGCAGTGAGCACGTCGTCGCGGTACCGTTCCGCGACGAACTGCTGCGGAACGCGCCGCACTCCGAAACGCCGGTCCGACTCGTATTCGACGTCGACGACCGTTCCGTCGCCCTCGCCGCTCACCGTCGCGGTGTACGTCGCCCACGGCCGGTCGTCCGCCGTGAGTTCCAACTCGACCCGTCGCTCTCCGTCTGCGGCGGTGTCGGTCCGCGTCCGAACCGCCACCGTCACTGAGCGCAGGCCGAACAAGTACGACGTCCGGTACCGCACCGCGTCGTCGCCGACGGACACCCCGTCCGCGATTCCCCACTGAAGCGCGAGCACCGGCGGCGTCGGACCGGCGAACTCTTCGACCACCGCCGCCGGCGGGTCGTCCGTCCGGAGCCGGAACGTCCCGCGGGACCGGAAGACCGGCGCGCGTGCGGCGACGACGAGGACGGCTGCGACGGCTATCGCCGACAGCATCGACGCCGTCAGATAGGTCCCCAGAAACACCGATACCGCGAGCGTGACGACGAGTACGTTCAGAGGGCGCTCACGTCTGAGGTATCGCTTCGCGACGGTCACCGCTTCCCGCGGTCGTTCGACTTCGTTCGTGGAGGGCATCACGAAGAACGCCCGCCGGGAGCCGATTAACTCTATTGAACTCTCTCCTACTGTCGACCCGAAGTGGCCGCCGCTCGAACGGCGAACCGACCGCTTCTCGGGCGTCGGCAATCACTGGCCGGTTATTTACTGTCAGATGTAGAATGTGAACGCGACGATGACCGAACACACCCCCTCCTCGGAGCGGTCGGCGAGTTCGCGGCCGCTCGTTCGAGTCGCGGAGTTCTTCGCGCTGACGTTCCTCGTCTCGTGGGTCCTGTGGGGACTCGGAGCGTTCCTCGGAACGACCGCCGGCGCGTGGCCGATACTGAGTACGCTGGCCGGCTTCGGACCGCTGGTCGCCGCCGGCATCCTGAGTTGGCGCGACGGTGACCTCCGCGCGTGGGCCGCGCAGGCCGTTCGGTGGCGGACGGGTGCCCGATGGTGGCTGGTGGCCCTCCTCGGCGCGCCCCTCCTGTCGCTCGCGGGCTACGGCGTCTACGTCGCGCTCTCCGGCGCGTCGTTCAGTCTCGCGAGCGGAACGCTGCCCGTCGTCTACGCGACGGTGTTCCTCTACGTCCTCCTCCTCCGCGGGGGGTTCGGCGAGGAGATGGGCTGGCGCGGCTACGCGCTCCCGCACCTGCTCGAACGCTACAGCACCACCGCCGCGGCACTCGTCGTCGGCGTCGGCTGGGCCGTCTGGCACCTCCCCCTGTTCTTCGTTCAGGGGACGAGACAGAGCGGTCCCTTCGCCGTCTACCTGCTCGGCGTCGTCGGCCTCTCCGTCGTGCTGGCGTGGCTCTACGTCCGGGCGAAGGGGAGCGTCCTCCTCGCCGCCGTCTTCCACGCGCAGTGGAACGTCTTCGACAGCGGCGTGTTGTTCGCGCTGAGCGGCGAGTCGCCGCTCCTCGCGCCCGCGGCGTCGGCGGCCGTCGTCTGGGCCGCCGCACTCCTCCTGGTCGCACTCGACGGCGAGACGATGCGTTCGTCCCGTCCCGGCACCGCCCCGCCCGGACGAGGGTCACCCGCCGAGTAGACACTCGGTCCCGGTTCGAGAGGTGTGGCGACGACGCCGTCTCGTCGGCTGCCTAATTTCCAGAACAAAGAATTTCGCCGAAACATACACTACTGCTTCTGTAACCGTGCTAATCTTTTTACATCGTTAACGATAGTTCGGAACATGGTAGAGGCGACCATCGACGTCATCCATCGCGGCGGACTGGAGTGCGACCTGAACTACCTCGTCGAGGGGAACACCCTCGGGTCGCACGACGAACCGAATCCGGACACGGACTACGTCGAGATTCCGGTGTGGAACCTCGTCATCGACCACCCCGAGGCGACGATTCTGTGGGACACCGGCAACCACGAGGACGCCCTCGACGGCCACTGGCCCGAGGGACTCACGCAGGCGTTCTATCCGCACGACGCGCGGGAACACTCCCTCGACGGTGACCTCGCTGACGCGGGCTACGACCTCTCGGACATCGACGCCGTCTTCCAGACGCACCTGCACCTCGACCACGCCGGCGGCCTGCACCACTTCGACGGCACGGACGTGCCCGTGTACGTCCACGAGGAGGAACTGAAGTTCGCCTACTACTCCGCGAAGACCGACGAGGGAAGCGCCGCGTACGTCCTCGACGACTTCGACCACGACCTGAACTGGCAGGTGCTCCATCAGGACCGCGAGACGCACTTCGAGGACGTCGAGTTCCTGCGTCTCCCGGGCCACACGCCCGGCCTCACCGGGACGATGATTCACCTCGACGACCACGGCACACTGCTGTTCGCCGGCGACGAAATCTATCAGGACGTCAACTACGAGGACGAGGTGCCCCTCGGCGCGGGCCTCCTCTGGAGCGGACGCCACTGGTTCGACAGCCTGCAGACGCTCAGAGACCTCCAGCGGCGTCACGACGCCGAGGTGGTGTACGGGCACGACCCCGAGCAGTTCGAGGAGATTCGGTCGGGGTGGTCGTAGATGGGGTACGAGCGGTCGGTCTCCGCGCCGAACCACGAACTCTCGACCGAGACGGTCTGGCACGTCACGATGCCCGAGATTCGGTTCGGCCGCGACTCGACGGACGAACTCGCGTTCCAACTCCGTGACCTCGGCGTCGACGACGACGCGCACGGACTCGTCGTCACCGACGAGACCCTCGTCGACATCGGCCACGCCGACCGCGTCACCGAGCATCTGGAGGCGGCCGGCCTCTCGGTCGACGTCTACGACGAGTCCGAGCGGGAACCGTCCGTCGAGGCCGCCGAACGCTGCATCGAGTACGTCCGCGAGTCCGCGGGCGAGGCGGGGTACGACTTCTACGTCGGCCTCGGCGGCGGCAGTTGCATGGACACCGCGAAGGTGGCGCGCGCGGTCATCGCCAACGGCGGGTCGCCCCTCGACTACATCGCCGAACCGACCGGCGACGGGAAGGCGCTGACGGAGTCCGGCGACCCCCTCGTACTGATGCCGACGACGGCCGGCACGGGCGCGGAGATCTCGCCCGTCGCCATCCTCTCGGTCCCCGAGAAGGAGATAAAGGAGGGCATCTCCAGCAACCACGTGCGCGCCGACGCCGCCGTCCTCGACCCGACGCTCACGACGACGCTCCCGCCGGACCTCACCGCCAAGACGGCGATGGACGCCCTCGGGCACGCCATCGAAGGGTACACGACGCACGAGTACGACTCGCTCCTGCGACCGACGGACCCGGCGGACCGACCCGTCTACGCCGGGCGGACGCCCCTGACGGAGATGTTCTCCGAGAAGGCCATCGACCTGCTGTCGAACAACGTCCGGGCGGCGGTCCACAACGGCGACGACCTGGAGACGCGCGAGAACATGCTGCAGGGGGCGCTGTTCGGTGCAATCGCGGGGCTGACCGCCGGCGCGAGCCTCTGCCACGCGATGGCGTACCCGGTCGGCAATCGCTACCACACGAAACACGGCGAGACCATCGCCGTCCTCACGCCCGCCAGTACCATCGACTACAACGCCGCGAGCGACCCCGGCCGATTCGCCGACGTGGCGGAGATGTTCGGCGTCGACACGACCGGCATGACCGACAGGGAGGCCGCAGACGCCCTCCAATCGCAGTACGTCCAGCTTCAACAGGACCAGAACGTCCTGCCGAGCGGACTCGCCGAACTCGCCGACATCACCGAGGAGGACGTCGATTGGCTGGCCAGACAGACCGTCGAGACGCAGCAGCGACTGCTCCGGTGTAACCCGCGTCCGGTGACCGAGGACGACGTGCGCGACATCTTCCTCGACGCACTCCACAACTGGGAGGACTGAGGCGGCATCAGGGAGGCGTCACCGCGGAGCCACCGCCGGCGACTCTCGGCCGTCGACGAATATGCCTGCAGCAGGCACTTCAGTGCTCGACACCGACGAACGCGTATGACGGACGACTGTCCGAACTGCGGCGCGCCGTTCAGCGACCGAATCACCGTCGAGACGGGCGACCGCTACGAGAACGCGTTCGGGCCGCCACCCGCCAGCCTGTTCAACACCTACGCGCGCATCTGCCCGGACCCCGATGCGGCCAAGCGGGCGGCTCGTGACCCGAACGTCGGTATCGACGTGTTCCTGCATCGACACGGCGACCTTCAGCCCGGGTCCGGACTGAGCACCTGACGAGGTATCCGTCGCTCGGCGGTCGGGTCAGAGTATCGCTCGGTCCTCCGCGGACTTCCGCGACTCGTCCACCACCGCGGTGAGCGTCTCGTACGGGACGAACGCGACGAACTCGCCGTCCTCGTGCAGTTCGATGCCGTGGTCGGTGTGCTGGTAGTCGTCGCACTCGATGCTCCCCGTCTGTATCAGCACGCGGTACATGTTCGAACGTAGCGACTCCTTCGCTTGTGAGTCTTACGCGCGGTGGAGGCGACGCCCCGACACTCGGGGAGGAGGGTCGGGCCGTCAGGCGGCGAACGCCTCCTCGCGGACGAACTTCCCGGCGAGAGCGACGAGAGCGACGCCGAGGACGACGGCGAACGCGAGGACGGCGCCCGACAGCGACCCGACGCCGCCGGCGACCTGTTCGCGGACGAAGTTCGCCGCCAGCGTCCCCGAGACGAGGAGGATGCCGACGCCGGCGACGTTCGCGAGCGTCGAGTTCGGCCGAGACACCGCCTCGGAGTTCAGGAGGTAGAGGACGACGCCGATGGCGAACGGCGTGCCCACCGTCCCGAGGGCGAGGACGAGGACGAGTTGGCCGAGCACCTCGCCGCCGACGAACGCGCCGGGTGCCGACAGGAGAGCGAACGCAGCCAGGAGCGCCCGATAGCGCCCGTCCTCCACCGTCGTCCCCCAGCCGAGTTTGTCGGCGACGACGAACGGCGGGACGACGGTGTTGCCGCCGAGCGTCGACACCGCCGCGCCGCCCAGACCGAGGAGGAACAACCACCGCGCGCTCTCGCCGGCGACGGGGCCGAGCGCCTGCGCCGCGCCGACAGTCGTCAGGCCGGGGTCGGTGAGGACGCTCGCGGCGACGAGGAAGATGGCGACGCTGTAGACGCCGAACGCGACGAGCATCGAGGCGACGACGTCGAAGGTTGCCAGCCCGTAGTCCGACTCCGTCCACCCGCGGGCCTGCATCGTGTACGAGTGCATCGTGACGAGCGTGATGTGGACGGCGCCGCCGAGGATGCCCGCGGCGACGAGAGCGCTCCCGGACGGGAGCGTCGGGACGAGTCCGCCGACGGCCGCCCCGGCGTCGACGCGGACCACGAGCGACGAGGCGACGAACGCGACGACGACGGCGGCGACGAGCAGTTTCGCCGCCCACTCCAGCAACCGGTACCCCCGCCCCGCCAGTCCGACGAGGAGAATCACGGCCCACGCGACGCCCCACATCCGCGCGTCGACGCCCGTCATCGTCGCCGAGACGGTGGCGACGGTCTTCATGATGACCAGTTGCGCGACGCCGGCGGCGACGACGACGTCGGCGACGAGCACCCACGCCCACGACTCGCCGAGGTTCGACTCCACGACGCTCACGATGCCGTCGCCCGAGAGCAAACCCAGGCGCATCGCGAGGTACTGGGCCACCGTCCCTGCGACGGCGGAGAGCACCACCACCCACAGGAGCGAGTAGCCGAACCCCGCGCCGGCGGTTATCAGACTCGCCATCGTCGCCGGCCCGGCGGCGATGGCGCCCGCCACCCACGAAGGCCCCATCTCGTCGACGTACTCTCTGACCGTGCCGCGACTCACGGCGGTGAGGTCGGTCGTTTGTTGGCTCATATATGGGTAATATCACCAACTAATAAAAAAGCCTGTTCCTCAGCTCTCCGCGGTTCCCGGCCGCCCGAGCAGGGCGTACACCTCGTAGACGAAGACGCAGAACACGCCGACGAGGCTCCCCCAGAGGAGCACCCCGAACGCCGTCGGGCCGAGTACGGCCATCAGTCGCGCACCTCCTCGGCGTCGGCCGCCTCCGACTCCCCGCGGCCGTCGCCTACGCGCCCGCTACCGCCGGCACGTCCGCCACCACCGACGCGTCCGCCGTCGGCCACGGGTTCGTCGAGGCGGCGAATCTCCCCGGAGAGTCGGCTCAGGTCGAACTCGTCGCTCGACAGTCGGGCGGCGGTCAGCGCCAGCACCGTCGAGACGAGGAACGCGCCCGCGAACGGGAGCAGGTACGTCGGGTCCGGGGCGGGAAGCGCGCCGCCGAGGAGCGAGTCCGCCGCGCCGTGCAGTCCGAACGGGAAGGGGAAGAACGCGCTTCCCGCCGCGAGTCCGCCGAGACTGCTCGCCAGCGCGCCGCCGCCGGTGAGTCGACCGGTGAACAGGCCGTAGACGAGGGGGAAGCCGACGGCGGCGCCGAGCAAGTCGGCGACGAAGAACAGTCGGAGGACGCTCTGCGCGCGGAGGCTGACGGCGACGGCCCCGACGGCGACGACGACGGTCACCGCCCGCGCGCCGAGGCGGAGCGTCCGGTCGTCCGGGTCGGAGAGGAGTCGCGGCAGGTCCGCGGTGACGAGGCTCGAAAGCGCGTTGAACAGCGTGTCGGCCGTGCTCATCACGAGTGCGACGGCGAGGAGGAGGACGACGAGGACGAGGGGGTCGGCGAACGTCCCGTCCAGCAGGACGAAGAAGGCGATGCCGGCGTTGTAGTCGGCGCTCCCGAGTCGCATCACCACGTCGGCGCCGCCGACGGCGACGATGCCGAGCAGCGTCGCCAACACGAGGACGAGCCCGTTCGCCACCGTCGCGGTGCGGAAGCCGCGTTCGACCACGCCCGAGTCGGTCGCCGCGTAGATGCGCTGCCACCACGTCTGGTTGACCAGTTCCGCGCCGAGGACGGCGAAGACGAGCGCGACTCCGAACCTGAGTCCGGGGACGAACCCGGGGTCCAGGAGCGTCGGGTTCGCCGCGACGACGCCCTCGTGAATCGCGCCGGTGCCGCCGAGCGTCAGCACCACCGCGCCGACGCTGAGGACGAGCAACGGCAGTATCACCACCGTCTGCACGGTGTCGGTGAAGATGCTCGCGCGGAGGCCGCCGTACCCGGTGTAGAGGAGGACGAACCCGCCGACGAGCAGCGCCGTCTGCCACTGCGGCACGCCGGCGACGTAGTTCAGCGCCAGCGAGATACCCGTCAACTCGGCGGCGAGGAAGACGAACATGTAGAGGACGCTGACGACGATGACGAACGCGTACATCGCCCCGCCGTAGCGGGCGTAGGCGTACTCCGTCAGCGAGTGCCCCTCGGGAATCAGCGCTCGAATCCGCGGGCCGAGTCGCGAGTACGCGAGCATCGGAACCGCCTCGCCGACGCCGTAGCCGACGACGGCCGCGATGCCGTACAGCGCGCCGGCCTCGGGTGCCGAGAGGAGTATCCACACGCCCATCACCGAGGCGACGAGCGTCGCGCTCAACTGCCCCTCGCCCGTCTCGTTCCGGGCGGTGATGAGGTCCTCCACGGAGCCGACCTTCCCCCGCGAGAACCAGACGCCCAGACCGGTGAAGACGGCGAGCGTGGCGACGGTGAGCGCGAGTGCGACCCCCGAACTCACCATCGGCGCTCACCCTCCGACGAGTCGTCCGTCTCCCCGGTCGGTCTCGCGTCGCCGGGTTCGTACGCCGCGTCGAAGAACGCGACTTCCAGCGACGCCGTCCGCCGGAACAGGCGGTCGAGACGCCGCCTGCGGCGGGGCGACGCGGCGGCGCCCTCGCGGTCCAGTTCCTCGCGAATCCACCCCACGAACGTCCGGAACTCCTCGACGGCGTGCAGTCGTATCCACTCGTCGAGGTAGAACCGCGACGGCGACGCGTCGGCGACGGCCGTCGCCCACTCCCGATACATCCACTCGGCGGGGACGAGGACGGCCAGCGTCTCGGCGTACCCGCCCTCTCGCGCCGCGCGTTCGAGCAGGTCCTCCATCGCCAGCGTGACGGGCGTCCGCTCGGGGTCCTCGTACGTCTCCGGCGGGACGCCCAAGGCGTCGAACGAGCGCTCGAAGTAGTCGTTCTCCTCGGCCGTCAGCGTCCCGAGGAAGTCGGCGAGTCGCGCCTTCGAGGCCATCGTCGGCGCGTCGCCGACGGAGTGGCCGACGAGTCCGACCAGCGTCTCCAGAAAGGCGTAGTCCTGCACGAGATAGCGCCGGAACGCGTCGTCGTCGAGTTCGTCTCGGCCCAGTTCGCGCGTGAACGGATGCGTCGTCGCCGCCGACCAGTCGGGTTCGGCGCGTTCGCGGAGCCAGTCGGTGAACCGAGGCGCTTCGACCGTCTCGGCGTACGCCTCGAACGTCTCCGGAACCGGGGCGGGGGCGTCGCTCTCGTCGGCCGGGCCGCCGTTCGACGACGGAGCGTCGCCCGACGACGCGCTCTCGTCGCGGGAGGCGTCGTCGCCGGTCATAGCTCCCAGTCCTCCTGCCGCCACGCGGCGTCCCAGAACCTGTACTCGTACCGGGCGGAGGTGTAGAACAGGTCGCGGAAGCGGTCTCTCGCCTCCTCGCCCGCGCCGGCGGCCACCTCGTCCATCAACTCCTTGCACCAGGTCGTCAGTTCGGTGAACTCCTCGCCCGAGTACGTCCGTATCCACTCGGCGTACCGGTCGTCGTCCGGCATCCCGTCCGCGGCCAGTCGCAGACCCGTCTCGTTGAACCCCCACATGCACGGGAGGAGGACGGCCACGAGGTCACCGAACGTCCCCGTCGCGGCGACGCGGACGAGGAAGTCCGTGTAGGCCCGCGTCGTCGGCGACGCCGTCGTCGCCTCCAACTCCGACTCGGTGATGCCGAACTCCGCGGCGTACGCGCGGTGGAGGTCCATCTCGGTGTCGATAGTCGAGTCCAACAGGTCCGCGAACGTCCCCATCGTCTCCAGGTCCGGCGCCGTCGCCGCGCCGTAGGCGAACACCCGAGCGTAGTCCACGAGGTAGACGTAGTCCTGCTTGACCCAGTACTCGAACGGTTCTGTGTCGAGGCTCCCGTCGCCCAACTGCCGGACCATCGGGTGGTCGAGGATGGCGTCCCACACGGGGTCGGCCACGGGCGCGAGTTCGTCGGTGAACGTCATACCGGTCCGTACCGACTCGGAGGTAATATACCTTAGTAATACCACCCGATTGTTGGCGGTTCGCTACGCCCTCTTCGGGTTCCGAGCGGGGCCGTCCGCGGCGTCGCCGCCTCCGCTCGTTCGCGGTTCGGTTCGCCGGTAGAACGTACGTTACTCAGGCTGACAGTACGGAATCCAATTACATCACTATTCGCGTAACGACTCCGAGATGCGGCGCGACGGGAGAAGTGTTCTGCGAGACGCCAGTAAAAGGGACAAAGGGGGCTGAAAAGCGGGAATCCGTCCGAGGCCGAACGCGAGAGATGGGCTCTCCCGGCCGCCTCGTCTATGGAATCTGAAACTACCACAGAACTTATTCGATGCCCGCGAGGGCGGCGGCGGCGCGCTCGGCCACCTCGCTTCGGGCGTCGATTCGGTCACCGTTCGCGAACGCGGTGCGTGCGGTCGCTTCGGCAGTCCACGAGACGCAGTCGAACGCGGACCGAGACGAAGCGTGAAGGTGCTCCGACGCCACGAGAGCGTATGTACGACGGAGACACGTCGGCGCGGACGGGTGGTCGGTAGTGCGGTTCGGGGCGTCGCTCGACCTTCGATTCACCGAGTCGGTCACCGAGTTCGTCGAGTTTCTCGTGGACCTCGGCCTCGACCACGTCGAACTGCGGCAGGGCTACCTCGACGTCGACCCCGAGGCGCCCTCGCCGCGGGAACTCGCGGAACTCGCCGACTCGACGGGCGTCACGTACACGTTCCACGCGCCGTTCCGCGCCGCGAACCTCGGGAACCTCAACGAACCGCTCCGCCGCGCGGCCGCCGAGGGCGTCAGGCGAACCCTCGACGCGGCCGTCGCCGCGGGGGCCGGCGCCGTCGTCGTCCACGGCGGGTCCGTCCCGCGGCGCTACCCGGACCACGTCCGCCGACACTCCCGGCGGCAGGCCGTCCGGTCGCTCCGCGAGTGCGCGCGCCACGCCGACGACGTCGGGATGCCCCTCTGCATCGAGAACCAGCGCCGGAAGGCGGCGCACCTGCGGAACACGGAGACGCCGGCGCGACTGGCGTCCTTCCTCGACGAGATAGACGTCGACTCGGACTACCTGGGCGTGACGCTCGACGTCGGCCATGCGAAGGTGACGGGCGTCGCCGTCGAGGAGTTCGTCGAGGCGTTCGGCGACCGGATTCGCGTCGTCCACCTGCACGACAACGACGGCTCCGGCGACCACCACGACCCCCTCCCCGAGTACGAACGGGTCGCAGAGCGCATCGGCGCCGAGTACAACGTGCTCGAGATGAAGTCGCTCGCCGACGTCGAGCGATGCGTCGCGGGGTGAGACGGCGTGTCGCCGACCGGTAACCCCCCGCGAATCGGCATCACTTGCCCGGACGACCACCCGGTGTTCTCGGTGGTCGGCGAACGCCTGCGGGAGCGGGGACACCGCGTCACCAACTACGACCCGAACGCGTCGATAGCCCCCGACGAACTCGAACGACTCGCGCTGTTCGTCACCAAGCAGACGCGTCCGGCGTCGGTCCGCGCGCTCCTCGCGGCCGAACGACTCGGCGTCCCGACGTGGAACAGCGCCACCGGCGTCGTCGCCTGCGTCTCGCGGTTCTCGCAGCTGTGCCTCCTCTCGGGCGTCGGCTTCGCCGTCCCGACAGCGTCGCGGACGAGGCCCGACGGCGACTACGTCGCCAAGGCGCTCTACCACTGGGACATGTCCCCCGAGGTGAACGGCGAGGGCGACGTGTACGAGGAACTCCTCTCCGCGGACCCGGTCGACTACAAGTACTACGTCGTCCACGACGGGTCGACGTACCGCACGGTGGTGCTGCGCGTCACCTCGAAGCTGTGGGGGCAAAAGCGCGTCCTCGGGGCGGTCGACCCGGTGCCCGACCACGCGGACCGAATCACCTCGCTCATGGACCGACTCGACATGCGCGCCATCGGCGTCGACCTGATTCGGACGGACGACCGCTGGTACGCCGTCGACCTCAACCCGTGCCCGAGTTTCGTCCGGACGGGCCTCGAAGGCGCTCTCGTCGACTCCATCGAGTCCGCCCTCCCCGAGTGACCCCGTCGGGAGGACGGACCGGCAGGCAGAGCGCTCGCTCACTCCCCCGGCGCGAACCCGAACGGCTTCCCACGCGCGTGACTCTCGGCGAGGAGGACGTACATCGCCTGACTCCACTGGAGGTTCGAGTTCCAGCGCACCCTGCCGTCGCCGTCGACGCGTTCGGGGAGCAACCCGGCGGCGGTCCGCCACGCCCGACTGTCGTCGAACACGTAGTCGGCGACGGCGTCCTCGTCCACGCCCGACTGCCAGCGGACCACGTCAGCGTACGCCTCGCAGAGCGGCCACCCGCCGTCCTCGTCCCTCCCCGTCGGCGTGTAGTCGTCGCCGGGGTAGCGTCCGACGCAGGGGTTCCGGCTGGCACGCCACCGTGCGTCGTCCGCGTGCGAGACGGTCGACCGCATCGCCTCGCTGTCGGCGTCGACGACGTTCCACGGCCAGTACGCCATGAACGCCGCCGCGTCGGGGCGTCGGTCGGCGGCCGGGGACTCGGTCGTCTCCGGGTCGTCGGCGGTGACGTAGTGGTCGCCCAGGAGCGCGTCCCGTTTGAAACAGTGCGCCTCGAAGTTCGACGCCCACGCGGACGCTCTGTCGCGACAGCGTGCGGCGTACTCTTCGTCGCCCGCCGCCTCGGCCAACTCGGCCATCGACCGCAGTCCGGCGATGGCCGCCGCGCTCCCCTCCGTGGAGTGGCCCCACACTTCCTCCCACGGGTCCTGGTGCTTGCGGGGGAACTCCTCGCCCCACCCGAGGAGGAAGTCGGCGGCGAGGCGACTCGTCCGATAGTACGCGTCGAGGACGGAGTCGTCGCCCGTCTGCCGCCAGCAGAGCCAGTGCGCGTATATCGGCCCGCCGACCTGGTCGAGTTGCAGTTCGACCCAGTGAGGGTCGAGGTTGCCGTAGTAGTTCTGCCACCACGTCCCCCGGCGCTCGATGCCGCGCCTGTCGGTCACGTCGTCGGTTATCTGCGCGTGCGAGAGCCAATCGAGCGCTTCGAGGGCCTCGACGACGGCCCCGGCCGAGAGGAACGCCTGGATGTCGGCGACGAGGTCGCGCGGCCAGACGAACCGGTAGGCGAACTCCTTCGGCTTGAACGCGCCGGCGATGATGCCGCCGCGCCGGTCCTGCGCGCACTTCATGCTCGTCAGCGACATCTCGTACATCGCCGTCGCGTAGGCGTCGTCGACGGGACTCTGCGCGTTGTTCTCGTGCCAACTCTCCCAGACGGCGGCGAACGTGGACCGTTCCGCGTGGTAGCCGTTCCACATGCTCGTCAACGCGTGCTCGATTGCGCTCTGCTCGCTGTGACCGAACCCGATGGCGGTCACCCAGCGCACGTCCGTGTCGTCGCCGACGGAGAGGCCGAACCCGGCGTCGACCTTTCCCTCCAGTCGGTCGTTCTCCGTTATCCGCCCCTCGTTCTCCTCGTAGATGTCCTGCCACGCGCTCTTGTCGGCCCCCGTGGTCACTCCCTGTCTGCCGACCCGGTGGCCGTCGAACGTGGTCCGACCCGTCGAGGGCCGACGCTGTGCGATGGCAAGGTACCGACCGGAGTCGTGGGCGACGACGAAGTCGTAGCCGTGGTCGTGGACGACGTACGCTTCGTCGACGTCGTCTGACCCCGTCCCGTCGTGAATCCCCAGTCCGAACAGCGTGAATATCGTCCGGTTCGACGGCGCGGAGAACCGCGCGCGGTTCTGGACGAACAGCGCGGCGGTGTCGGGAGTGACGAGAACGTCCTGGTCCAGCGTCGCCGTCGTCCCGTCGTCGAACTCGAAGGCGTTGTAGAGGTGGACTTCGGGGACGCGGCTCGACTCGTAGTCGACACTGCTCTCGACGGCGTCGTTGCGGACGTCCAGCGTCTGCCCGCAGGCCTCGTCCCACAACAGCGTGTGCATGTCGTAGAACTGCTCGATGTCGAGTCTGAACGCCGACGTCTCCTCGACCAGCGCGCCGTTCCACCCTCGGTCGTCTACTTGCGCGTACTGGTTGACCGTCGCGAGCACCTCCATCCCCTCGCCGAGGGGGGCGCTGACGATGGCGTCCTTGTCGCTGGGTTGCCGGACCACGTACTCCTCGTACGACATTCGACACCACGTTGCGCGGGACCGGGGAAAAATTGGTCGCCTCGCCGGGTTGTTCCCCGCTCCGTCGTCTTCTCCGCTTCTGCCTCCGCCCGCCCTACATCGCCGCGTACGACACCGACAGTAACACGACGTTGTAGACGGCGTGCGCGGCGATGGGCACCGCGAGGTTGTCGGTGTACTCGTACAGCGCCCCGAAGACGCCGCCGACGACGGCGATGAGCGCCGCGCCCGCGACGATGGGCGCGAGCGCGCCCGTGTAGTTCGTGAGGTGCATCGACCCGAACAGGAGGCTGGACCCGACCACCGCCGGAACCGGCCCGACACGCTGGCGCAGGCGCCCCTGAATCACGCCCCGGAACAGCCACTCCTCGGCGGGTGCGACGAGCACCACCGAGAGCGCGGCCAATCCGAGCAGGAACGTCGGGTCTTCCATCCCCGCCTCGCCGATGACCGACTCGGGCACCAGTCCGAGAACCGACAGCAGCACCGAGAGGGCGACGGCCAGAACCAGCGCGACGATCGTTCCGACGGCGACGGCGGCCACGTCGCGGACGGACGGCAGTGCGACCGAGACGCGCACGTCCCGAACCCGTGCGTACGCGTAACCGACGGCGAGAAAGCCCGCCTGTCCGACGGCCGTCGCGCCGAGCAGCACCGCGGTGGTTCGGACGTCGTAGCCCAGCGCCACCAGCGGTACGATGAACACCACGCCGGCCACCAGCGCGACGAGAAACGCCACGACGGTGAGTCCGACGACTTCGAGCGCCGGACGGGCCACGCCGCGCGCGCGAACGGACAGTTCCATGTCTCTCTCGTCGCGCGACGGCGAGAAAACCGTTTGGGAGGCGGTGCGTCCTCAGTCGCGGCGGCTCACGAGGAGGGCCGCGGCGAGGAGTGCGACGACGGCGACGGGGATGCCGAAGCCGGGCGTCCCGACGGGTTGCAGCGTCTCCGTCGGTGTGGCCGTCGGCGTGTCAGTCGGGGTGTCGGTCGGCGTGTCCGTCGGGGTGTCGGTCGTCTCCGTGGGCGTCACCGTGTCGGTGGGCGTCTCGGTGTCCGTGGGGGTGTCCGTCGGCGTCGGCGTCTCGCCGTCGTCGACGATGCTCCCGTCCACGGTGAGCGTGCCTGCGGGGCCGCCCTGGACGACCACCTCGAACGTGTCGTTGACCTGCTCTTCGCTGAAGTCGAAGGTGCCGCGGAACGACCCGTTCTCGGAGACGTAGGCGACGCCGGTCTTGATGAACGGCGGCCGCGTGTCGCCGCTGGACCGAATCCGGATGTCGAGGCGCGTCCCGGGGGCGACGGTCGTCTCGCCGCGGACGACCTGCCCGGTAGTCGCGGACACTTCGACGGGTTCCTCCACCTCGTGTTCGGCCTCGACGAGTTCGTACTCGGTCAGGACCGTCTCCTCGTCGTCGCCGGCGAGGTCGGAGTTCTCGGGGACGGTGAAGTTCGCCGTCAGCGAGTCGTCCTCGCCCACGCTTCGCTCCGTCGCCTCGACGTCGTCGGTGTCGACGACGACGTAGTACGTGTCGTTGTCCGCGTCTGCGACGACGTCGGCGCTCCCGTCGTCGAGGACGAACTGGTACGGGTCACGGTTCGGACCGGGGTCGTCCTGTTCGACCGAGAACAGGACCGTGCCGTCGTTCACCATGTCGAAGAACGCGTCCGTCGCGTCGTCGCCCTCGGCGGCGATTGCGCCCTCGATGCCCGACGCCTCGATTCGGTGGACCGCGAGGTCACCGTAGGCGATTTCGTCGTCCCGCGTCAGGTTGTTGTTGGCGAGAGCCTGGTACACTTCCTCGTTCTCGTCCAGACTGGACCGCGACGGCGCGGTCCAACTCTGGACGGACGTGGTGTTGCGCTCTTCGAGGACGAGGGTGCCGACGCCCTCGGTGTCGTCCCGGTCGGACCGCTCGCCGGACTGGACTTCGAGGGGGTACTCGGAGCGTTCGAGGAGGTTGCTGACCGAGTACTCCTCGTCCACGTCGGCGCTGTCGACGTCGTCCGCGTCGTCGGCCGTGTCGAAGACGGCGTCGCGTTGGTCGTTGGAGAGTTCGCCCTCCAGACCGGTGACGGCGAACGTGTTGAACTCGAGGACGACTTCGCCGTCGCCGTCGTCGTCCACGACGGTCACGTTCGACACGAACCCGACGTCCTCGTCGCCGATGGTCAGCGTCGCCGTGTCGGTGTTGCGAATCTCTATCTCTATCTCCGCCACGTCACCGCGATTCTCGGTGAAGATGCCGTTGCCGCCGATGTCGGCGGTGCCTTCGCCCTGTTCTCTGACGACGATGTCGTCGGACTCGGTCTCGACGCCGGACTGTTCGTCGGTCACTCGCACCGTGTATTCGCCCGGTTCGAGGTCGAGGTCCGACGCGTCGAAGCTGAACTCGAACTCGGCCTGTCCGTCGAGGTTTCCGGTGATGGTCCCGTCCTCGACCACCTCGCCGTCGTCGTCGAGGAGTTCGACGGTCACCGGTCGGTTGCCGGCGTTCGCGGTGATGGTCCCCTCGATTTCGTCCTCGTCGGTGACGTTCTCGTCGTCCACGTCGACGTCGAGGCCGAGTTGGCGGAGGACGATTTCGGCGTCGTACTCGCTGCCGCCGCTTCCGACGTCCACGTCGTAGTCGTCGGTCTCGCGGTTCGCCGTCTCGAACACGTAGACGTTGCTGTTCAGCCCTGTCGACCCGGAGCGGAAGAAGTCGCCGTCCGTAATCTCGACGGGCGTCTGGTCGTCGGCGGCGACGATGGCGACGCTCGACCCGACGAACGCCGTCACGTCCCGTCGCGACGAGGAGACGGTCACGGGTGCGGTCGCGACGGTCTTGTTGCCGGTGTTCGACAGTTCGTTGCCGGAGTCGTCGGTGACGTCGTCGGTGAGGCGTATCTGGATGTCCCCGTTGTTCACCTGGTCGCTGTCGACCGTCGCGACGTACCGGCCGTCGTCGTTCGAGATGTCCGAGGCGTACTCCGACAGCGTTCCCTGCGGCGCGTCGTCGATGTAGAGGCGCGCGTCGCCGAGGTTCTGGACCGGTTCGGAGAACGAAATCTCTATCTCGGTCTCGTCGTCGCCCGTGTCCTCGTCGTAGTGGACGCTCTCGAGGTACTCCGGCGCTTCCTCGTCGGGCGCGGCGGCGTCGACGGTCACGTCAACGGTGGCGGTGTTCGACGTGTTGCCGTCGTCGTCGTCGACCTCGTAGGTGAACGAGTCCGTCGTCGAGTCCGTCTCGTCGCCGGTGTGGGTGTACCGGATGCTGCCGTTGTCGTAGACCGTCGTCGTCCCGTCGCTCGGTTGTGAGACGACGGTCACCGTGGAGGCGTTGAGGCTGCCGTCGGCGTCGTCGTCGTTGTCGAGGACGTCTATCACGACGCTCTCGGTGGCGTTTATCGTCACGCTGTCGTCGTTCGCCGTCGGCGCCGTGTTGGCGGCCGTCACGCCGACGGTGTCGGACTGGTACTCGCCCTCGCTATCGTCCCAGTAGGCGGCGGTGATGGTGTCGCCGTCGGTCACCTGCAGGACGTCGTCGCCGGTCGAGGAGGACGAACTGGACGTGCCGATGGTCGCCGTCGTCGACCCGCCGTTGGGGTTGATGCTCTGCGCCTCCGGCGCGAGGGTGTACTCGATTCGGACGTTGTCGGTACCCGCGGGGGGCGCGTTCTCGACGGTCACGTCGCCGGCGACCGGGTCGATTCCGGTCACGTTGTACTTCGCGCCCGTGGAGGCGTTCGAGACGTTGACCTCGTCGGTGAGTAGTCCGTCCAGGTCGTCGTCGACGATGGGGACCGTGCCGACGTTGAACGTCGTGTTCGTCCCGTCACCGTCCCGCGTGACTGTTTGGTTGAACGTGTCGTCTGTGCTGCTGAAGTAGACTATCTCCGTGCTCGTCGTCTGGTCGGAGTCGCTGACAGTGAAGTCCGCGTCGGACCCGATTTCGACGTCCGATGCCGGGCCAGAGACGGTACCGGCGGCCGCGGCGGCCGTCCCCGCGAACGCCGGTACGCCGGCGAACACGGACGTCACCACCATCACTGCCAGGAGTAGCGTGCGTAACTGAGTCGTGGTTGCTGTCATTGTTGTCTGAATATCTGCGGCGACGGGGGGCTGTCTGGAGAGTCGCTCGCGATGTCGTCGCCGCGTGGAGGGAGCATGTAAACCACGTGACGACTGCGTTAAGTAGTTTGTGTACCGGAATGATTGATTAGGAACACGCTCACCGCGTCTGACAGGGCGAGGGCCGTCGTTGCGGTCGCTCGCTCCCCGCCTCGAATCCGACTCCCGCACCCGCGGTCCGCGACTGCCTCGCCAACCGAGTCCCTCGGATCGAAACTGGCCGCCGTCACCCCAGCGCGTCCCGGATTGCCGCCGGCTTCGGACCCTCTCGATGACCTTTCACTCTCGACGCTGCTGACGCACACGGCTCCCCCTTCGTGCGGCCGGCACGGGCCGAACACGGGCGATTAACGGGTTCGTAACCCTCGGAACGAGAAGTTATTACCTCGCTAATCGGTCGCCACGGGGTCGTCGCCGGCGACCCAGCGTTCGTGAGGTGGCGAGTACGCACGGTGAGATGGACGCCCACCGACCGGCCCAAATACTTTACAACGCGTGGTGAGTGGCGTAAATTAACGTCTCGAGACGGTCGCGGCACGGACCCGAACGAGAGACGCTGTGCACGGTCTCCGCCACTGCCCCGGCGAACTCTGGACGCGCCGCTGGCACCGCGCCGCCCGAGCGCGGGCGATTAGCATCCGGCGGTCTCACGCGGCATCCGGGTGCGGGCGGCCGGGGCGGCGTAGCGAGACCCCACGGAGGACACGAAATGAGCACGGACCACACACCGAGTCGAACGACTGGTACCGATACCGAACCGCTTCCGACCGTCCCGAACGTCGCGGACCCGACGCCGAGCAACCGGGTGACGGACGACTTCGAGCCCGGGACGGCGAACGACCCGGACGTGGGGACGCGCGAGGAGGTTCAGATAACCGTCGACGGCGCGTCGGTGTCCGTCCCCGAGGGCGACACCGTCTACGACGCCATCGCGTCCGTCGGCGACGCCGAGGACGTCCCCGCACTCTGCAACTACGAGGCCGACACCGAGGACGCCGAGCGAATCGGCCCGCGCAGCGAGTGCCGGACGTGCGTCGTCGAGACGGACGCGCACGGGATGGTTCCGTCGTGCAGTTTCCCGGCCGAGGAGGGACTGACCGTCCGCACCGACACCGAGGAGGCGACGCGAACGCGCGAGGTCAACCTCGACCTCGTCCTGTCCGACCACAACCTCCGGTGTACGACCTGCGGCCAGAACGGTCGGTGCGAACTGCAGGACGCCTCCATCGAACAGGACGTGGAAGACCCGCGCTACGGCGTCTTCGACGACCGGGAGGAGTACGAACCCATCGACGACTCCTCGCCGTTCATCCAGATCGACCGCAACAAGTGCATCCTCTGTAACCGCTGCGTCGAGGCGTGCAACGACGTGCAGGTGGAGGGCGTCCTCCGCATCGAGGGGAGCGGTCCGGACACGCGCATCGCGTTCCAGAACGGCGCGGAGACGATGATGGACTCGACGTGCGTCTCCTGCGGGCACTGCGCGACGGTGTGTCCGACCGGCGCACTCGTCGAGCAGGGACTGACCGACGTGGCGACGATACCCCTACCGGGGTTCAACCAGAAGAACAGCATCGGCACGGTCGTCGGCGAGGACTACGAGCGTCAGTCCCGCCAGATGACGCCGATGAAGAAGGACGAGCGACCGAACCTTTCGGAGGACGAATGAGCGACCACCAACCGAACCAGACGGAGACGGACCCGAGCGAGAAATCCGGCGTCGCGGGTTTCATGGCCCGCGCCCGCGAGAAAGCGCGGTCGGCACAGCAGCGGAGCGACACGTCGACCAGTCACGGGACCGACGAGGGACACGGCGGGCCGTTCGCACCGCTCGAACACGTCGCCGAGTCCGTCGCGGCGAACTCGATGTCGGAGGGGCGACTGTTCGACGTCGCCGACGCCCTGAGCGACTACCGACTCTCCGAGGTGGACGTGACCGACACCACCTGCGGCTACTGCGCCGTGGGCTGCCGGTTCGACGTGCTCTCGAAGGACGACGAGGTACTCGGCGTCCGGCCGAACCCCGAGAAAGCCCCCATCAACGGCATCTCCACCTGCGTGAAGGGGAAGTTCGGCTACGGCTACGCGAACCACGAGGACAGGCTGACGACGCCGCTCGTGAAAGAGGACGGCGAGTTCCGCGAGGCGTCGTGGGAGGAGGCCTTAGACCGCGTCGCCGACGGACTGCAGGAGACGGCCGACGACCACGGACCCGACGCGCTGGGTCTCGTCTCCTCCTCGAAGACGTCGAACGAGGCGAACTACCTCATGCAGAAGTTCGCCCGGCAGGTCCTCGGGACGAACAACATCGACAACTGCAACCGGCTCTGCCACTCGCCGACCGTCGCGGGTCTCTCCCAGACCGTCGGCTACGGCGCCGGGTCGGTCGGCCCGGAGGCACTCGGCAACGCCGACTGCTATCTCATCACCGGGTCGAACACCACCGAAGCCCACCCGGTGTTGGCGACCGACATCAAGCAGAACCTCAAGGAGACGGACGCCGAGGCGTTCGTTTTCGACCCGCGAAAGGTGCAGATAGCCGAGTACGCCACCCAGTACGCCCGGGTCGAACCCGGCTTCGACACCGTCTGGCTCAACGGGCTGACCCGGCACATCATCGAGGAGGGTCTGCACGCCGAGGAGTTCATCGAACGGCGAACCGTCGGCTTCGACGAGGTGAAGGAGGGCGTCCGGAAGTTCACGCCCGAGTACGTCGAGGAACACACCGGCGTCCCGCCGGAGAAACTGAAGCGCGCCGCCGAGTCCATCGCCGAGGCCGACAGTTGCGTGTTCATCTGGACGCTCGGCCTGACCGAACACAGCCACGGGACGGAGAACATCATCTCGATGGCGAATCTCGCACTCGTGACGGGCCACGTCGGCACGGAACGGTCGGGCCTCGCCCCGTTCCGCGGGCAGAACAACGTGCAGGGCGGCGGCGGCGACATGGGGCCGGTTCCGGGGAACTTCCCGGGCTACCAGAAGGTGACGCACGACGAGGCCCGCGAGAAGTTCGAGGAGGCGTACGGGGTCGATGACCTGCCCGACCAGGCCGGTCTCACCATCACCGAACAGTTCCTCGCCGCCGACAAGGGCAACGTCAAGGCGATGTTCGTCGAGGGGGAGAACCCCGTCTACTCGGAACCCAACGTCGACCACGCGGAGGAGATTCTGGCGGAGGACCTCGACTTCCTCGCCGTGCAGGACATCTTCCTCACGGAGACGGCAGAGCACGCGGACGTCGTCCTCCCGGCCACCTCGTCAGTCGAGACGAACGGGACGTACACGAGTTCGACCCGACACGTCCAACTCGTCAAGCGCGCCGTGGACCCGCCGGGCGAGGCGAAACCCGACTGGGTCATCACGCAGGAACTCGCCGAACGCTTCGGTTACGACTGGGACTACGACTCGCCCAGCGACGTCATGGACGAGGTGAACGACCTCACGCCCATCTACGGCGGCATCACGCACGAACGCCTCGAAGCGGGGGAGGAACTCCAGTGGCCGTGCTGGGACGAGGACCACCCCGGGACGCCGCACCTCTACCTGGACGAGTTCAACACGGCCGACGGGAAGGCCCACATGTTCCCCACCGACATCACCGGTCCCGCCGAGACGGACCTGGATACCGAGGACTACCCCTACTCGCTGACGACCGGCCGCGTGCTCTACCAGTACCACACGGGCACGATGTCCGACCGCGAAGAGGGGATTCACTCCTACACCGGCGAACTGTTCGTCGAGATAAACCCCGAGACGGCCGAATCGCTCGGCGTCGACGACGGCGAGACGGTTCGAATCGCCTCGCGGAAGGGGGAGATAGCGGCGATGGCGCAGGTGACCGACCGCATCGGCCCCGACGACGTGTTCGTCCCGATGCACTACCTCGGCGGCGACGTCGCGAACCAACTCACCGACGAGGAACACCTCGACGAACAGGCCAACGTCCCCGAGTTCAAGGTGACGAGAGTCCGACTCGAACGCGCCGAGGACGCGGAGACGACGACGGACACCGCGGTTTCGTCGAAGTCGCCGTCGGAAGCGGACGACTGACGCTCCCGAAACCGAATCCACACACCATGTCAGACGAATACGACCACCCCGAAGCCGAGGACGCGAAGTCAGACAACCCGACCGCAGAGGACCACGAATGTCAGTTCTGCCACGAGTCGTTCGACACCGAGGCGGCGGTGCGCGACCACGTCGAGGCGGAACACGCCAGCGTCGAGAACCCGTCCGAGGAGGGCTGAGGATGGAGCGAACCCACCGAGCCAAGCGACTCCTCGGCCTCGACGCCGGAGGTCCCGTCGGCGTCCGCAGCGACCGGGAGCACGACGCACACGACTGTACCGTCTGCGACACCCGGTTCGACGCGGACGAGACGACGTGCCCGTCCTGCGGGAGCCGAATCTTCCGAACGAAGACAGTCGTCCCCAACGCGGCGCTGAACCTCCTGTTCGTTCTGGTGCTGTCGGGATTCGGCGTCCTCTACAACCTCCTCACGGGCCAGATTCCGAAGGACGCCCCGAAGAACCGATGAGAGGGAGGGCTGAGAGCCGGACCGCCATCGAACGGACGGTTCGCTCGGCCACAACACTTTAGCCGTACAGCCGTAGCGGTGTAATGGCCGTCGCGGCACCGCGTCGCGCGCTCTCGAACGCGAGGTCGGGTTCGAGTCGCCCCGCGTGGACCCGAATTCGACTCAGCCGTCCGCGTGGTCGCGTTCGACCAGCGTCGCCGTCTTCTCGCCCTCGACGGGCGAGTCGTCAGTCGAGTACGCCAGCGCCAATTCCTTCTCCTCGAACTCATCCCGGAACTCGTCCCACGAGATTCGTTTGAGGTCCTCGTCGTCGTCGCGGAAGCCGACCCGCAGGAGTCCTTCGTCGCCCTGCCCCTCTGACTTCGAGGCGTGCGCCGGGTAGCCACCGCGGTCGTCCACGACGCCCTGGGCCTCCCACGCGTCGGTCGTGTGTTCGGTGGCCGATTCGCCGGTCGCGCCGCTGTCTGCGTCGTCTGCCATCGTCGGCAACGACCCGGGCCGAGCGTATAGAAGCAACGGCAGATTTTCCCGCGTGGCGGCCGGCCGTCGGTTGCGACGCCGGCGGTTCTGCAGCCGTCGATTCCGTCTCTACGCGTCCTCGCCGAACGCCTCGACGAGAGCGTCGCAGAAGGCGTCCAAGTCGTCCGGATTCCGGCTCGTTATCACGCCGTCGTCAACCACGACTTCCTCGTCCACCCACTCGCCGCCGGCGTTCCGAACGTCCGTCCGGAGGCTCGGGTACGAGGTGAGCGTCCGGCCCTCGGCGACGCCCGCTTCGACCAGCAGCCACGGGCCGTGACAGATGACGCCCATCGGCCTGTCGTCGTCGGCCATCGCCCGCACGAACTCGACAGCCTCCTCGTTCGCGCGAAGCGTGTCGGCACCGACCGTCCCGCCCGGGACGACGAGTGCGTCGTAGTCGTCCGCGGTTATCTCGGTGAACGACCGCTCCACCTCGAACGTGTCGCCCGCCTCCAGGTCGTCGTGGACGGCCTGCGCCTCGCCCGTCTCTGTGCCGACGACGTCGACGTTCGCGCCGGCGTTCTCCAGCGTCGCCTTCGGTTCCGTGAACTCTACCTGTTCGGTCCCGCGCGGTGCGAGGACGACGGCGACGTTCGTCTCGTCGAGTCGGTCTGACATCGACTAATTATCTCCTCCCCACGCGCCTAAACGAAGTGGCCGACGTGGTGCGACCGACGCTCTCGCCGGTCCGGCGGAAGCAGTTCCGCGAACTCGTCGTCGACTGCGTCGTTCACGGTCCGAGCGAAGCCTCGCCGTTTCACGGGAGGAGGGAGACTTCGACGTCTGGTTCGACTCACGTGAGGGTGTGACGACGAACCGGATTCAGTCGTCCTCGGCTGGCATCGCTTCACTGAGGTTCTCGGGGTTCACACCGAGTTGTTGCAAGAAGCCGAGGGTATCGGGTTGGATCCACCATTCAGCGACCTTCCCGTCCTCCAGGTGGAGGAAGGCGGTGGTCTGTATCTCGTACTCCTTGCCTGTCGGCTCCATCCCCATGAACTCACCGTCGTGGGTGCCACGCTCCGTCATCCGAATGGCGACGGTGTTCCCTTCGGCGACGAAGTCGTGGATCGTCTCCGTGGAGTCGGAAAACGCCTTGCGGTCACCTTCGTACATCTCTTTGATCGCCTCACGACCGCTGAACTCCCCCATCGGCGTGTGTACCACGACGTCCTCGGCGAATATCTCGTCGACTGCGCCGAGATCTCCCTGCTCCTCGACTTCGTCACGGATTCGGCGGACGATACGCTTGTTATCTTCTGATTTCGTTGACATGACTGCTTCCCCGCCGTAAGATTCGATAACGAGCACCAAAGCTTCATCTCAAATTTTTATCAGATGAGAGGAGTCACAAGGTATATATCAGGGAAACGTCCGACAGTGACGGATACTGGCCAGACGTGCGCCGGTACTCGACACGGCTACTGAAACCTATCACGGCTTGCGGGCTTCGACAAGGTATTGAATACAATTATTTACATTCGAAACCCTCGTTCGGGACGGACTTCGAGTGCGCCGAGTCGGTGCCGCGTTCGGCCGACGCAGTCTCCGATTCTCGCGGTAGAGTGCCCTCTAGTTCGCTCAACGCGACTCCGAAGCGTTACGTCTCTGTCGGTCCGACCGGTCGAGAGTGAGCCTGCCGACCCCCTCCGGACGAGGTGAAAAGAGACGCTTTAGCCGCTTTCGCTCGGCGAAACCACTCGAAGGCGAGGTACGCCGACGTCCGTTTTCGGAAAAGCTTTCCGACGATAAAACATTTGCAGTTGTACGCGTCGCCGGTTACAGACTGCTCCAGCGACCGGGCGACGCCGAAGCAGTCGGACCGATACCCGTCGGCGTGGACGACCCGCCCACGTCACCCGGGCGGTGACGGGGTGAACGGCGTCGTCGACCCGGCCGCCGTGGCGGTGGACGCACAGGAGAAGTGAGCCGAGAGTGCGGAACGACGGGGACGGCCGTCGCTACGTCTGCCCCGCGCGGTCACCCTCGAACGCGTCGAGCCACGACCTGACCGTCTCGCTGAGGACGCCGGCCGTGCTTCCGAGGTGGAGGAGTTGGTAGCCCGTCTCGGCCTTCCCGTTCACGTCGTCCATCCCGAACCCGAGTCCGCCGAGCGGAACGTCCGCCTCGACGGCGGCCGACCGGACGCGTTCGACGGCCTCCTGCACCTCCGGGTGGTCTATCTCGCCGGGGTGTCCGAGCGACACCGAGAGGTCGAACGGTCCGACGAAGACGAACCCCAACTCCGGGACGGACAGAATCTCCTCGACGTTCTCGACGGCCGCCGCCGTCTCTATCGTGGTCCCGACCAGAGTCTCTCTGTCCTCGGTGGCGAGGTAGTCGTCGGCGAGTCCCCACCGGCGGGCGCGCGGGGCCGCCAGTCCCCGTTCCCCGGGGCCGCCCTCGTACCGGAACCGCGCCGCCTCGACGGCCGCCCGCACCGTCTCCGCCTCCCGCACGCGCGGGAGGAACACGTTCCGAACGCCGGTGTCCAGCGCCTTCCGAACCGTCGCGGGCGCCGTGTCCGGCACCCGGACCAGCAGTTCCGTGCCGGTTCGCTCGGCCGCCCGGAGCAACTCTTCTATCGCCGGCGCGTGGTCGGGCGAGGGGCCGCCGTGTTCGAGGTCGATCCAGACGAAGTCCGCGCCGAGTTCACCGTACAACTCCACCAGCGTCGGACTGTACGCGTTCTCGAGGACGCCGAGTGCGACGCCGCCGCTCTCGAAAGCCGCCCGCAGGTCGTTCGTCGACTGCGTGTCTGTCATATCCCACAGGTGACACTCCCCGTCGTCATAACGCTGTCTGCGTCGACGGCGGACAGTCAGTCGCTGGCGAGTGTGTCGGCGGTTCGGCCCGCCGTTTCGCGAACGCCGAGTCCGAACGGCCGCCGAAAGCGAACAGCGGTAGTAGTGTAATGCCCGGAGCCGTTGGACTGTCCGCGGCACTCACTCGTGGGCGAGGTTGACCTCGATGACGTTGGCCGCCTGTTTCACCGTGTCGATGATCTCTCGTTCGCGTTCGGCCGACGCGAGGCGGTTGATGGGCGCGGTGATGCTGATGGCGGCCTCCCGTCGGTCACCGGTGTCCACCGGGACACCGACGCATCCGGTTCCGTCCACTCGTTCCTCCTTGTCGTAGGCGACGCCCTCGGACCGAATCGCCGCCAGTTCCTCGAACAGCGTCTCGCGGTCCGTGATGGTGTGCTCCGTCTCGCCGGGCAGGCCGCGTCGGTCGAGAATCTCTTCGACCCGGTCGTCCGAGAGACTCGACAGCAACGCCTTGCCGATGGCCGTCTGGTGGAGGTACACGCGCTTGCCCAGACTCGTGTCCAGGTTCACCGCTCGGTCGCCGCTCGTGGTGTGGATGTAGATTCCGTACCCGCGTTCCTCTATCATCAGGTTCGCCAACTCGCCGGTCTCGACGGCCATCCGTCGCACTTCGGGCTTCGCCACGTCGTAGATGCCGTCGTATCGCTGGGCGATGCCCCCCAACTCCAGACAGCGCAGGCCGACGAGGTACTCGCCGTCGCGGAAGACGACGAATCCGCCGTTCTCCAGCGTGTTGAGGTGCTTGTATATCGTGCTCTTGGCGAAGTCGAGTTCCTCGGCCAGTTCGGCCAGGGTGGCACGGCCGCCGAGGGACTCGATACCCGACAGCACCGACAGCGACGTCTCGGTCGCCCGCACCGACGCCGTTTTCGCGTTTCTCATTGAGAAACGGATACCGCTCCCTGCGGATTAAAATTACCGTCGGCACCTGCCCTCGCCTCCGCCCCCGGCCGCGTCTGTCGTCCGTTTCGACCGCTCGGTCGAGCCGACGTTCTGTCGATTGCCCCCGCCGGCCGTTCGCAAAGACGAAATATAACCCAAAACAGACACGAACGCGGCCGGTCGGCGTCGACGCTTCCGAACGCGAAGCGGTGGGCGCGATTGTCGTCCGTCTCGCCAAAGCAGTCCCGTTCGATGGGGGAATCGTCGGGGGTTCCCCGACACGTCGCTCCGCCACCGCGACCGTCACCGAGAGTCCTGTTTCCCCACTTCGAACGGTACAGAGAAGTGACGTTTCGGTGCGTCAGCAACGTCCACGAACATTTTGCCACAATACGTTCGATTAAATATCTCGGACGTGGCCTTCCGTACGTCACATGAGCGTCAAGCGTCACTACGAGCGCGAGTTCGTCCGAACGTTCTTCACCTCTCCGACGGCGGTGGAGGGCGAAGACGACTCCGCGAAGATGCTGCGAAGCGCGGCCCAACTCTCCGGGATGCAGGCGCCGGACGTGTGGGTGCCGGACAACGAGGACGCGACGGCTCCGTCGATGCGCGACGAGGGCGTCGAGAACATCATCGAAGTCGTGTCCGAACACGGTGCGGACTTCCCCGGCGAGATTCATCCGCGCATCGTCTGGCACCGGGACTCCCCGGGCACACGGTATCAGGGCTTCCAGCACATGCTGGAGATTGCCGACCCGGACAACGGCGCCGTCGACCACATCGACGGGTTCGTCGTGCCCGAAGTCGGCGACATCGACGACTGGAAGAAGGCCGACGAGTTCATCACCATCGTGGAGAACGAGCACGGCCTCGAAGAGGGCAGCCTGTCGATGTCGGTCATCGTCGAGAGCGGCGAGGCCGAGTTGGCGATGGGCGACCTGCGCGCGGAGATGGGCAGGCCCGCCAACAACCTCGAACGCATGTTCCTCCTCGTCGACGGCGAAGTCGACTACACGAAGGACATGCGAGCCATGACGCCGACGGGCGAACTGCCGCCGTGGCCGGAACTCCGTCACAACACCTCCCGCGGTGCGAGCGCTGCCGGCCTCGTCGCGGTGGACGGCCCGTACGACGACATCCGCGACGTGGAGGGATACAACGAGCGGATGGTCGAGAACCAGGCGAAGGGGATGCTCGGCATCTGGTCGCTGACGCCCGGACAGGTCGTCGAGGCGAACAAGTCCCCCCTGCCGCCGAAGACGGGCAGTTGGCTGCTGGAGGTCGGTGACCGAGAGATAGAACTCGACGCCGAGGACGGCAAGCAGGTGTACCGCGGCGACGACGTGGGACTGGAGTCGACCGACGACGGCTACGTCCTGCGCGTCGGCGGCGAGGAACACGAACTCGACGAGGACGAACTCCGGCAGGAACTGCTCGACATGACCGCCTACGTCCCCAGCATGGACGACATCGTGGACTCGATGGAGGAGTTCGAAGCCGCGAAAGAGGCGGGCAAGGGCGCCATCGCGATGACCCAGTCCGCGACGCTCGTCGTCGACGGCGTCGAAGTCGAACTCCAGAAGGACCGGATGTGGGACGAGGCAACCTATCAGGCCGCGCAGACGCCGATTACGCTGTTCCAGGACGTCTACGAACACCGACCGGACCAGCACGAGGAACTCGAGGAGATGTACGGGTCGGACGTCGTCGAACGCGCCACGAACGTCGGTAACTGACGGCCCGACGCGACGCGAATCGATTCGCTCTCGGCGGTTCTCGCCGCCGGCGCTTCACTCCTCCAGCGGTTCGATGAGTTCGACGGAGTGACCGTCGGGGTCCGCGACGAACGCCGTGTACGCGCCGGCTTCCGGTTGCGGTCCCGGTTCCTTCTCGACGCCGTAGTGGTCGATGCGTTCCACCGTCTCGTCCACGTCCTCGACGCCGAGAGCGAGGTGGTCCCAGCCGGTTCCCATCTCGAACTCCGTCTCCCCGTCCGTCTCGGAGAGTTGGAGTTCCACGCCGTCGTCGTCGCTGACGTAGTAGTTCGTCGTCTCGCCGTCGGGGGTGGTGAACTGCCACGACTCGGTGAAGCCGAACTGTTCGTAGAACGCGATGGACTCCGCGGCGTCCGCCACGTTCAGGCACACGTGTAGTACTGACACACTGGGCATATCTGGTTCTGAACTGCCCGGGTCAAATACGTGTGGGTCTCGGCGGTGGGTCGATTCCGTTCCGTGCTGTGTCGTGACGTACCGTGCCGCGCTTGCGACGGCCCCCGAACCCGCGGTAACTGGTTACGTGTAGCATAGGACTTAACTATTGTCGATGATAGATTTCGACATGGCGATCGAAGACAGGGACGCCACCTGGTCGGCCGGCGAACTCGGCCACGACCGTCCCGACGTGGCGGAGTACCGCGACTTGGCGAGTGACCTCCGCGCCCGCGTCGACGGGGGCGTCGAATTCGACGAGTACGCGCAGGTGTTGTACTCGACCGACGGGAGCATCTACAGCGCGAAGCCCGCGGGCGTGGTGTATCCCACCGACACCGAGGACGTGCGGGCGGCCGTCGAGGTGGCGACGCGGCACGAGGTACCGATACTCCCGCGCGGGACGGGGTCGTCGCTGGCGGGCCAGACCGTCGGTCCGGGCTGCGTCGTCCTCGACGTGTCTCGGCACATGGACGACGTGGTGGAGGTGCGACCCGAGGAGAAGCGCGTCCGCATCCAACCGGGCGTCGTGCAGGACGACCTGGACGCCGTCCTCTCGGAGTACGGGCTGAAGTTCGCCCCCGACCCGGCCTCCTCGAACCGCGCGACGGTCGGCGGCGGCATCGGCAACAACTCCACCGGCGCTCACTCCGTCAGGTACGGCATCACGGACGCGTACACCGAAGCCGTCACGGCGGTCCTCTCCGACGGGTCCGTCGTCGAGGCGCGCGAAGTCGTCCTCGACTCCGAGGAGTGGAACGACATCGTCTCGAAAGACGACCGCGAGGCTCACGTCTACCGGACCGTCCGCGAGGTGGTCGAGGAGAACGAGGCCGAGATAGCCGACCGGTACCCCGACCTCAAGCGCCGGGTGTCGGGCTACAACCTCGACCGGGTGGTGTACGAGAACGACGACGGCGAGCGAGTGATGAACCTCGCGAAACTGTTCGTCGGGAGCGAGGGGTCCCTCGGCGTCATCGTCGAGGCGGAACTCTCGCTCGTGACGGTCCCCGAGGAGACGGCGCTGGCCCTCTACTGCTTCGACGACCTGGTGAAGGCGATGGAGGCCGTCCCCGTCGCCCTGGAGTACGACGTGAGCGCGGTGGAGTTGATGGACGACGAGGTGTTCCGCATGGCCGCCGAGTCGGACGGCTACGCCGAGTACGTCGAGCCGATTCCGGACGGAGCGGACGCCGCCCTGATGCTGGAGTACGACTCGGAACTCCACGACGACTTCGAGGCCGCAATCGCGGCGACGAACGAGCGATTCGTCGCCGACGGTGCGGCGTTCGACGTCGTGGAGGCGTACACCGACGCCGACCAGGCGAAACTGTGGAAACTCCGCAAGGCGGCCATCCCGTTGCTGATGAGTCTGGAGGGCGACGCGAAGCCGTACCCGTTCATCGAGGACGCGACGGTGCCGCCCGCGGAGTTGGCCGAGTACGTGCAGAAGTTCGAGGACGTGCTGGACGACCACGGCACGTCGGCGGCGTACTTCGCCCACGCGGGGTCGGGAACGCTCCACATCCGACCCATCCTCAACCTCAAGAGCGAGTCCGGCATCGAGGACCTGCACTCCATCACGGAGGACGTGACCGACCTCGTCCTCGAACACCACGGCTCGTTCTCCGGCGAACACGGCGACGGGATGGCCCGGACGGAGTTCAACCCCAAGATGTACGGCGAGGAGCTCTGGCAGGCGTTCAAGGAGGTCAAGACGGCCTTCGACCCCGACTGGTGGATGCACCCCGGCAACGTCGTCTACCGCTCGGGTCCCGACGACGTCGGGCCCGACGCGGACCGCGGCGTCGGCGCGGACAACCGCGAACACCTCCGGTACGGCGCGGAGTACCAGTCTATCGCGCCGCAGACGACGCTCGACTTCGACGACGAAGGCGGGTTCACCCACCTCGTCGAACTGTGTAACGGCTGTGGCACCTGCCGGCAGACCGGACACGACGTGATGTGTCCGACGTACCGCGCGTCGAACGAGGAGGTCCAGACGACTCGCGGCCGCGCCAACATGCTCCGGTCGGCCATCAGCGGTGACCTCCCCGAGGAAGAGATTCACACCGAGCGGTTTCAGGAGGAGGTGCTGGACCTCTGCGTGGGCTGTAAGGGCTGCAAGAGCGACTGCCCCACCGGCGTCGACATGGCGAAGCTCAAGACCGAGGTGAAACACCAGCACCACCAGAAGGAGGGCGTCGACCTTCGCGAGCGACTGTTCGCGAACATCGACGCCGCCTCGAAACTCGGCTCGGCGCTGGCACCGCTGTCGAACTGGGCGACCGCGGTTCCGGGCGCGCGACGGGTCATGCAGACGGTGTTCGGCATCGCACCCGAACGCGAACTGCCGCCGTTCCGGCGGGAGACGCTCCGGGACTGGTTCGCCGAACGCGGCGGCTCGACCGTCGAACGCGCGACCGCAGACCGCCGAGTCGTGCTGTTCCCCGACACGTACACGAACTACTCGTACCCCGCGGCCGGGAAGGCGGCCGTCGAAGCCCTCGAAGCGGCGGGCGTCCACGTCGTCGTCCCCGGCGACACCGTCCCGTCGGGCCGCGCCGCCTACTCGACGGGGATGCTGGACCTCGCCGCCGACCGGGCGCGGACGAACACCGACCGACTCGCCGGCCCCGTCGCCGCCGGTTGGGACGTCGTGTTCGTCGAACCCTCCGACGCCGTGATGTTCCAGGACGAGTACCTCGACCTGCTCGACGGCCCCGAGGTCGAACGCGTCGCCGACAGCGCGTACGGCGTGCTGGAGTACCTCGACGCGTTTCGACTCGACGAGTCGCTCCCGATAGCCGACCGGACGCCCGGCGCGGCCGGGTCGCTGAGCTATCACGGCCACTGCAACCAGAAGGCGACCAACAAGGACCACCACGCGGTCGGCGTCCTGCGCCGCGTCGGCTACGAGGTGGACCCGTTAGATTCGACCTGCTGCGGCATGGCCGGCAGTTTCGGGTACCACGACGAACACTACGACCTCTCGAAGACCATCGGCCGTCTGCTGTTCGACAAAGTCGACGAGAGCGACGGGGAGCGAGTGGTCGCACCCGGGGGGTCGTGTCGCTCGCAACTGGGCGACCGCGATGGCGCCGACGGCATCCCGCCACACCCCGTCGAAGCGGTCGCCGACCGACTGTAGCGGCGCGCCGCCCTCGCCGGGGCGTTCCGCTCGGCGAGGGCGTCCGTGGACACGGTACGTTTCGTCCGTTAGCACCGTCCCTTCAGCCGACTTTCGCCCCCGGAGCGGACCGTCGCTGGTGAAGATACAAGCCGATGGCGACCGTACTTTCTGCCATGGCATCGACGCTGGCCGACCAGGAGTGCGAGGCGTGCACCTCAGAGGACGAACCGCTCACCGAAACCGAGTACGACGACTACCTCGCCGAACTCGACGACGACGTCTGGGAAGTCGTCGACGACCACCACCTCGACGGTACGTACGCGTTCGGGGACTTCAGAGACGCCCTCGAGTTCACCTACGAGATAGGCGAACTCGCCGAGGAGGAGTGGCACCACCCCGACCTCCACCTCGAGTGGGGCGAAGTCCGCGTCGAGATGTGGACGCACAAGATAGACGGCCTCCACAAGACCGACTTCGTGATGGCGGCGCGGATGGACCGGATTCACGAGCAGTACGCGCCCGCGTGACGGGCCGGTCCGGAGCGACGGCCCCCGGGACGGCTTCGACCCGACGGCGGCGACGACTCCGACCGAATTACCGCCGACGGGTCCCGAGAGAGGGAAGACGACCGACGACGCGGCCCTGACATCAGTATAAATACTTGGATTAATTGGCGGTGGACCGTCGGCAGAGTCCGTTCGCCGACTGGGACGTGGATGGACGGTTAGATATCGCCGAAATACCACATATCGGCGGACGGGTGCCGAGAGGCAGCGTTCGAAATCGACGCTCACGTCGGCTTGCGATGGACGATGCGAACGCGCCCGCGGTTCGCGCCCGGTCGTCGACCCGTCGACGAGGGAATCGCCGCGATATTCCGCGAGAGAAGCGCTTTCACCAGCGACTCCGGTACCGCGACGCGACAGGGCCCCGGATTTCGTCTGTTGGCGCCGCCGTCGCTCGCCCCGTCGCTCGCCGCGACTGGATACAACTACTACTATTCGAGTAGCGGTTCGGACGGCGAGGTTCTCCCGTGGCGACGTCCGCCGAGGCGACGCCCCGCGCGCCCCTTCCCACCACGTGAGAACTCAGTTCGGGAACTATACGCTCCCCCGCTGTACCGTCGGATTGCCGCACATACACGGAGGCTTACTACTATGAGCGAACGCGTGACCGACGACGAAGCCGAACGACCGCCGACTCCCGACGACTCCGCCCCCGCGTTGGCGGCCGAAATCGTCGTCTCGCAGGGCCGCCCCGCCGAGTGTACGCTGTTCCCGCCCGATGCGGACGACTTCGAACGCATGACGACCTGGATAACGGCCAAAGAGGGCTCGTTCGTCAGTCTCGACGACGTCCGATAGCTCTCTCTCGTCGACACTGACTCCCTGTAGCCGTGTTAAAGTACCACACGATTCTCGACTGGTGGTAGGTGTCGACGGACTACTTGTGACTGCGAACCGACAGTTCAAGTGTCATGCCAGTATCCAATCTCGCGGTCGAGGCCGAAACGGCGAACAGAGAGACGGCGTTGAAGGAACTCGCTCGGACGATGGCGGACGAGGAACTCGGTGACCTCGTCATCGTCGAGGACGACGAACCGGTCGGTATCGTCACGGACCGGGACATCGCCCTCGCGGTGGCTCACCACGACGACCTGACCGAACTGACCGCCGCCGACGTCATGACGTCGGACCCGGTGACGATTCACGAGGACGCCACGGCGGTGGACCCCCCGGCGACTATGGCCGACGGGGCGGTGCGACGGATTCCCGTCGTCGACGACGACGGCAAACTCGTCGGCATCGCAACGCTCGACGACGTCGTCGCGACGACGGGCGAGATGCTCGACGACGTGGCGACGGTCATCGAGGCACAGTCGCGCGAATACGAGCCGGACGACTGACGCTGCAGGTGGCCCGGACCGTCGTCACGGCCGAACTCGCCACCCTCCGGCGCACTCTTTCACCGTCGAGAGCGACCCGCGTCGCTCATTGGTCCGTCCGTTCGACGTTCAGCGAGGCGTCTTCGTCCCCCTGGACCGCCCGCCGCCACACCATCTCGAACTCGATACTCTGCTTGGCTTCGGGTTCGCCTGCGGTCCAATCGGACTCGCCTTCGAGTTTGAACGTGATGGGGTCGACCGGTTCGAGCGTCACCCGCCGGTTCCCGAGTTCGAGTGTCACTTCACCGTCGTCGTCGAGTTGGTCCGCCAACTCGCGGAGGTAGGTGGCCACCTCCGCTCGCGTCCGCTGTTCTTCGGTTTCGAGTTCTCCCATGCAGGTTCGTATGCGCCACTGTCTCATAGTCGAGTCGGTGGTTCCCACCGCGTAGGAACGGCGTGGTCGCGTCGCTGCGGGACCCGCATCGGCTCTCGGTCGTCCGGACTCCGCGGCGTCGTCCGCTCTGCATCGTCAGCGGAGCGAAACGTTATGGTCCCGGCGGACCTCGCCCAGAGGCGAACACCGTGGAACCGAGTACCGTGAGCGGGACGATAGCGCGGGTCCGCGTCTCCGGCCCCCTCTGGCTCGGTGGCCTGATTTCGCTGGCGCTGTTCCTGTTCGGAGTCCAACTGCTGGGGACGGCGACGGAGGCGGCGGCAGTCCCTCTCGGACGGTTCTTCGACCGCTACGTCGCCGGCGACGTGCGAGCACTCGGCGTCAGTTGGGTGGCCACGTACGCCCTGACGAACGGTTCGGTCGTCGCCGCCCTGGCCGTCTCGCTGTTCGACGCCGGCGTCGTCACGGCGACGCAACTGTATCTGATGGTTGCCGGGTCGCGACTCGGCGCGGCCGCAATCGTCGTCTTCGTCGGCGCGCTGGATTACCTGCAGAAACGCCGGTACTCGGTGGGAAAAGCCATCAGTCTGGGGCTGCTGACGTTCCTGTTGACTCACTCCGTCTACCTGCCGGCGACCCTCGTCGGCTACCTCCTGTTGCCCTGGTTTCGGACCGCGTTCGCGGACGTGGGCGGCCACCTCGAACTGACGTTCCAGCCGCTGTCGGTGCTGGAACCGGCGACCACGGCCATCGTCGACGCCGTCGGCGCCGCCCCCGGATTCGGCGTGGCCGTTCTGGTTCTGTTCGGCAGCCTGAACCTCTTCGACCGCGTCCTCAAGCGGGTCGATACCGAGTGGCTCCGTCAGCGCGTGTTCCGGCGGTTCCGTCGGCGGTGGGTCTCGCTCGGCCTCGGCGTCCTCGTCACCGGCATCACCACGAGCGTCGCCTTCTCGCTCGGCGTCATCGTCCCGCTCTACAACCGCGGCTATCTGGAACGACGGGAAGTGGTCCCCTACGTGCTCGGCGCGAACATCGGAACCCTGTTCGACACAGTCGTCGTCGCCGTCGTCCTGGAATCGCCCGAGGCAGTGGCGTTCGTCTTGGCCCTCCTCGTCGTCGGCACGGCGGTGACGCTGGTCGAGTTACTGTGGTTCTCCGTCTACTTCGACGCCATCGAGGGGTTCCACACCCGTCTCGTCGACGACCGACGAGCGCTCGCCGGCTTCCTCGTCTCGCTGGTGCTGGTTCCGGTGTCCCTCGCGTTGTTCCCCTTCTGACCCGCTGGCGAACGCCGCGCGCATCCGCGCCCGATTCCGCTCGCGCCGTCGCAGTCGGTCGCTCCGGTTCCTCTTTTGTGCTTCGGCGTCGAACGTCGACCGTGCCCGAAATCGACCGACTCCTCGTGGCGTTCGACGGGACGCCGCTCGCACGGAAGGCGCTCGAACACGCACTGGAGACGTACCCGGGGGCGGAGATAACCGCGCTCCACGTCGTCGACTACGTGGAGGAGAGCTACGGGGCCGAGGCGCTAATCGGGTCCGAGGAACTTCGAAAGCGGGCGAACGACCGCTCTGCGTCCCTGCTCGCGTCGGCGAAGGAGACCGCCGCCGACCGCGGCCGAGAGATATCGACGGCGACGCGGGTCGGAAAGCCCGCCCGCCAGATCGTCGCGTACGCCGAGGAGCACGGCGTCGATACGATAGTCATCGGCAGTCACGGTCGCTCTCTCGTCGCCCGAGCGATCCTCGGGTCCGTCGCCGAGACGGTGGTCAGACGCGCGCCGACGCCCGTGGTCGTCGTCAGATAGCCACCCGACCTCCGCTACCGACCGCGACACCACGTCGAACGCCGACGACCGACCGTCTCAGTCGCCGTCTCGGACGCCCGTCCCGTTCTTCGCGTACCAGCCCCCCACGGCGAGCACCGCGCCGAGGAGGCTCGCGAGGACGTCCGCAACCTCGAACGCCCGTCCCGGAACCCGCTCTTGAACCCGGCCGGTCACGAGGCTGTGGACGGTCGAGCCACAGACGGCGAGGACGGCGGCCTGTCGCTCGTCGCACCGCCCGCCGCGAAGCGCGTCCGCGAGTGCCACCGCGTAGGCCGCGTGTGCGACCAGATGCAGGACCTTGTCCGGGCCGACCCACTTCCACTCCGGATGACGCTCCAGCGGTGAGGGGACGACCGACGCGACGAAGAGCACGACCGTCCCGACGATAGCCGCCGTCCACCGAGAGTCACGGAATCGAGACTGCATGTGTTCCCATACGTCCCCTGGCTCTTTGGTTTGCGGGATGGCCGTCCGAACACCTATCGTCGTCCCGAACGCATGCTCGGCCGATGGACCCACTCGTCTGGACCGTCGGGACGACGTTCTGCATAAGCCTGATCGCCTGGCTCGGCGCTCTGACGCTCTTTCTGAACGACGAACTGCTGGACAGGGTCCTGTTGTTGCTCGTCGCGTTGGCCGCCGGTGGCCTTATCGGCGGCGCCTTCCTCCACCTCCTCCCCCGCGCCATCCAGGAGTACGGTCGAGCGGACACGCTCCCGTTGTTTCTGTCTCTCGTGGCCGGGTTCTGTCTGTTCTACGTCCTCGAACAGTTCATCCACTGGCACCACCACCACGCGGCCACGCACGACCACGAACCGGTGTCGTACCTCGTGTTGCTCTCCGATACGATTCACAACTTCATCGACGGACTGGTCGTCGCGGGCGCGTTCCTCCTCGGCGTCGAGGTCGGACTCGTGACGGCGGCAGCCATCGCGCTGCACGAGATTCCGCAGGAACTCGGCGACTTCGGCGTCCTCGTGTACGGCGGGTTCGATCGGACGCAAGCGCTCGTCCTCAACTACCTCACGCAGTCCACCGTCATCCTCGGGGGCGTCGCGGGCCACTACCTCGCCGGCGTCGTCGGGTGGACGCCCGTGTTCCTCCTCCCGTTCGCCGCGGGTAACTTCGTCTACATCGCCAGCTCGGACCTGATTCCCGAGATAAAAGAGGATCGAGACGTCCGGAAGGCGGCGCTGCACTTCGCGGTCTTTCTGAGCGGTATCGTACTGATGCTCGGCGTGAAACTCCTCCGTCGCGGACTCGCCTGACGCCGCCCCCTCAGAGTATCTCCTCCAGCGCGCTCACGACCCGTTCGTTGTCCGTCGGTCGGGCCGTCGTCACGCGCATGTACCCCGGACCGAGTCGGTCGTCGTCGAGCGGCTTGACGTAGATATCCCGGTCTCGTAGCGCCGCCGCGACGTCGGCCGCGTCGTGCGGGGCGAAGTCCGCGAGGAAGAAGTACGTCTCCGTCGGGAACGTCTCGACGCCCAGCGACCGGAGGTCGGCGGCCAGTTGCCCCGCCCACGACCGAAGGTCGGCGATGCGCCCTCGAATCTTCGACTCGTGTTCGAGGGTCGCGATGGCCGCCGCCTGACTCGGTCGCGTGAGCGGATAGGCGTCGTTGCTCGCGTTCAGGTCGGCGGCAACGGCTTCGGGAAGGACCGCGTACCCCACGCGAAAGCCGGCCAGACTGTGCGCCTTCGACAGCGTCCGGGTCACGAGCAGGTTGTCGTGTTCGGGCACGAGGTCCGTCACCGACTCGTCGACGAAGTCGACGAACGCCTCGTCCACCAGAAACCGCACCTCGGGGTTCGCGTCGAGCAACGCCGGGAGCGGCGCCGTATCGAATCCGGTCCCGTTCGGGTTGTTCGGGTTCACGAGGACGGCGAGCGTCGTCCCGTCGGGGACCTCCAACTCGCGGAGGTCGAACCGGAAGTCATCGCCCGGGGTGAGCCGCGTCTCGGTGTACACCTCGGAAATCTCCGGGAACAGGGGGTAAGTCGGCGTCAGGAGGTGGACCTGCTGTCCGAACCGGTCGAACAACTGGCGGAGAATCAGTTCGGACCCGGCGTTGACGTGAACGTGGTCGGTCGAAACGCCGACGCGGTCGGCGAGCAGTTCTCGCAACGGCGCCGAGTGAGGTTCTGTGTAGTGGTTGCTCCTCGGCAGTTCGTCCCGGGCGGCTTCGACCGCCTCGTCGATGGGCGGGAGGGGATTCTCACAGAGGAGGAGTTTCACGCCCTCGAATCCGGCGCCACCTTTCTCTACCGTCGAGGCGTCGGCCATACGAGGACTGACGGAGCGCGTCGTAACAAGCGTTTCCCGGAAGCGGGCTCGTCCCGCCCCGAACATTGGTATCGACGTCGCTCGTACATCCACCCATGCCGAAGACAGCCCCGTTCGAGACGCATACCGAGCGATACGAGGACTGGTTCGAGGCGCACGAGGACGCCTACCAGTCCGAACTGGACGCCCTCGGTCGCCTCGTGTCGACGACCGGTTACGGCGTCGAAATAGGCGTCGGCAGCGGTCGGTTCGCCGCACCGCTCGGGATGCAGGTCGGACTCGACCCCGCGGTCGAGATGCTCGCGTACGCCCGCGAACGCGGAATCGAGGCGGTCAGAGGCGTCGCAGAGTACCTCCCGTTCAGCGACGGAACGTTCGACACCGCGCTCATCGTGACGACCATCTGTTTCGTTGACGACATCCCCCGGACGCTGGCGGAGGCCGAACGCGTCCTCGCTCCCTCCGGTTCGCTCGTCGTCGGGTACATCGACAGGGACAGCCCGGTCGGTCGAACCTATCAGGAGAAGAAGGAGGCGAACCCGTTCTACCGGGAGGCGGTGTTCGTCTCGACGGAGGAACTCGTCGAGGCGCTGGAGACCGCCGGTTTCACCGACTTCGACTTCGTGCAGACCATCTACCACTGGCCGGGCGACGTCGACGGTCCGGAACCGGTCGAGTCGGGGTACGGCGACGGCTCGTTCGTCGGCATCAAGGCGAGTCGATAGCGCCGGGGACGCGGTGACGCTAGTCGAGGCGTATCCGCCGACGACCCGCCGCGGTCGACTCTGTGCCGCGGACCGCAACGCGGACGGGAAGCGGTCAAAACAGCGGCACCTGTCCCGCCACGAGGGCCTCCGTGAGCGACGGCGTCTCTTCGAGTTCGTCCTCGACGACGCGCCGCACCGCCTCGTCGTCGCGCGCCGTCGTGTCGATGTCGACGGCCATCGGTTCCGTGACCGGGTCACCGATCTTCGAGAGCAGTTTCACCTCCGTGTGGTCGGCACCGAGCGTCTCGTGAACGCGTTCGGCGGCGTTCGTCGCCACGACGTTGTACAGTTTCCCGACGTGGCTGACCGGGTTCTTCCCGCCCGTCGCTTCGAGACTCGTCGGTCGGTGCGGCGTGATGAGCCCGTTCACTCGGTTCCCGCGTCCGACGTTCCCGTCGTCGCCCATCTCCGCGGAGAGGCCGGTCTCGGTGAGGTAGACGCGTTCCGACCCGACGTCGTCGGCGGCGTTCACGTCGACGTGTACCGTTCGAGTCGTCCGCTCGGTCGCGTAGCGTCTGACGGTCTCACCAATTAACTCTTTCACCGCCACGTACTCGTCGATGTCGGCGACGTGCCGCGAGATGACGGCGGCCGCGACGGTGAGTCGGAGGTCGTCCCCGGAGCGCCACGCCATCACCTTCACGTCCTCGCCGACCGCCGGAATCGCTCCGCGTAGCTCCGATTCGATCCCGCGGACGATTCTCTCGGTCTCCGACAGCGGAGCGTAGCCGACGCCGACGCTGGTGTCGTTCGCTCGTGGAACCGCGCCCGCGTCGAACAGCGACCGTAACTCCACGGACGTCTCTCCGATTCTCGATTCGAACTCGACGTCGTCTCTGGACACCTCCCGGAACCGCGCGTCGACGTAGTCTTCGGCGGCTTCGACGGCGATGTCGTCGACCGGGATTCGTCGGCCGTCGACGGTCTTCGTCGCTCTGCCGCCGAGGAGGACGTACATCGGCTCGCCGACCGTTCCGCCGCCGAACGCCGGGTCCGTCGTTCCGGCGACGAGTTGCACGCTATCGGTGTTGTGGTGGAGAATCCGACCGAACTCGTCCAGATAGCGCCGCGAGAGGTGTCTGGAGACGGCTTCGGCGATACCGTCGCAGATGGAGTCGGGATGCCCGATTCCCTTCCGCTCGACGAACTCCGTCGAACGCGACGAGATGGGATTCCGGTCGAGGTATCGAATCGTGACTGTTGGGTTCGCCATCGGTACAGAGACTGTGGTGTGCTAGCAAAGAATAATCCGCCGCTGTCCCCATCCTCGGACATGGACGAACGCGAATCGCTCGCGGCGATTTACGAGTGGCTCCCGGACGCCGGCGACGACGCCGCCGTCGTCGGCGACCTGATATTCACGGTGGACATGCTCCACCAGCAGACCGACTTCCCCGAGGGGACGACGCGGTACACCGCCGGTTGGCGCGCCGTCGGCGCTTCGCTGTCGGACGTCGCCGCGATGGGGGCCGAGGCGACGGCCGCCGTCGCCGCCTACGCGGCGCCCGAGTTCGACGGCGACGAACTGCACGCGTTCGTCCGCGGCGCGCGCGACGTCTGCGAACTGGTCGACGGCCGGTACGTCGGCGGTGACCTCGACACTCACGACGAGTTCACGGTCGCCTCCGCCGTCGTCGGCCGGACGGAAGCGCCCGTCTATCGGTCCACCGCGGCGGTCGGCGACGCCGTCTGCGTGACGGGGACGCTCGGACGGACCGGAGCGGCCATCCGCGCGTTCGAGCGAGGGGCACACGACCGGGGGAACGACCTCTTCCGGTTCGAACCGCGAGTCGCCGCGGGCCGAGCGCTGGCCCCGCACGCGTCGGCCATGATGGACTCCTCCGACGGACTGGCCCGGTCGCTCCACCAGTTGGCCGAGGCCAGCGACTGCGGCTTCGCCGTCGCGTGGGACCGCGTTCCGCTCGACGACGCCGTCTTCGAGGAGGCGACGACCGACGCCGACGAACGCGAGTGCGGCCTCTACACGGGCGAGGACTTCGAACTCGTGTTCACGGTCCCTCGCGACCGACTGGAGGCCGCGCGAACGGCCTCGCCCGTTCCGGTGACCGTCGTCGGGGAGGTCACGGAGGAAGCGGTGACCATCGACGGGGAACCGGTCCCGGACCGGGGGTACACCCACGGCGACTGAGACCGTTCCGTCGCCGCGCGGATGCCGACTCGACCGTCCGTGGCGACGCCGGCCCGCCCCGTCGACAGGTGTGTGTCTATTTGACGCTCGTCCGCGTACGGGAGTGTGGAGGCCTCTCCGACCGTGACGCACACACTCGAAATCAGCGACGAACTCAGAGAGCGACTGGACGACCACCTGGAGGATGACGAGACGTACGAGGAGTTCATCACCGAACTCGTCGCGATATACGAGACCGAGGGGGTGTTCCTCCAGGAGGGCTACTCCGAATGAGTCGCCCGCCGCCGTGACGGCACCGCGGAATCCGCCGTCGCCGCGGGTTCGGCCGCCGCCGGGAAACCGCGACCGATTCCTGCGGACCGGGACCGAGTGTCACGTTGATGTCCCCCGCGCCGTACCGACCGGTAGAGCGACCATGTACGACTCGATACTGGTGCCGACCGACGGGAGCGACGTCGCGCGGGCCGCGGCCGAGACAGCGGTCGAACTCGCGGGGCGGTTCGACGCCCACCTCCACGTCGTTCACGTCCTCGAACCCGGGGAGTCGTCGACGGCGGACGAAGCGGACGACGGACTCGCGCGGAGCGCAGAGCGCGCGACGTCGCCCGCCGCCGAGATAGCCACCGACGCCGGTCTCGACGTGAGCGTCACCGCGGTCGAATCAGAGGGCCGGATTCACCGCACCATCCTCGACTACGCGACCGAACACGCTATCGATTGCATCGTGATGGGAACGTACGGCCGGACCGGCGTCGACCGGTTCGTACTCGGGAGCGTCGCCGAGCGGACGATACGCGAGTCGCCCGTGCCGGTCGTCACGGTCCACGAGGGGACGATCGTCGACCTCCCGTTCGACGCGATTCTGGTGCCGACCGACGGCAGCGACTGCGCGCGGGCCGCCGCCGACCACGCCATCGAACTGGCCCGACTGACCGGTGCGGCACTGCACACGGTCCACGTCGTCGACGCGGGCGTCCTCCACGGCGGCACCGACCCCGCCACCCTCCTGGAGTCGCTCGAAGACGCCGGCCAGCGGGTGCTCGACGCGATAGTCGAACGCGCCACGGAGGCGGGCGTCGGGACCGTCGAGGCGTCGGTCCTGACCGGGTCGCCGCACGGGGCCATCACAGAGTACGCCGACGAGTACGGCGTCGACTGTATCGTGATGGGGACGCACGGGCAGACGGGACTCGACCAGCGGTTCCTCGGCAGCGTGACCGAACGCGTCGTCCGGACCAGCGACCTGCCCGTCTTCACGATTTCTGACGGCGGTCCCGAGGAGTGAGCCAGCGATTCGACTCGCGGGCTCGCGGTCGTAACCGTCTGCCCCGCCCGTCGGCCCCTACAGCGCGTCCTCGAACCAGTCCGCCGCCACCGCGGCGACTTCTTCGAGTTCGCCCTCGCCCTCGAACAGGTGCCCCGCGCCCTCGACGACGTGCAGGTCTCTCTCGCAGTCGAGGCGGGCGAACGCGTCGCGGTTGAGTTCCAGCACCTGCGTGTCGGCACCCCCGACGACGAACAGCGTCGGCGCCCCGACGTCGTCGAGCACCTCCGACGCCATGTCGACGCGGCCGCCGCGCGAGACCACCGCGCCCACGTCGTCGCCCAGACGCGCCGCCGCCCGAAGCGCAGACGCCGCGCCCGTACTGGACCCGAAGTAGCCCACGTTCAGGTCGCGGGTATCGTCGCGGTCCCGCACCCACTCGGTGACGGCGACGAGGCGGTCCGTCAGCACCGGGATGTCGAAGCGGTTCTCGCGAAGCCGGTCCTCCTCCTCGGTCAGGAGGTCGAACAGGAGCGTTCCGAGCCCTCGCTCGCGGATGACCTCGGCGACGTAGTTGTTGCGCGGACTCTTCCTGCTCGACCCGCTCCCGTGAGCGAACACCACCAGTCCCGTCGCCCCGGGCGGGACTTCGAGCATCCCCTCCAGTTCGACGCCCTCGACCGGGATGTCGACGAGCGTCTCGCTGCGCTGCGTCATGCTGAAACCGACGCGCCCGCCGCGCTTTAGCGGTCGGGGTCGTTCCTATCGCGTGGGAACGTTCGCGCGTTTCAGGGCAGTGGGAGACGTTCACACACGAACACGCATGGCAGACCCTCGCCGATTCAGCGACCGGGCCGAGGCGGGAGCGCGACTCGGCGCGGCGCTCCGTGACCGGGGCGTCGACGCGGACGTCGTCCTCGCGATTCCCCGCGGGGGGCTCCCCCTCGGCCGCGCCGTCGCGGACGCGCTCGACGCACCGCTCGACATCGTCGTCGCACAGAAGATAGGCGCGCCGGGGAACCCCGAGTACGCCATCGGCGCCGTCGCCAGCGACGGCACCGTCTGGCGCAACGAGGAGGCGTTCTCCCGGACCGGGTCCGACGAGGACTACTTCGAACGGGAGCGCGAACGCGAGGCCGAGAACGCCCGGGGAAAGGTCGAACAGTACCGCGGCGACCGACCGGCTCCCGACCTGACGGGAAAGCGCGTGGTCGTCGTCGACGACGGCGTCGCCACGGGGTCGACCGTCAGGGCCTGTCTGCGGATGCTCGCGGACCGCGACGCCGAGCGAATCGTGCTGGCGGTGCCGGTCGGACCGCCCCGAACCGTCGACGAGTTGTCGGCGATGGCCGACGACGTCGTCTGCCTCCTGACCCCGAGCGGGTTCATGGGCGTCGGGCAGTTCTACGAGCGGTTCGACCAGGTGTCCGACGAGGAGGCGATGAGCTACCTCGAACTGGACGAGTGAGCGACCGGTCGGCGTCGTCGCGTCGCGACCGCTGGCTCGACGGTCGTCTCACCCCGCGATTCGCGCGATTGCCGTCGCCTCGCGATAGTTCGCGACCGCCAAGAGGAGGTAGCCGACGGCGAGGACGACCCACTCCCGACGCGTCAGCGACCACTCGCGCGGCGACCGGACGCGCTCGAACTCCTCCCTCCAGCGGGGTCCGGACGCCTGATGCCAGACCATCACGCCGCGCGTGGCGACGACGACGGCGACTATGGCCGTAATCTCCAGCGGTCCGCTCCGCGCAACGAGGACGGACAGCGACGGGGCGATTCGCGCGCCGGTCCCCACCGCCAGCGACCCAGTCCCCCAGATTGCGCCGTACCCGGGCGCCTGAACGACGAGGAGGACGTATCCGAGCGGCGTGTTCACCGACCGGAACGTGTTGGCCGCTATCGCGACGAGCGTGACGCCGACGTTCCACGCGAAGAGACGGAGGAACTCCGACGCGACGCTGCCGGCGTAGTCGGCCGTCGCGCCCGGATTTCCGCCGCGCAGCAGTCTCTGCGGGAGGAAGGCGTAACTGCCGACCCACGCGACGGTGAACGCCGCCGCGACGACGACCCACAGCGACGCGAACCGGACGAGCACGTCGTCGTGGTTGACGTATCTGCCGACCGTCCGCGCGAATCGGGTGCCGCCGGCGACGAGACTGTCGGACACGGGTTCTCCGTCACCGAGCGTCCTCGACCGTCGCGCCGACTTCGAGCGCGAAACTGGCGGCGGACACGATGTCGCCGATGCCGACCGTACCCGCGGGGTCGTCGACGACGCGGTTCGGGCAGGCGACGACGGACGGGGTCGCGAGCACGCCGTCCTCGGCCGTCGCGTCGACGGCGTCCGCGAGGGACTCGACGGCCCGCTTCCCCGCCGTCGACGGTTCGTACTCCAGCCCGGTTTCGAGCGCCTCCGGCCCGTCGATGTGCCCGGTCGCGGCCTTCGTCGCGGCGTTGACGGCGGCGAATTCGAGGCCGCGTTCGACGGCCTCCGGCGGGAGGTAGTCGTCCATCACCGCGAGGTGGTAGTGCATGGCGTGCATCCGGACGCAGTCGACGCCGAGGCGGTCCCGAAGCGCAACGAGCGTTCGGTAGTGCGCGACGATGGACCGCTCCGGCGACTCGTCTTCGAGGGACGCTTCCTCGAGGGCGCCGACGGCGCCGTCGCCCTCGTCCGCCGGTTCGGCGGCGAGGTTCAGGTCCTCCCGCAGCAGGCTCAGTTCGTGCGGGTCCAGACCGACCACGTTCGCCTCCGGGAGAATCGTCTCCGTGACGCTCCGACGAAGTTCGTCGTCGTGCGTGACCGCGTACTCGACGTGGACGGGGAACTCCCGTTCGGACCGAAGTCGGCGCAGCACGTCCCGCGCGTGGCGAAGCGTCCGGTCGTAGCCCGCCTCGACGTTCTCGGGCGTCAGGTTGTGGTACCCCGCGAGGAGTGCGCCGTGGGTGCCGTCGCCCACCTGGTCGATGACCGCGTCGAGTTCGCCGGCGTGCAGGTCGAACTCCGGCGGCCGCGAGGCGGCGATGAACCGCGTGTTGCCCGTCGCTCGAACGCCGAAGAACTCCGCGCCCTCCCTGAACTCGAATATCCAGTTTATCTTCGTTCGTTCGGCTGTCGGCGCGTCGTCGAGGGAAGCGAACCGGACTTCGCCGTCCTCGACGAGGGGGAACCGGATTCGCTCCGGTCGGTCGAACATCGACCGCTGCGTCTCCGACAGCAGGTAGGTGTAGACGACGGGCGACGCCGCCAGCGTCGACAGCAGGTTGGTCATGATGCCCGCCTGTCCGCCCATCTGCATCGCGTCCGCGCGGAGTTTCGCCTCCAGTTCGTCGGCGAGGTCGGCCGTCATGGCGCCTTGGTCGCCCTCGCCCGCGGCCATCGCGTGCGCGATAGCGGTCGCGAGGTCCGACTTCGACGCGAGGCGGTCCGGGGGCGCCGTCGTCCCCGGGTCGCCGGCGGGCGGTTCGAGTGCGGCCTCCAGGGACTCGTCGACCCGAATCACCGCGTCCACGTTCGCGTTGTACGCGACGAACAGCGACAGGTCGCGCACCGTCTGCAAGTCGTCTTCGAGTCGACTGCGAGCCTCCGTCATGCACCCCTATTCCGCCGACCCGAGTAAGTAACTGGTGGTGGGCAATCGGTCGTCTGCACGGCTTTGCTCGCTACTTCGACCAGCCGAGAGCGCTGCGCCACCCGCCGTCGTGACGTTCGCTTTAACTTTACGAGAGTATCGTTGTAATCACACAGTCTCTCGGACTTGACTGAATACCGTGCCAGCGGCTGGGAACCGCCTTGCGGACGCCGAGCTAGCGGGTTTACGTAGCTGCGAGTGGACAGGACTAGTCGGGTGACTCACATGACAAAGCTAACGCTCGACGATTCGAAGGAGATAGTATCGGCAGCAGAGGCGCGGGCCGAGGAGATGGGCGTCCCGATGTGCATCGCGGTGATGGACGACGGGGCGAACCTCGTCGCGTTCCACCGGATGGACGGCGCGCTCCTCGCCAGCATCGACATCGCACAGAACAAGGCGTACACCGCCGTCTCGCTGGAGATGGATACGGAGACGGTGTGGGAAGTCTCCCAGCCCGGCGAGTCGCTGTACGGCCTCGGCGGGACGAACGACGGCCGCATCGTCACGTTCGGCGGCGGTCTCCCGCTCGAAGTCGACGGCACCGTCGTCGGCGCCGTCGGCGTCTCCGGGGGGAGCGCCGAGGAGGACGTCACCGTGGCGTCGGCCGCCGTGGAGGCGTTCGAGTCCGGCTAGCGGGTCGTCGCCGACCGACGCTCGCACTTCCCGTCGCCCGGGGGTCGCCGTCACTCGGGCGGCAGCATCTTCCCGGGGTTGAGCGTCCCGTTCGGGTCGAGCGCGTCCTTTATCGCGCGCATGACCGCCACGGCGGCGCCGTGTTCGCGGTCCATGTACGACCGCTTGCCGATGCCGACGCCGTGTTCCCCCGTGGCCGTGCCGCCCATCTCTATCGCGGTGGTGACGACGCGTTCGTTGAGTTCGCGGACGCGAGCGACCATCTCCGCGTCGTCGGGGTCCACCAGCGGCGTGTAGTGGAGATTCCCGTCTCCCGCGTGGCCGACGCACGGCGTGAGCAGGTCGAGGTCCGCCGCGGCCGCCTCGACGGCGGCGACGATGTCGGGATACGCGGAGATGGGGACGACGACGTCGCCGACGACGCCAACGTCCCACTCCTCCCGGTGGGCGCGGGCCGCGGGGAGCGCGTCCCGCCGGGCGGCCCAGACGCCGTCCATCTCTCCTCGGTCGGCCTCGGTCCACCGGTCCATCCCGCAGTCGTCGAATATCTCGCGGACGAACTCGAGGTCGGCCTCCACGCCGGCCGCGGAGTTGCCGTGGAGTTCGACCACGAGCGTCGGTTTGGGCGCGAGGTCGGCGGCGTCGCTGTAGGCGTCGATGAGTTCCGCCTGCGTCGGCCCGACGAACTCCAGCGCACCCGGGCGGACGCCGTACCGAATCACCTCCGCGACGGCTTCGGCCGCCGAGCGCTCGTCGGGGAAGGTGGTGAGCGCCGCGCGCTTCTCCTGCGGGACGCCGACGAGTCCCAACGTCACCTCCGTCACGACGCCGAGGGTGCCCTCGCTGCCGACGAACAGGTCGACCAGGCTGTACCCCGAGGACGTCTTCACCGCCGCCGTCCCGCAGTCGAGTACGGTCCCGTCCGCGAGGACGACTTCGAGGCGGCGGACGTGGTCCCGCGTCTCGCCGTAGCGGACGGCGTTGAAGCCGGAGGCGTTCGTGGCGACCATCCCGCCCACCGTGGCGAGGTCGCCGCTCGAGATGCCGGGCGCGAACCGCAGACCGTGGCGGGCGAGTCGGTCGTTCAGGTCGTCGTAGACCACGCCCGGTCCGACCGTGGCCACGAGGTCCGACGGCCGCGGGTCGACGTGGTCGATACCGCGCGTCGTGAGGACGACGCCGCCCTCGACGGGGACGGCGCTTCCCTCCAGGCCGGACCCGCCGCCCCACGGCGTGACCGGCACGCCCCGGTCGTCGGCCGCAGCCAACACCGCCGACACGTCCTCGGTCGACGCGGCGTGCACGACGGCGTCGGGTTCGGCGGGGTCGTGCGGACTCGCGTCCGCCGCGTATCGGTCGCGCTCGCCGACGCCGAACTCGACGCGGCCGTCGAGTTCGAGCGTCGCGAGGAAGTCGCAGTCCCAGTTCGGCATTGGTCGGTGTTCGCCGTCTGCCCCCTTTGGTGTTACTCATCACGGCGATTGGAACCGCGCCACACGGACGGTACCCGTCGACCCGATCGAGATGACAGCATATAAATATCTATCTGCTATCAGTTCCGAACCGTAATGGAGTTAACAGAGTTCACGCGGTCGAACGCCCCGTCTACGGGCGTCGACGGATTCCAGCGAGAGAACAAGCGACTGCTGAACGTCCCGGTCGACGGGACGGTGATGATAAAGGCCGGGACGATGGTCGCCTACACCGGCGAGATGACGTTCACGGGGAAGTCGTCCGCCGAAGGCGGACTCACCGGGTTCATCAAAGAGGCCGTCAGCAGCGAAGGGACGCCGATAATGGAGGCCGAGGGCAACGGGAACCTCTACGTCGCCGACCAGGGCAAGAAAGTTCAGATTCTGGACCTCGACGCGGACGAGTCCATCTCGGTCAACGGCGACGACGTCCTCGCGTTCGAGTCCGGCGTCGACTACGAGATAAACACCATCGGCGGCCTCTCGGAGGCCGCGGCGGGCGGTCTGACGAACGTCTACCTCACCGGCCCCGGCACGGTGGCCATCTCGACGCACGGCGACCCGGTGGTGATGACGCCGCCGGTGTTCACCGACCCGGACGCCACCGTCGCGTGGAGCACCAACCTCTCTCCGTCCGTCGCGACGAACAAGACGTTCGAAATCGGTCAGACGTCGGGCGAGGCGGTGCAGATGGAGTTCACCGGCAACGAGGGCTTCGTCGTCGTTCAACCGTACGAGGAGGGCGGTCAACGACACGGACAGTAGTCCGTCGGCGCGTTCGGGGCGACTCGCGGATTCCGCCTCCCGAAACTACTCGCGGATAGGTTTGTTACTCATCTGAAGCAGCGGTGGTCTCAAAACCGGACCTTCTCTGACAGAGCTCTCTCACACACCACTCTTCCGAACAGGGAGACGAACGAACGACCGAATTTACTATCGAACGGTGCCAGTTCATCGCTAGACGTGGTTCAGTCGAACTCTCTCCATCGGTGACTGTCCCGTGCGCGAAGTGCGGACACCCGAACGAGGAGCGGATGTCGTGGTGCAGTATCGCACGATAGCCACAATGGTCTAATGTTCCCCGCGATAACGGTGTCTCGATTGCACTCAGAGTGAGTGACTGCCCGCGGCGTCTCCGAGTCTGGTTCGGGCAGCGTACCGACCCACACATGCCAATTCAACAACTCGTCACACAGCTCGAACACACGTTCGCACCGGCCCGCCAGTTGCTGACACCGATCCTCTCCAGTCCCGCCGTGATGGGCGTCTGGGCGCTTCTCGTCGTCGCGTCCGTCGGCACGCTCTGGTGGGACGTCAGAAATCGGAATCAGGCGCTCCCGTCGATGATGAAAGGGGTCTGGACGCTGGTCGTCCTCTACTCCGGCCCGTTCGGCCTCGCTATCTACTGGTACTCCGGACGGACGCAGATTTCGCACGACTCGGTGTGGCGACGGGGTCTCCGCTCGACGGCCCACTGCTACTCGGGGTGCGGTGCGGGCGAAGTCGTCGGCATCCTCACCGCACAGGCGATTCTCGGCCTCGCAATCGGCTGGGTTGCCGCCATCACGTTCGGCTTCGCGTACCTGTTCGGCTACGCGCTCACCGTCGGCCCCCTGATGCAGGAGGGCGTCGCTTTCTGGGAGTCGATGAAGGACGCCCTCTACAGCGAGACGCCGTCGATCACCATCATGGAGATAGTCGCCATCGGGGCGGACCTGCTCCTCGCCGCGTCGGCACACGTCACCGACGTCCTGTTCTGGATGGCGCTGGCGTTCTCGCTGTCGCTCGGGTTCGTCGCCGCCTTCCCCATCAACGTCGTCCTCGTCAACTTCGGCGTGAAAGAGGGTATGAAGAACCCCGCCGAGATGGGCGACGACGGCCGCAGCACGCGTTCGCAGGCGCAGGCGGGCGACTGATCCCTCACCGTGTCCTCTGGAATCCGAAACACGCTCGACGGGACGGTCGTTCGCTGGGCGCTCGTCGGCGGTGCCCGACCAGCCGTCGCGGCGGTTCTCGTCGCGGGAATCCTCGTCCTGTTCTCGATAGCCGCGGCCGTCGGACTCCTCTCCGGGACGCCGTCGAGCCCGATGTACTTCCTGTTCAGCTCTCTCTTCGGGGGGAACCTCACCCTCGTCACCGTCGTACTTTCCATCAACCAACTCGTCCTCTCGCGCGAACTCGGCTCCCCCGGGGAACTCCACGACCGGATTCGAGACGCGATGGCGTACCGGAACGAGGTCGAAGAGACGTCCGGGTCGTCGCCGACCCCCCTCTCGCCGACGGCGTTCCTGCGCTTCCTCCACGAGGCGGTCAGCGCCGACGCGATGGCGCTGCGCGACTCCCTCTCGGAGACCGACGACGGGCGACTGTCCGAACGCGTCGCGGGACTCGCCGACGACCTCTCGTCCGACGCCGCCGACGTGCGAGCGACACTCGACGGGTCGAGCGTGGACATCTTCGGTGTCATCGAGGCGACCCTCGGGACGAACCACGCGTCACAGCTGTACGAAATCGCGGCGATAGAGTCCGAGTTCGACGAGCTAACCGACGACCAGCGCCGACTGCTGGACCGCGTCCGAGAGCAACTGCTCCACATCGACACCGCGCGGAAGTACTTCCGGACGGTGTACATCGAGAAGGAACTCTCGTACCTCTCGCGACTCCTGCTCTACGTCGGCGTTCCGGTGGAGGTTCTCACCGCCGGGGTACTCGCCGTCTACGGCGCCGTGGGGTCGGCACCGCCGACTCCGGGCTGGGTGCTCCCGTTCGTCGTCGTCTCGTTGGCTGCGGGGTTCGCTCCCCTCGCGGTGCTGTTCTCGTTCGTGCTGCGACTCTCGTGGGTCGCCCAGCGGAACACCTCGGTCGCCCCGTTCGCCGACGCCGAACGAGACGAGGGGTAGGAGGAGCGGCCTCGGCGAACGCTCACTCGACGTATCTGAGGACGCGCGCCATCCCCGCGTCGAGGTGGTAGAGGTTGTGACAGTGGAACAGCCACCGACCGGGGTTGTCGGCGTGGAAGTCGATGGCGACCTGTCCCATGTGACCCGGCACGAGGACGGTGTCTTTGACGGCGTCGCCGACCCGGAAGAAGTGTCCGTGGAGGTGCATCGGATGGACGACGGGGCTCCGGTTCGTCATCCGGATGCGGACGTGTTCGCCCGGGCGAATCGAGAGCGGGTCCGCTTCGGGGTAGGCCTGTCCGTCGATCGTCCAGACGTACTCCCCCCTGCCGCGGGACAGCGTCAGGTCGAAGGTTCTGTCGGGACTCCCGTCGACCCCGTCGAGCGACGAGACGGCGCGCAGGTCCCCGTATTCGAGTCGCTCGCTCGGCGACGACGGGGCCGTCGGCGTCGCCGACTCGTTCGCCCCGTCGTACGCGAGAACCGCCCTCGCGGGCGGTTCGTTCCCGTCGAGCGCGTCCGCTCGGAGTGACCACGTCCCCGGGTTGCTCGCTTCGACCACGGCGTCGTATCGCTCTCCGGCACCGAAGACGAACGAGTCCGCCTGCACCGGTTCGACCGGCCGGCCGTCGGCGTGCGTTATCGCCATCTCGTGACCGGCCATCCGGACGCCGTACACCGTCGCGCTGGCGGCGTTCACGAACCGGAACCGAACCCGCTCACCCTCCGTCACCTCGAACCGTGCCGGGTCGCTCGGGAGTCGGCCGTTGACGAGGTGTCCCTCGTACGGCGGGCGCGCGTCGCCCATCCTCGCGCCTCCCGTTCCGCCAGCGCCGCCGCCACCCATGCCGCCCCCCATACCGCCACCGCCCGGACCGGTGTCGGATGGCAGGTGCGGTTCGCCGGGGAGGTAGTCGTCGAACACGACGACCACGTCCCGGTCGTACTCGACGTGCGGGTCCCGTTCCTCGACGACGAGCGGACCGAGTAACCCGCGGTCGAGTTGCAGTCCGACGTGACTGTGGTAGAAGTACGTGCCAGGAGGTTCGGCGCGGAACTCGTACCCGTACGTCTCGCCGGGCCGCACCGGCTCCTGCGTCACTCCGGGCACGCCGTCGACGGGGTTCGGAACGGGCACGCCGTGCCAGTGAATCGTCGTCTCGTCGGGCAGGTCGTTGGTGAGTTCGACGCCGAGAACGTCTCCCTCTCGAACGCGGAGTTCGGGGCCCGGGAACCGCCCTTCGTACGCCCACGTCTCGTTCGCCCCGGTCGGTCCGGTCGCCGTCCCGGGCGCGGCGGTGAGACCGACCGATTCGTCCGGTTCCTCGGTGACCGTCGGCCGTGGCGTGACCTCGCGACCGTTCGAGCCCGTTCCCGGGATACTGCCGACACATCCCGCGAGCGCACCGACCGCGGCTACCTGAGCCGAGCGAAGGAGCGCCCGCCGGGAGAGCGGTCTCGACTGGTCGTCGTTCGGTGTACCGTCTTCGCGCGTGTGCTTGTGGTCGGGTTCCATCGTTTTCGAGTGTCTCGGGGACGCGACGGTCGCCGTCGACCGATTCGGCGCCGCGGACGCACAGTCTTGTGCTCCCCTGTGAAGAGCGTACTCCAACGTAGCGTTCGCCGCCGGATAGGTATTTCGGGCCCGTTTTGCTCGAAGCGGAGACGACGCGCAGGTGTGGGATTCGGACGGCGGTTCGTCGCTACCGACCCGTCCGCCTGACCGTCCCTCGGACGGGTAAGTTGCCTCTACCGGTTTCGACGTTACAGTAATGGCCACGTAAGGACCCGACTAGCTTCGCGTACTACTGCCTATTTCCTTCGTTTCCGGAGGAGTACGTTCCGCGTCGGCTCCCGAAGCAGTGAGATTCGGGTGCATCGCGGCCGAGGCGGACGGTTGACGCCATCGTGAATCGAAAGTGTGGCACGTATAGTAGCGTCGGCCGGCGAGTCGAATCACCGTCACGACCGGCCACCGGTCTACGACTCGGCGTCGGTCTCGCCGCCCGGGAGAAGCGTCGAGAGCAGGAGCACGAGAAGCACGAGGAGCGTGAGGAGCAACAGCGTCTCTCGCTGTGCCTGTACGATCGCGCTGTCGAACACGCCGACCAGCAGTTCTCGTTGCGCCGCGGAGAGGCCGTCGAGGAACTCTCGTTGCGTCTCTTTGGTCGCGGTCTCCGCGGCGTCTTCGAGAGCGGACACGAGTCCCGCCCGGTCACCGGCCGACACGTCCGTGCCCACGGCGGCGAATACGCCGTCGACGACGCCTCCGTAGAATCGGCGCAGTAAGTACGTGCCCACGATAGCGGTCCCGAACGAGTAGCCGAGCATCATCGTCGCGTTCATCAGACCGGACGCCGCCGCCGCGTCCTTCGCGTCGACCGACGAGAGCGTCACGTCGATAAGCTGCGCCATCACGAGCCCGAGGCCGAGGCCGACCAGCGCCATCGGCACGGCGAGTTGCACCAGCGTCGCGTCGAGCGTCGTCCGAGACACGAGTGAGAGTATCCCGAGCCCCATGAGGACGATTCCGCCCTGAATCAGCGTTTTCGACGGGACGAACCGCCGCCAGTCGGTCGTGAAGAGAGACGTGACGAACGTCGCGACCGAGAACGGGAGCATCGCGACGCCGGTCTCGAACGCGGTGTATCCCGCGCCGGACTGGAGGAAGACCGGCACCACGAAGATGAACCCGGCGAGGACCAGGGACCGCGACGCGTTCGTGACGACGCCGGCGGTGAACGCCCCGTTCGCCAGCAGACGGACCGGAACCAGGGGCGACCCGCCGCGTCGCTCGATTCGTCGCTCGTACTGGACGAAGGCCGCGAAGACGACGATTCCGAGGCCGACGAGCCAGACGGTCGGGGACGCCCCGAACAGGTCCAGCCGAACGTCGCCGACGACGAACGGTCGGCGAGACGCCACCCAGCCGTACCGGCCTGCGAACAGCACGCCGGCCACGAGGGCTGTCGTCCCCACGACCGAGAGCACCGTCCCACCGACGTCGAACGCCGAGCGAGTCTCGGTCAGGGGTTCGCGGGGGAGATACCGAACGAAGAAGAGTGCGACGAGGACGATGAGCACCTCGATACCGAAGCCCCACCGCCAACTCGCGAACGTCGTGACCGCCCCTCCGAGTAGCGGGCCGAAAGCGGCCCCGGCCGCGTTCACCCCGGCGAGGATACCGAGCGCTTTCGCCCGGTCCCGCCCTTCGTAACTGACGAGGAGGACGGTGAACGTCAGCGGGAGTAACACGGCGGCCGCGGCGCCCTCGATGACGGACCACCCGACGTAGAGGACGACGACGTTCCAGCTCAGCGCCGCCAGCGTCGTCCCGACTCCGTACACGAGAAGCGTCGCGGTCATCAGTCGCCGAATCCCGTACATCGACGACAGTTTGCCGCCGGGGAGAATCAACGCCGCCATGACCATCGCGTAGAACGATATCGCTCCCTGTACGACCGTGACAGTCGTGTCGAGGTCGACGACGATGGCCGGAATCGCGACGTTCATCAACGTCGAATCGATGACGCCGATGAACATCGCGAGACTCACCGCGACCGCCGGTCCCCAGTACGCCAACCCTCCCGCCGAACTGGCCGCCACCGTGTCGTCGTCGGGGACGGAAGCATTCGCGTCAGATTCCATAGACGTCCGATACGGCGCCGCGCTCGATAAACCTCCCTTACGGACCGAGAGGTCCGTCTTCCGGCAGGCCCGACTCAGCGGTGGGAGTCGCCCGAGTCGAGTCGCTCGCCGCAGTGCGGGCACCAGTTGGCACTCGGGTTCTCCGACGCCTCGGTCCCTTCTCCGGTCCGTTCCGGGAAAGTCGCGGTCCGCCCGTCACCTGACTCCCGGATTCGAGTCCGTTTGGACTGCCTCGTTCGGTTCACTCGTCGGTCGGACGACTGTTCGCGCCGGAATCTCGTCCTCCCGTCTCGGTGCCGACGTGACGAGGCGTTGGAACCACGTCTCGTCGTCCGGTGCCGCCTTCTCGACGAGTTCGTAGTCGACGACGACGCCGCCGTCGTCCGCCGCCGACAGACGAACGTAGTTGAGTTGGTACCAGGAGTAGAAGACGGGCGGGAGGACACCCAAGCTGGGTTCGACTCGCTGGAGTCGCTTCAGCCACGTCCCCGTGTTGACGACGGCCCTCCCGTCGACTTCGGTGACGGCGGGTCGGTGGGTGTGCCCGTAGACGAACACGGCGACCGACGGGTCGGACGCGAACAACGCTCTCGCGCCCGCGAGATAGTCGTCGACGGGCGGGTCTCGGTCGTCCGGCCGGTCGATTCCGAACCGTCTGAGCGTCTTGCGAGCGTCTCTGACGAAGACGTACAGGGGGATGGCGACGAGTAACAGCAACAGCGTGATGACGAGGTTCGCCGTCAACAGGAGGTCGACCAGCGTCCCCACCGGACCGAACAGTTCGAGGACGCCTTCGACGAGGTCCATCGGGAGCGACCAGAGACCGACTGCGTCGAGTGCGAACGCGAGAACGTAGAGGAATCCGACGTTAAACAGCAGGAAGAACGGCGCGGAGACGTATCTGAGCCACGGACTCATTTCCCGATAGAAGTAGTTGGACACCATCCACGCCGGAATCTGCGTCATCGGTGTCACCGCTTGGATGTCCTTGAGCCAGTTGAACTTCCCGCGCGCGGAGAGACGCCCGGCGCGACTCGTGACCTGTCTGTTGACGAAGTATCCCGGAGGGTTCGCGTGGGGGTTTCCGAAGTCCGGAATCCGGTTGTTGGAGTCCCGTTGCATCCCGTGTTCGACGTGGACGACGTAGTCACCGACCTCTCGGGTGAGCGAGACCACCTGTCGAAGCGTGACGTTGTACTCGGCCAGACGGTCGACGTACTCGGGATACGCCGCCAGTTCGTAGTCGTGGTTCCCGGGGATGAGCGTGATGGGAACCCGACTGCCGGTGGCTTCGAGTTGGTCGAACAGTTCCGGGTACCGGTCGACGAGGGCGTCGAACTTGTCCAGTCCGTCGACGCCGGTGAACTCCCACAGGCCGAACGCGTCGCCGTTGATTATCAACTCGGCGTCCTCGTCCGTCCGTTCGAGCATCCGGAGGAACGACAGCAACTCCTCCAGGAAGTCGACGTGCTCCAGTTGCTCGTCGCCGCCGATGTGGAGGTCACTTATCAGGTAGTACGCGTCGGTCACGGTCTTCCACCTCGCTGCGACCGGGCCCGAAACGGTCGTCTCGGTGCGACACGCCGTCGGCGGCGCTCTCCGCGCGTCGTCGCGACTCTGCCGCCGCCGTCGCTCAATCGCGTCCGTCCGCCGGTGGCGACTCCCGTCCGCCTCGACCGTCGACGGACGGTCGTCGCGCGAACTCCCTCGCGGTCGGACGAGGCCGTCGCGCGCTCAGCCATGGCGAATCACCGGGGGCCGGTCGGGCACGAGTCTTCCGAGCGAGGGCCTCGTCTCTGCGTCGTCGGATATCTGTGCTTCGACGAACCCGACCCTGACGACCACGTCTCGGCCCATCTGTTCGGTCAGGTGGTCGTCGAATCGCTGTGCGAGGTCGGGCGGGACGTCCAGGTCACGCGGGACACCGACCAGCACGTCGACGCGAGGCTGGTTCCCGAGGAGTAGGTCGGCGGGTCCGTAGTCCACCGTGACACTGGCGAGTTCGACCCCTTCGACGTCCGCCTCGTCGAACTGTCGCTGGAGTTCGATCTGCGTCTCCCGCTCGAACGAGGCGGTCTGGAACGACGCGTACGTCACCCCGGCGAGGACGACAGAGAGAACCGCGAGAGCTATACCGATGACGGTGATTCGAGAGACGATAGACGCTCTGACGCCTTCCTGCTCGCCGGCGTCCAGTGGCTTGAACCCCGACAGGTAGAACAGAATCAGCGCCGAGAGGTTGATGGCCAGCAGGTTGACGACGACGAGAACCGCGCCCGTGAGGGCGACGCTGGGGAGGCCGAACGCGAGACCTAACCCCGACGTCGCCGCCGGCGGGACGAGAGCGACGGCGATGGCGACACCGACGAGAGTCGACCCGGACCCCCGCATGATACTGATCGACCCCGCGATTCCCGACCCCAGAGCGAGAAAGAGCGACAGGACGTTCGGACTGGTTCGTTCTGCGACCTGCGGGATCTCTCGAATCTCCAGCCCCGGCGGGATGAGGAGCGTCTCTCGGAGCAGCACCCCGAGTATCGCGGCCGTCGCGATGGCTGCCAGGAGACCAGTCACCTGAAGGGTGACGCCGCGAGACGCCATCCGCCGGTCGGCCAGTATCGTCCCGACGGACGCGGAGACTGCCGGTCCCATCAGGGGTGCGACGACCATCGCTCCGATGATGGTCGCCGCGGAGTCGAGGAGGAGGCCCGTCGTGGCGATGACAGTGCTGAGTAGCAAGAAACTGAAAAACGTCGAGTTCGCCGGTGCGAGGTCCTCCGCTCGGGCGTGGAGCTCTTCACGAGAGATCCTGAGGCCGGGGAATCGCTCTTTCAACGCCGAGAGACGCTGTGAGACGACCGTCTCCGTGGCGAGGACGATGGTGTACGTGTCGTCTCGGATACCTGCCTTCGTCAACTCCTCCATCACCGTCTCGACGCCACTGGGCGGAACGGGAAACTGTACCATCGCCTCGAAGTCCCCCCGTCCGACTTCTTCGAAGACTGCGTAGTCGACTCCCTGCACGTCGAGGGAGTCGAGAACGCTCTCTCGTCTCCCCTCCGGTACCAACACCTGTACGAGTCGCATGCACAGTAGGAAGCGACGAGAGAACAAAAAGTATGAGTGCTCTGATAGGATGGTGTCGTCGCCGTCAGGGAGACGTGATATTCTCGGAGCTCGTAGGATGTGCTTATGACTGATATGAACGTACAATACGTTCGAACATGAGTTCTGTTACCCCTACCGAGCCGGAGATGGCCACCGAGACAGAAGCACCGCTCGAAGCTATCCTCCGTGACGAGGGTCGCACCCTGATGATCGTCGGCGGACTCCTCGCGGTACTGGGCGTCGGGGCGATACTCTTCCCGTTGTTGTCCTCGCTCACGGTCGGACTCTTCATCGGCGGCGCACTCGCTATCGCCGGGGTCGCCCACGTCGCTCACGCGTTCTCCGCGTCGGGGTGGCGAGGGGCCGTCGGCGAGATACTGCTCGCCGTCGTCTTCCTCGTCGCCGGCCTCGCGATGCTGTTCAATCCGGTGCTCGCGCTGACGTCGTTGACGCTCCTCCTCGTCGCCTACTTCGTCGCGGACGGCGTCGCGTTGCTCTACTTTGCGTGGTCGCTCCGGACCGAGCGCGGATGGGTGTGGCCCGCCGTCTCGGGGGGCATCTCGTTCCTGCTCGCCGGCCTCCTCTTCGCCGGATACCCGGCGACTGCCGCGTGGGCACTCGGGCTCCTGTTCGGCGTCAACCTCCTGAGTACCGGGCTCTCGATGGTCGTCCTCGGCCGTGCGGCCAGCGCCGAACTCGCCCCGACTCCGCCCCGGACCCCTCGGCCCGACACCGGTGTCTGAACGGCCTCGGCAGTGAGGCCCTCCCTTCTTCGAGACACGTCACGGGGGACGCACTCGCCGTGAGGAGTACGCCGACCCGGAGTCGAGGGCGGACGTGCTGGCGTCGGGGGACACCCCCACGCTCGCCGAACGAGTCTCTCACCCGTCCGGCTCGGTGGAATGCCCGGCGGTGTCGAACGCGTCCGCGATGGAGTCCACGAACGCTCTCTCGGCCGGACTGACCCGGCGACCACCGAACCGCAGTACCCCGCCCTCGACGCCGGCGTCGACGACCCGTTCGGCGCACCACCGGACGAACCGTCCGTACTCCTCCCGTTCCTCCGCAGTCGCTCGCTCTCGAACGACGGCCGTCGCCTCCCGACAGGAGTCGTGAGACCGCGCCACCGTCTCCACGCGGTCGAGTTCGCGCCCCTCCGCGTCCCGCTTCAGTCGGTCGGCGTTCACTCGAACGAACCCGGCGAGTTCGGTGACGAGTTCGGACTCCGGGCGGAACTCGTCGGTGCGCCGGAGCGTCCGACGAATCGTCCCGATTTCTCCCCGCAGACCGCCGTACGAGACGACGACGCCGAACATCACCTCGACCGTCGTGCCGAATCGGTAACACGCACCGGATATTGATTCCTCGGTCGTCGCGCCCGCGACGGACCCGCGAACGACATCCAGTGAGGGGGAGTCCCGAGAAAGAGCTATCTCGGTACCTCCCGTTCTCACACGCGTTCGACGGGCGGCAGGCGGCAGGACGCATCACCCCCTACCGCAATCGTCCGTCTCCACCATGGCCGAAGAACCCAACACCGAGTCGTCGGCGTCCGACCCGTCCGAGACGGACCACGCCGGAGGAGTCGCCGCGACCGTCGAGTGGCCCGCTCTCGACCGCGGACGTGCGGCGCTCTGGTTCGTCACGCTCGTCCTCGTCGCGGGACTGCTCTACGTGGGGTGGCGGTACGTCGGCACCGTGGTCGTGGGCCTCTTCGTCTACTACGTCACCCGTCCGGTACTGCGTCGCGTCGAGACTCGGTTCGGGTCACGGACGGTCGCTGTCGCCCTCACGCTCTCAGTGGTGGCATTGCCCCTCCTGTTCGTCGCCGGGTGGACGTTCGCCATCTTGCTCACTTCGCTGGACGACCTGCTCGAGTCGGACGTTCTCGGCGACGTCGAGGCGTTCGTCCAGCCGTATCTCGACCTCACGTCGCTGCTGACTCAACTGGGCGTGTTCCTCGACGAGGTTCTCAGAGACCCGAGTCGGCTCAGCGACGTCGACCTCGGAGCCTTCGTCGGCGACGCCGTCGGGTCGATACTCGGCTGGGTCGGTGTCGCCGTCAACGTCGGTATTCACGCGTTCATCGTCCTCATCCTCGTCTTCTACCTGCTCAGAGACGACTACCTCGTCGCGCGGTGGGCTCGGAACACGTTCGTCGAGGAAGGCGGCCGTCTGGAGTCGTACTTCGTGACGGTCGACAGGGACCTCCACAACGTCTACTTCGGAAACATCCTGAACGCACTCCTCACCGGAATCCTCGCCGCCACGACGTACGGCCTGCTCAACGTCTTCGCACCGACGGCCACTCGAATCCCGGAGGCGGCGTTCCTCGGTATCCTCGTCGGCGCGGCGAGTCTCGTCCCGGTTATCGGTATCAAACTCGTCACGTGGCCGGTCGGGGCGTATCTCCTCGGGCGGGCGCTCTGGTTCGACCCGGAAGCGGTCTGGTTCCCCGTCGTCTTCTTCGCCGTCTCCTTCGTCATCGTGGACTACGTCCCCGACCAGTTGCTCCGCCCGTACGTCAGCGGTCGGACGCTCCACGTCGGTGCTGTGATGCTCGCGTACACCGTCGGCCCACTGCTCTTCGGGTGGTACGGCATCTTCCTCGCACCGCTCCTGTTCGTCGTGGCGTTCGAGTTCGGCCGGATACTGTTCCCGTGGCTCCTCGACGCCTCGCAATCCGACCGCGAACCGGCGGACGGGTCAGACAGCGAATCGGCGCGTCCACGGCCGTCCGCGGAGGCACCGATTTCAGAGCGCAGAGAGGCGGACGATTCGAACTCCGAAGCCGACCGGCGGGTCTCGGGGCCCGTCGAGCGCGACGGCCCTGCCCCGAACGAGTGAGGACCGCCGTTCGGCCATCTCGGACAGGAGAGACGGTCGGTCGGCACCGCGAAGGAGGCGGTGAACCTGACCCGGTCGCGTATTCGACGTACGGAGTTCGTCGAGAGTCGTCGCTGGCCGTCCGACCGTGCGGACCCTCGGCGTATTACCGAATCGACGACAGTCGCGCGGTCTATAAGCATCGTTTATGCTGCTTTCGTGCATACGTGTCGACGGGTAAGCAAAATGAGTTCGTTAGTAGTACTCGCTTTCGACACGATGGACGGCGCGGAGAACATGCGGGAGAAGATGTACCAACTGCAGCGTCGGGAACTTATCACGATAGACGACGCCGCCATCGCCGTTCGGAAAGAGAACGGCCAAGTGAAGGTCAAACAGGCCTACAGCCTCGTCGGTGCGGGTGCGCTCGGGGGGTCGTTCTGGGGACTCCTCATCGGCGTCATCTTCTGGATGCCGTGGCTCGGAATGGCCGTCGGAGCGGTGACGGGCGCACTCGGCGGCAAATTCACCGATATCGGTATCGACGACTCGTTCATCAAAGAGGTCGCGAATACGGTCCAACCGGGCGACTCCGCGTTGTTCCTGCTGGCCCGCGACGCGCAGATGGAGCGAATCGAACAGGAACTGTCGGACTACGAGTTCGAGATTCTCGAGACGAACCTCTCGCCCGAAGACGAGGACAGACTTCGCGAGGCGTTCGCCGCCGAGGAGATATCGGGATAATCCGCGAGAGCGCGCGACACCGGCTCCTTCCGACGACCGAGGAGTAGGGCCCGAGTCACCTGTTCGCGGACCGGGCGTCGAGTCTCGCGGCGAGTTCTCGCGAGACGCCGGACAGGTGAGCCGACCCGAAGACGGCGACGAGGAGGCCGCCGACCGTGTTGTAGAACATGTCCAGCACCGTGTCTTCGAGGCCGTACTGCGTGAGGACCGTGTCGGCTCCGACGAGGCCGGCACCGACGCTGATGTAGAACTCGAGCAGTTCCCAGACGACGCCGAACGCCAGAACGAACATGAGCATGAAGACGAAGAGGACCTTCGGCGGCATGTGGACGAACTCCGAGTGTTCGTCGAGGGCGACCACGGTCGCGTAGGCGACGCCCGCTACCAGCGACGACGAGAGCGCGTGCGTCATGTGGTCCCACCACCACGTCGCCGAATACGGGCTCAGGAAGTCCAACGCCGGGAGGGGAAGCGTCCCGAACGCGTGGAGGAACATCGCCACCGTGATCCAGAGGACGAGGCCGACGTTCATCGCGAACTTGTAGTTCCGTTCGAGGTACGCCGGGAGGAACGTCACGAGGAGACCGACGGCGGCGTTGACGACGATTCCCGGGTTGAGAGTGAGGAGGCCGACGGCGAGAATTCCGACCATCACCGCTTGGAGGAACCGAACGAGCCGGGTCTGCCGGCGTTCGGTCACGTACGCCGTCAGTCTCATGCCGTCTCCACCTCCGCGGGCGAGCCGTCTTCGAGATTCGCTTCCAGTTGTCGTCTGAAGTACCAGCGGAACGCGAACGCCGAGAAGACACTCGCCACCGACACGGCGCTGAACACGAGCATCAGTTCCTCGTTGGTCTCGACGAACGCCGTCCCGAGATACCGTGCCGACGCCCCAGACCCGAGCGCCCACAGTCCCGCCGTCCCCATCGTCACGACCATCACGAACCCGATGGCGAAGTTCGGAGTCATTCGAACGGTCGTGACCATCTGAAGTGCGACGACGACGAGAAGCGCGAGCATAGCGATGCTGACCGAGAAGACGGCGTCTCCCAGAAGTGACCGGTCGTAGGTGACGACGACCAACGGGAGGGACGCGAGCAGCAGCATCCACCACGGGACGGTCTTCGTCCAGGAGCGACGACTCAGTGCCGGCACGACGGCGACGCCCGCCGTGACGACTGCGAGAGCCGTGACGACGAACGCTCCCTCGAGGAGATTACTAACTCCGACTGCGGCGACGACGGCGGTCAGTATCCACGCGATAGCCGCGTTCACCCGGTCGTCGATAACGAACCACTCTTCTGGAAGTGCCTGACTCATGATGAGTTCTCCCGAGACTCGACCGACAGAACTCGTCGCAGCGGTACCTCGGTCGCTTCTCGCCCCTCTAGAGAACCTGAATCGTAATCAACCTATACCCCTCGTCTCGTCCCTGGTGAGGGGAGGTGCGCAGTGACCTCGATAGAACCGACCCGTTCCGAAGTGGACGCGTTCACGTCTCTCCGACTCTCGTGTTCCAGTGAGAAACAGCCTAAGCATTACACCCGTAGCTACGTAAGACAATATTGTCAATGAAATGGTACTGAGCGAAAATCGGCCACTTTCGTCTCCGTGAACGCGGAATGTCACACCGTCGACGCTCGTCTGTCTCCGCCTGACCAGTGTCTCTCTCGACATTCTAGCCCGTCCTCTCGGCCGGAAGGCTAACTGGACCGGTCGGGCCTCCGATTTCGGCGATCGTCGTCTCGACCGTCGTCGTCCCCCACTACGGTGGTTTTCGACCGACAACGACGTGCCACGGGACGCGTTCGCGCCACGGGCCGAGTATCGACTCCGCTACCTCCGCACCCGGACCGGTCGGTCCGCACTGATGAACGGTTCCGAGTCGTCGTCCTCGGCGAGTGAGATGCCGTTGCACTCCGTGCGGCGCACCGTCCACTCGGGGAGTTCCGGAACTCCGTAGTCCGCCGGTTCGCGGTAGTGGTACGCGATGACCCACCGCCGGGCGCGCATACGGGGCCTGTCGGGACGGTCCGCCGACCGGTCCGCCCGTCTCGTCCGCTCGTTCCGCTCTCGGGTCGACGCGCGCGAGCGCTCTTCCGTCACGGTCAGAACGCCCCCGCGACGATGTCGGCGACTCGCTGGCGGTCGAACAGTCGTTCGTCGGATGTCACTTCCCCGAACGTGTCCGGATAGAGCTGTTGGGTGGCGCGTTCCGTGAGGAACAGATTCTGGATCGGCCCCTGTCGGAGGTATCCCCCGCGGTACACCCGCCGGTTCTGCACGGCCGCCAGTTCGCTCGCGACCGGGTGGCCTTCCATGTACGCGAGGACGGTGTCCCTGAACTCCGCGACCGATTTGTCCTCGTGACCCCGAATCAGGAGCACGTCCGGGTCGACGGTGAGCAGGTTCTCGTAGTCGAGTTCGCCGCGGTTCTCGGTACTCAGGTTCTCGATACCGGTGCCGGCCAGCGCGTCGCTGACGCCGAGGTCGTTCCACTGTTTCTTGCTCGTCCCCTGGTCGGCGAGTCGATACGGCGAGAACGTCTCGGGTTCGTCGGTCCCCTCGAAGGTGAGGAAGACGGTCGGTCGCTCGGCGGCAGGGGGTAACTGCGACTGGAGGTCGGCGACGAACTCGTCGTGGAGCGATTTCAGCGCCTCGAAGCGCTCGCGTTCTCCGAAGAGGGTGGCCATCTTCTCGAAGGCCTGATACAGGGTGTAGTAGCGGTAGTCGTGCCAGCCGTCGGACCGCCGGAAGATCGTGTTCCCGAGGAACGGCGCGACGTTCTCGCGAATCTCCTCGACGTCGCCGTCGCTCCAGTCGAACCAGTTTCGCAGCATCCCCGTATCGACGACGTGGACGTCGGCGCCGAGTTCGTAGAACAGCTCTTTTGACATGTCGGCCTCGACGAGGTCGTGTTCCGCTAGCTCGTCTTCGTCGACGCTCACGCCCGGCAGTTCCTCGTACGGGTCGGTGTGGTACTCTCCGGCCTGACCGATACCCAGCATCCCGTCCGCCTGCCCGAGGGCGACCCCTATGTCGGCGTAGTCGCCACCGTACGGGAGCCACGTCTCGGGGACCGACTCGAAGGTCACCTCTCCGACCGGCGCCATCTCGACGGTGTAGGCGTCGTTCCCCGCCGTCGTCTCCGCCTGCGTCGCTGTGGCGATGTCCGTGGCCGTCGTCTGAGCGGCCGTCTCCGTCGAGTGGGGGGTCGTTCCGGAACCGTTCTCGGCCGTGCAGCCCGCCAGCAGTCCGCCGCCGAAGACAGCACCGGTGTATCTCACGTAGTCTCGCCGCGTCGGTGCTTCGTCTTCACAGCCGTCTTCTCCCATGAGATTTAGGCCAGCCTAAAACAACAAAACAGTTCTGGTTCCTTTCCGAGCCGAATCCTCCGAAGGCAATTCGTTCGGACGCTTCCGTCGGCGGATACTCGATGCGGTCCGCCGAATCAGGGAAGTGCGCGGGAAGCACTCACGCGGATTTCCCGCGTACAGGGTTGTGTTCGCAGGCTGTCCTTCCGATTACGGCACAGACGACGAGAACTCCGACTGCGACCAGCGAAACTCCGAGGAGCGATTCGAGCAGGTAGTAGAGAAGCGAACCGACGGTGACGTTTACTCCGGCTAAGGCGAGTGGGTAGACGGTTTGTACCGGATACATCGTTCTCACCTCGTTCTACTCGTCTATCTGTTAAATATACGACCATAGCTCAAACGGGCGCTTTTGTTTGCGAGGAGATACCACGACTGTCGCGAGGAGGTCACGTCGACTCGCATCGTCGTATTCGGGCATCCGACGTCGGAGGTGAAGCGGGAGGACCGGCGATGTGCGTGCTAGTTTCGGCACGGCCGTATCGAACGACTTGGCCGGTCTCGGGAGTCACGCCCAACACGTGGAGTGTCCGGAGCACCGTCTCGATGACACGCGGTGCGACTGTCGACCCGGTGGCTTTGATACTGCTCCCACGTCAACGGTAGGTATGTACGACGACATCTTGATTCCAACCGACGGGAGCCGGGGTGCGGAAGCCGCACTCGAACACGCCATCGATATTGCGACGCGGTGGGAGGCGACTCTCCACGCCCTGTACGTCGTCGACTTTCGAGTCGCACGCTCGGGACCGTTACGGGAAGCGCTCCGGGACGAGGGGCGTGAGGCACTGCGAGACGTCGAGGTGACGGGAACGCAAGCGGGACTCTCCGTCGTGACCGAGATTGCGGAGGGGAATCCGCACGAAGAGATACTGGAGTACGTCTCCGAACGCGGCATCGACGTCCTCGTCGTCGGCTCCCACGGACGGTCGGGCATCGACCGTCTCGTCGTGGGAAGCGTCGCCGAACGAGTGGTTCGACTCTCACCCGTTCCCGTCCTCACCGTTCCCGCGGGTGACCGCGACTGAACTTCGGGCGGGCGTCGGACCTCTCTGGGAGTGTTACGAGAGAGGTGGATCGGATTCTCGGTACTCTCCCGACGCCTGACTCGGACGAATCGGCCGCCTCGCGTGTGATAGTGGTGACCGTCTCGGTGATCACATCACATCCCACCTTGCTGACGTGGGCGTGCATCAGGGTAGAAGGTATCGATGTCGATACCGGCGGAGAACCCGAGGTAGTTCTCTCAGATGCGCAGCGTCGCAGGGCCACGCTTCCCTCGTCGAACACGACCGTGTCGAGGCTATACCGAGCGGTACAGACGGCCGCTGAGGAGCCCGCCGGTCCGCCACCGACGACGACGTCGTGATTCGTCGGTTGCTCAGAGGTTCCCATCGAGGATGTCTGCGACGCGCTGACGGTCGAACAACTGTTTTTCCTCGGAGACGTCCAACGGCGCGTCTAAGTCGAGTTCGCCGAACTCCTCGGGATAGAACAGCCGTGCGGTCAGTTCGGTCTGGAACGCGTTGACGAGCGGCCCCTGTTCCGCGGTCGGACCGGGGAGGACGCGTCCCTCCTGAACCGCGGTGAGTTGGCTCCCGACGTCGTCGTTCTCCATCGGCGCGACGAACTTCTCGCGGAACTGTTCGGCGTCGAACGCGCCGTCGCCGCCGAAGGTCACCGACCCCGTGGTGATGCCCCAGTGGACGAGGATGAGGTCCGGGTCCACTTCCAGCAACGTCTCGTAGTCGGTCAGTCCGTACTGTCCGGTCTCGACGCCCGCGAAGGCGTCCGCTTCGACCAACCCGAGGTCGCGGTAGGGCTTCATCTCGTATCCGTTGTCCTCGAGATAGAGCACGTAGAACTCGCCGCTTTCGGGAGAGGAGCCGCTATTTATCAGGCCTATCGACGGCGTCTCGGGGTCGTCCGGAATCCGTGACTGGAGTTCGGACTGGAGGTCCTCGTGGAGGTCGAGCCAGGCCTCCACCCGGGTCCGTTCGTCCAGGACCGCTCCGACCTTCTCGAACGCCTCCAGCATCGACGGAGCCCGTTCGGGGTACCCCACCTCCTGCTGCCACTCGTTACGGAAGCGGCGGTTCATACACCCGAAAAAGGGGGCGACGTTCGACTCGATCTCCTCGACGTCAGCGTCCTCCCAGTTGTCGTCCCACGCCTGGATCAGATTCGGGTCGATGAGGAACGCGTCTGGGTCGTGCTCGTAGAACACTTCTTTGGGCATCCCGCCGTCTTGCCACAGCGGTGGCCAGTTCATGTCGTAGTCGATGTCGAACCTGTCGTAGAAGAGCGTGGGCCCACTCAGTCTGTCTGTCTGCAGTTTCTCCGCCTGTCCGAGCGAGACTACCATGTCCGCCCACGCCATCGAGTAAGTCGTGACCGACTCCGGAACGGACTCGAATTCCACCTCGCCGACGGGGAACATCTCGACCGTGTAACTGCCCTGCTCCGTCTGCGTTCCCGTCTCGGTGACCGCTGCGGTGTCGGTACTCGCCGCCGTCGGCGTCCCTCCGGTATCGGGCTGGCCTGTACAGCCCGCAAGCAATCCTCCGCCGATGAACGCTCCCCCGTACTTCACGTACTCCCGCCGCGTCGGGGCCTCGTGTGCTAGATCGTCGTCTGACACCAGATTTTAGGTCCACCTAATCCAATAAAACGGTTCTGATTTCGGCCGACCTAAAGCTCGACGAATTGTGCTTTGGGGGCGACATATCGGCCGTTCACGAGACGCCGGCCGACGACGTCGGGACCACCGGTTGTCCGTCGGCGTCGCTCATCAGGTCGCGTCGACTCGCCCGTCGCCAGTGCCCGTAACGGTGGATAGCCGCCGGGAGCGGAGACGTGACCGAGCGGGGAACTCACGAACGACCGGGCTCACTCGCTTCGAGAACGGGTCGGGCGGGTCGAGGAGTGAGTCGTCGGTTTCCTCGACCGATACACTCGCTCGTGGCGGACGTCAGCCGGGCCGCTTTACGACGAGAACTGGAACGTCGACCGTCCGAAGCACGGTGGAAGCGACACTACCGAGAAGCTGACGCCGAAGGCCCGACCGGCCGTGCGAACCCATCACGACGAGATCGATCTCGTTTTCCTCGACGTACTCGCGGACACCGGGGGCGACCCCTTCGTACGCCCTCGTCCGTTCGACGGCAGTCGTCACAGTCAACTCCGCTGCGGCGTTCGCGATTTCGTCCGCAACGCTGTCGACGGCTTCTCGGCCTCTCTCGTCGAGTCGTTCGACGAACTCCCTTTCGAGGCCTCCCGCGTTGAATACGCCTCCCGCGGTCTGGAGATCCACGACGTTCAAAACGTGGACCTCCGAGCGATACCGCTGGGCGATCGCTACTCCGTGGGGAGTCGCCACGTCGGCGTTTTCGCTCCCGTCGGTCGTGAGGAGGACTCGCGAGTAACCGGACTCCGTCCCGGCGTCGTCTCCGCCCGGAACGACGAGTACGGGCACGTCGCTTCGATGGAGGACCCGTTCGGTAACGCCGCCGAGGAGACGCCGACCGAGCCCGGTCACCCCCTGTCTCCCGACGACGATCAGGTCTGCGCCCCGCTCGTCCGCGTACTCGCTGATCCGGACGGCGGGCTTGCCTTCGGTCAGATTCGTGCGAACGGGGTAGCCCAGTTCGGACGCGAGTTCTTCGACGTCTGCGAGGGCTTCCTCTCCTCGTTCTCGGAACCGAGTTTTCTCTGCGGAGGTCTCCGTGAGTCGGAGCGCCTTCCGTTCGACGACGGAGAGAACAGTAGCGGTCGCATCGAACATCTGAGCCAGTTGAAGGCCACGTCGTGCTGCTCGCCTCGCTTCGTCGCTCCCGTCGACAGCAATCACGATGCGGTCGTACATCCCGAAGAGAGCTGTTTGCCTGCGACCATCTTCATCGTTTGGGGCCGTTTCCGACTCTCGACGTTGGCCGGAACGAGTTCGGTCTCGCGATTCGAGGGCCGCACGGCAGAACCGAGTTCAGCAGGTCCGTCACGGGAGATGGCAGCGTCAGGGTCGCCCGAACGTCCCCAGTCTCGGTGCCGTGGGCTCGCGAACCCGAATCGGTCGGTCCTTCGATTCCCGAACGGAGCGCTCGATTGCGGACCCACAGGTCCGATTGCGGTCGGCGCGCGGAGCCACAGTTTTTGCGTTCCAACTAGAACTGCCTGTATGGAGGATGTCCGCTCGGTACGGATGAGCGAGGAGGAACGGAACGAATTTTTGGACCACGGTGGAACGGGTACGATATCGGTCGATACTCCGAGCGGCGAACCGCCGTACTCCCGTCCGGTGTCGTACGGGTACGACCCGGAGACTGGAAACTTCTACTTCCGATTCGCAGTCGGTCCCGACGACGCTGGAAAGACGGACGTCGTGGACGACGACGTGATGGTTTCGTTCGTCACGCACGACCGGACGGACGCCGGTTGGCGGAGCGTCGTCGCCACGGGAAGGTTAGAAGAGATCACGAAATCGGCGCTCGACTCGGCCGTCGCCGATGCGATGGAGCGAGTGGCCATCCCGTTCGTGGACGTGTACGACAGCCATCCGCTCACGCTGGAGTTCCGGTTCTTCCGACTCTCGCCCGACGACGTCGCCGGGAAACGGGAGGCCGAGGCTGGGGACTGAGCGGTGCGACCGGGACGGCTTCGACGGCAGCGCGCGATTTCTACGGGGACCGACGCAGCTATCCGGGACTGCGACGCGGAAACTACGGCGAGCGCTCGCCAAGATGACTAAGAAGCACCGCGTTCGCGTCTCTACTCCGCACGAAAGCAACCGTTTCGACGCTGCTGGACTCGACGTCGGCACGCGTCTGGGCAGAACTACGGCGACCCGCGCTGTTGGAGTACGTCGCCGCGCCGTCGGTTGCGTTCGAACGCCGGTCGGAGTCGGGTCGCCTCGCGGTGCGTCGCTCCGTCTCGACCATCACCGAGGGGCACCGCATCGCGGGCACATCGGCGGTCCCTCCGCCGGCAGGGCGAGCCCACAGTTCGGACACTCGCCGTCGCCGTCGGGCGACGCGATCTCGTCCGCGACACCGGCCGTCTCCGCCCGAACTGCCTCGACGGTCCCGACTCCATCGGGCACTCCGGTGGTCCGTTCGCCGGTCTGCAGACGCCGGAGGAAACGCACCCGGTCGGTCAGAAACGCCGGTGCCTCGTCGTCTTCGAACGCACCCGGGTCGAGTTCGGAGACCGGTTCGACGGCCGTCCCGTCCCGAACGAGCAAGGCGAGAGCCTCCGCGGCGCGCCCCCGGACGTACGGGCTCTCGTTCTCGTCCGTCAGTCGCGACCGGAACGCCGCCTCGGATTCGGAGAGCCTCTCGGGGTGTTCACATCCCACTACCACCAGCGCCGTACAGAGGTGGTAGCGGACGAGTTCTCGGTCGTCGTCGAGGTGGTCGGCCAGCGAGGCGACCTGGTGTCGGAGCCGACTCGGGTCGCCCAGTGCGACGCACGCCAGCGCCTTCGCCAACTTCTCTCTCACCTCCGGTTCGTCGAACGACAGTCCGACCCGCAACTCCGCCAGCGTCCCCGGGTCGCTGACTTCCTCGGGACGGTCGAGCGCCACGTACCCGAGCGCTTCGGCACACCGGGCGCGGACGTAGTAGAACTCCCCTTCGTCACCGAGTCGGTCGGCGAGCGACGGAACCGCGGGGACGACGGCGTTCGGCGTCGCCTCCGCGACAGCGACGAACAGTTTCGCGGCCGTCAACCGAATCGACCGTTCCTCGTCGTCGAGAAACGACGTCAGCGCCGCACAGACCTCCCCGACGAGTACGGGGCGGTCCTCGGCCACCGCTCGGAGTGACCGCACCGTCGCCTTCCGGTCCTCCGCCGTCGCCGACTGTACCGTCTCGAGACGTTCGAGAGCCTCGTCTCGGGCGTCACGCTCCAAGAGGTCGACGACGCGGTCTGCCGACGCGGAACGGGTCGAGTCGTCCATAGAGTGGTCCCTTACCGAAACGGACCGTTCGACGGTATTAAAAATGCGTCCCTGACGGGAGCGGTGGTCCGGGTCGTTTCGCCGTCCGACGCATCACCTCGAAGGACACGAACGAGAAGTGGCGCGACGAACCACCGGAGGAACCGAGAATCGCCGAGAGAGTGCCGTGAGATGGTGAGCCCGACTTCGAGTGCGGGAGAAAGATGGACCGGCGAGAGCGGATACCGGGACGACGGCGGTTACCGATGCACCAATCCCAGTACGCGGCTTCGGACATCGTCGGCGGAGTCGTACGTTTGGTTATCGGTCGGGGCGAGCACCTCTTCGAGGGACATCGTCCCACCCTGGGCTTCGATCTCGTAGTCGCCATAGGCCTCGACCAATTCGTCCGTCGTGGTTGGATAGTCTTGGGCTGCGAGCGCCCCATCGAGGTCACCGAGCCGCCCACCGGGGTCACCGCTCATCGCTCGTTCTTCCTGGGCGCGGTCGCGAACGTCCTCTCGCTTCCGTTCTGGCTGTTGTCGCTGTTCGTCGTCTGCGGTCTCGTCTCGGTCCCGTGTGTCGTCCGGCATGCTCTGAGATAGGCACCCGATTCGGATAACTGTGTGGACGCTCGTCGGTGTGGCCCTCGATATCGGAGCGTTCGTCGGGAACCTGGACGACGTACCGGTGTCATAGACCGCGCAGTATAGAACGTCGAAGCACGGAGTCGATGACCTCACGAACGAGATTGACCTCCTCGTTCACGCAACGGCTGACGCTACCGCACAGAGCCGAGGGGCGTTGTCCCACATTTCGGTGTACTGTCGATTCGGAAGCGGCGACAACCGGGGCACCGTTAGGAGAGCGCTCGTTCACAGTATCACCGTGAACGGTGCGGGGAGCCAAGTGACTCGGTTAATCAAAAACACCTCGAGTAGTAAAACGCTGTCAATTGAGGTAACCGGGGAACGTCGGTGTACCTGTCCTATGGAGATAAGTGACGTACTCGCATTTCTCGAAGACGAACTCACGTTTCCGATCCACCAAGACTCGGTCATCAGGCAGGTCGGAGCGGTCGATATCGAGGCTCCAGACGCTCAGGAAACTGAGACGGTCTCTACGATCATCGGACCCGTCGGGCAGGAGACGTACGCGTCGGCCGACGAGTTGTTCACGACCATCATCGGTAATCTAAGCGACGAGTACATCGGGCGCAAATTCTACGACGACCGGGGTGCTAACCTCTCCGGAGCATCGGGAGGGCCCACGGACGAAACCGACATTTCGTTCTGAGGAGTTCGCCGTCGCTACCCAAGTGAGTGCTCGTTCCCGACCGCGAACGGTCGTGATACGCTCGGCGGATGCGCACACGTGACGGTTGAAAAGCCGCGGGCCTGTGAGCGTTCGGAGCCCTGACGGGACTCTACTCTGAGTAGGCGAGTCCGTATGCCGCCGTTTGTGTACCCCACATAATTAAAAACCGAACGAGAGTGAAAATGTCGGCTCTTGATGCTGTTATGGACGGAACCCGGAACACATGCACGCTCCGATCACGCTACAGATCTCTGCTCTCGGATTCTGGATTGTCGGCCTGTTCGTACTGGTGCTGGCAGTGGTGACGGTCTGGCAGATGGTGCGGTTCGTGGACGCCTACGACAAACAGGCGCTCACCGTGTTCGGCGAGTATCGCGGCTTGCTCGAACCGGGTATCAACTTCGTCCCTCCGTTCGTCTCGCGCACGTACACGTTCGACATGCGTACTCAGACGATGGACGTGCCTCGTCAGGAGGCGATCACGCGTGACAACTCCCCCGTGACAGCGGATGCTGTCGTCTATCTCCGTGTGATGGACGCGAAGAAGGCGTTTCTGGAGGTCGAAGACTACAAGACGGCGGTATCGAACCTCGCCCAGACCACGCTCCGGGCGGTCCTCGGCGACATGGAACTGGACGACACGCTGAACAAGCGGCAGGAGATCAACGCTCGCATTCGAAAGGAACTGGACGAACCGACCGACGAATGGGGAATTCGCGTCGAGTCGGTCGAGGTCCGAGAGGTCAACCCAAGTCAGGAGGTTCAGCACGCGATGGAACAGCAAACCGGCGCGGAGCGGAGACGCCGGGCGACGATCCTCGAAGCACAGGGCGAACGCCGGAGTGCAGTCGAGAAGGCCGAAGGGGACAAGCAGTCGAACATCATCAGAGCGCAGGGCGAAAAGCAGAGTCAGATCCTCGAAGCACAGGGTGACGCCATCTCGACGGTCCTGCGCGCCAAGTCCGCCGAGTCGATGGGCGAACGCGCCATCATCGACAAAGGAATGGACACGCTCGAAGCGATCGGGCAGGGCGAGTCGACGACGTTCGTCATCCCCCAGGAACTCACCTCGCTGGTGGGTCGCTACGGCAAGCACCTCGCGGGCAGTGACGTGGCGGCCAACGGACACCAGTTAGACAGCCTGCAATTCGACGCCGAAACGCGCGAACTCATCGGTCTAGACGACATCAAGGAGATTCTCGGCGAGATAGAGAAGGCCGCCGAGATGGACGTCGCAGGGCTGGAACAGCAGGCCAAGGCGGTCAAGAACGGTGACCCGAACGTCGAGAGCGCCGACGAAGCCGTCGAGGACGACCCTGCCACGGAACCGGAAGAACAAACGTCGGTTTCGTCGTAGACCGGCGTACTCCCGCGAATCGCTGCTGTCTCCGTCCGACCCGTCGCGACCCCGGATTCCACGATACCGCCGAGACGGAGAGCCGACCGTCTCAGCGAAGTCCCGCACTGACTTACAACAGGCCTTCTCGAGGGGCTTCCCGATTCAACGGCGCGCACCTCTCGGCAGTGGCTCTCGCAGGACCACTCATCGCGGCCGAGCGTCTCTCATCCGACCAGCCCCAGCAGTCCCAGCACCCACCGTCCGACCTCCGAGGCAGCGAACACCGCTCCTTCCGGCCGCGAGAGCTTTCGGCCCGTCCACAGCGCCGCGACCACGACCCCAGCGACGACGATGAGCCATGCGACGGACTCGAGCGCGACTGACCCGAAGGACACCGGCTGGATGACCGCTGCCCGTGCCAGCGTGGAGGCCGTCTCCACCATCAGGTCGCCGCTCACCAAGACCACGGCGAGCCCCAGCACCAGCAGGACCGCATCGCGTCCGCGGAACGTCACACGTTCGGTCAGCGCTGTCGGTATCCCCCCTCTCACGGAACTGGGAACCGTGTCCGGGGGGTCATCACCGGTCCGGAGCAGGTACGCCGTGTAGGCGACGAACGAGACGAGGAGCACGGCACCTTCGACACGGACCACCGTTCGGTCGAACATGACTGCGGCACCGACGAGCGTGCTCGCGACCAGAACCACTCCGTCACGGTGGACCAGCGACCGCTCGATCGGAATGACCCGAACCAGCGAGACGACGCCGAGTATGAACGCGAGATTGTAGATGTTCGACCCGACGACGTTGCCGACCGCGATCGCCCCCAGACCGGCCAGTGCCGCGTCGGCGGTGACCACCAGTTCCGGAGTGGAGGTGCCGGCGGCGACGACGGTGAGGCCGATAGTGAGCTCCGACAGCCCGAGCCGACGGGCCAGCCTGATCACGGAATCGACGAGGAGACGGGCCCCGATCCAGAGCCCCGCGACTGTCGCAACGAGAATTCCGATCTGGACAGCAGCTCCGTCGCTCACCATCGCGAGCACTTAATAACGCCCACGGATGGCCGCAAAAACCACTCATCGAGTGGGTCGTGAAGCCGCCGTGAAAGAACGCCTCGTTCTCACGTATCGTGGTCACCGTTCGGTGAGAACCTCTCAACGAAAGCACCGCCACTGACCCGACCGACGAGACCCGTAGTCGCGTCAGCGCCGGTTCGCCTCCCCACAGAACGGCAGTCGTTGCTCGGGGATGACGAGGAATCTCGCTGGGAGAACCCATCCCGAGACGAATCCGGAAAGGAACGGTACGACGGAGGCTCCGGTAGCGAGCGCTATCGTCGGTCGAACGTAGCGGCGTACCGTCTGACCGTCGATTTCAGTTCCGGCCAATACGAGGAGGAGAACGAGCGACGCAAGGGCTGTCAGCCGATCGGGAATCGGGACGACGATAGCCGTGACGTTCGGGGCGGCGAAACCGAGAATCGATGGGCCGAGCACCAACCCGTTGAGGAGTTCACCGACGACCGGCGCAAGCCCGAGTCTGTCGGCGACCGCTCCGATGTGTGCGCAACGGCCAAGACGAGAGTCAGCCCGGCGAGAAACGTGAGTAACAAGCTCGACTCAACGACCATGGGTATTCACGCTCCGTAGGTCAGTCAGTCGCACGTTCGTCTTCGTCGTCTCTCGTCCTTCGATAGTCTTCGAACCCTACGTCAGTGAAAGTCGTCACTCGCCCGTCCTCCTCGCTGAGTGTGATGGCTGCGACCACTTCCTTGCGGGTCGCGGTTTCCAGCGCGCTCATATGGCGGGTGCCCATCCATCCCGCATAGGGAAGTTCGTCGCCCCGTGCTCGTTCGGCTGTCGGTAGCTGGTCGACCCTGACCATCTCCTCTTGAATCGTCCCGTCGTTGTGGATGACGACTGCGCCGTCGCAGGAAAAGGCAACTCCTCGTGCCGTCTCGAGGAGTGCATCGGTTTCATCAAACACGCTCGCACAGTCCTCGACCGGCCAGCGGTTCGTCCCCATCGGGTCCGTGAACTCGGCTACCGACTCACGCTCGACGACGAAATAGAGACCCGGCCCCCGGGCGTAGGGGTCATCCCATCGCTCGAACCCGTGACTGATTTCCTTGACGCAGCTCTCTATCCTATCGAGCACCGCGATACCGTCCGACGATTCGCGTTCCGAGGTCTGTGTGCTCACATTCTCAACGAAGTCGGTCATTTGATGGTAAGTCGGGGAGTCAGGTGGATAGCATCCCCGGATTTCATACCGGGTTGGGTATTGATTATCCGGGTGAAGAATACCGAGGTGTTTGCGTCGTCGACGGTGAGCGACGTGGAGTGACGTGACCCCTGTTCCCTCCGGCCGCTAGCGAATGTATTCCGTCGCCAGCGTGTGGTATTGCCCGCGCTGTCGGCGGCGGGATTCTCTTCCGGTTCGAAATCGATGCGCGCGACCACCCGACACCGGGACAGATCGGAGCTTACCGCTAGGTTCGACGCACGAATTCGTCGAGTTCCGCTTCGACGAGTGTCGCGACGCGCTCGCTGTATCGCCAGAGCGCTGCGTTGAGTCGCTCTTCGGTCTCGTCGTCTAAATCGTCTCCCCCACGGAGGACGGAGTCCTTCGTGATCTGTGGATGGTAGACACAGACGACGCCGAGCGGGCTATCCGAACTCGAGGTCCCCGCCGCGTGGATTCCGTACTGGTCGGTCCCCCAGACACCGTCGCCGCCTCGGCGCTCCAGTTCGGAATCGAGCGCATCGAGTAGCCGTATCTCTTCAGGAGAGAGGATCGGATCGTCACCTTCGAACAGTTCAGAGTACGCCTTTATCCGGGCACTTCTCGTCCACTGGTCCAACTGGGAACGCGCCCGTAGTACGAGCTGTCGTTCGTCTGGAAACTCGGCCATACTTCTAGCACGACGGCCAGATGAATCAACGTTCGTACGACACCTCCAGTCGGAGGTGGTGACGTCGGCGCGGTATCTCGGGCAGAACGGTTCGTCTCACACGCGGACGCCCCAGAAGAACGCGATTCCGAGGACGGTGACAATCGAGAGGAGGAACTGTAACGGCGCGCCGACCCGAATGAAGTCGGAAAACGTGTACCCGCCCGGCCCGTAGACGAAGAGATTCGTCTGGTAGCCGACGGGCGTCATGAACGCCGTCGAGGCGGCGAACGTGACCGCCAGAACGAACGCGAACGCGTTCGCCCCGATCGACTGGGCGGCGTTGGCAGCCACCGGAATCATGAGGACGACGCTCGCGTTGTTGCTGATGACGCTCGTCAACAGCCCGGTCGCGAGATAGAACACCCACAGGACGCCGATCGCTGGCAAGAACGTCGCAGTCGAAGCCACGGCGTTGCCCAGCAGCGCTGCCGCCCCGGTCTGCTGCAGCGCAATGCCGAGAGGGATGACGCCGGCGAGCAGGAAGATCACGTTCCATTCGACGGACGAGTAGAGTTCTGTCGGCTTGAGCACGCCGGTGAAGACCATCGCCACGACGCCGGCAAGTGCCGAGACGACGATCGGGAGAATGTTCAACGCCGGCAGTGCGACCACGCCAGCAATGATTCCAACCGCGAACGGAATCTTCTCGCTCCGGTAGGTCACCTCGTCGAACTCGTGGGCGACGATGAAGTCCTCGTTCTCGACGAGACGGGTGAGGCTATCGGGCGGTGCCTGCACGAGGAGAGTGTCACCGACCCTGATACGGATGTCCTCGAATCGGTCTCGGACGACGTCGCCACGTGTTCGAAACGCGAGGACGTTCGCGTCGTAGCGCTGGCGGAACGTCGAACTCGTCAGCGTCTCCCCGACGAGGAACGATCCCGACGGGACGACGACCTCGACGAGGACTGGTTCCTCCTCGTCCGGGTGAAGGTCGTCTTCGGTTTGGGGATTTCCCGACAGTGTGAGCCCTTCCGCATCCATGATGTACTCCAGTGTCTCTCGGTTCGTCCTGAGTCGGAGCGTATCGTTTTCGCGAATCTCTTTCCGAGCGAGCGGTTCGTCGAACCGCTCGCCGTAGCGAATCAGCTGTAACACGTCGATATCGAGGTCGTCCTCGCCGAGCGCCTCCCGGACGGTCTGGCCGATCAGTGGTGAGTTCGCCGGGACGACAACGTCCGCGAGGTACTCCTGGAGCGCGTACTCCTCGACGAGGTCCTCGTCAGCGGGAATCCGTTCGGGGAGCAGTCGGACGCCGACCGTCATGAGGTACACCGCGCCGACCGCAAAGACGATCACACCGAGTTTGGTGAACTCGAACATCCCGAAGGCTTGTAATCCGAGCTCGGGCGACTCGGCCCCGAGCTGGGCCGCGATGTCGCTCGCGAGGATGTTCGTCGAGGTCCCGATGAGCGTGAGCGTCCCCCCGAGCATCGACGCGAACGACAGCGGCATCAGCAGCTTCGAGGGAGAGGTGTTCCCCTCGTGTGCGAGGTCGGCGATCACGGGCACCAGAATCGCGACGACCGGCGTGTTGTTGACGAACCCCGAGACCGGGCCAGTGACCCCGATCGTCGCGGCGAGTTGCTTTCGCCGATCCGTTCCCGCGAACGCAGCCATCTTCCGGCCAATCAGTTGGACGATGCCGGTTCGGTTGATTCCCGTGCTCAGGATGAGCATCGCCAGGACCGTGATCGTCGCTGGATTCGCGAATCCGGAGATTCCCTCCCGCGGGGAGATCTGTGTCCACGGCCCGAGCACCATCAACAGCACCATGATCAAAATGGCGGTGACGTCGATAGGGAACCATTCGGTCGCAAAGAGCACGAGTGCGAGGAGAATGAGGGCGAAGACGACGAGCATCTCGGCCGTTACGGGCGTGGAAGCCAAGCCCTGAACGACCAGCGTTGGTGAAAAGAACGCCATACCGAACGGAGGCGCTTTGGAGGGAAAAGAACTGGTTTCCCACGCGGGCACCTGCATCTCTTTCAGGTGTCCGTGTTCCCGGACACCGGAGACTACTGGGAGTGTGTGAGTGGTGTTCCCTACTCGTCGTCCATCTTCCGTAGTGCCGAGACTTCTCGAATCACGTGCCGTTCGATTCGGGTGTCGGCTACAGCCTCAACCTGCAGGACGTACCCTTCGCGCCGATTTGGTCGCCCCCTTTGGGAACTCTGGCGGGGCGACTGAAGAAGAGAATGTGAGAGAAAGACGACGCTCAGAGAACGCGATTGCACACATCGATGACCACTTTGGAACCGAGCTGAAGAACCCGTCTTCGATTCGTTGAGCCGCCGTCTAGAGGTCGCAGAGAACCCTCAGCGGAGGAATTCGTGTCACGAGGTCGACTATGAATATGTGCGTTCCGCACGATTTCGTACTAATCGTGCGGGACAGTACTGTTCACCAACGGTCCGCCACAGTGAGGACAGTTGTTCGTGTTGGGGTCTTCGATGCCGTCTCCACAATCACGGCATACGTAGAGCGTTGCTTCTGAAACGGAGTCGTGTGTGCTTGTCATGTTCTGTTGATAATTACCGCACCGACACCGAGCATCGATCGAGGTCGGAGGCGTTCGTCGCCGTCACGCGGTATCCCGTGACGCGTGCCCCTCGACCAGTGCTGTGACTGACAGACAGTTCCGGCAGCCGTAGATGTCGTCCTCGTTGTCCCCGAAGACGCGGGCAAACCGTGGCGTTACAAACGTATCACAATTGTTGCATTTTGGCATCGTTCAGTCGCTGGGGAGGACCTGGCAGGGACGATCTGTGGTCGTTATCGGCGCCGTTCACCTTCATCCGAGCTGATGTCGTTTCGTACCACGTGTAATCTCTCCGCCGGTGGGCGGACACCGGGACGAACGCTCTCCGACTGCATCAAGTGACGACATTTTAATAATTAAACAGTTATTGATTAACCGGGTGACGTAGACTTCGATGGCCTACCGCATTCACTCTACCACTCTCGTGGGCCTGTGCTCACCGAGTGTAACTCACATAATCAAAATATTCTCGAGTGTGAAAACCGCCCCAATTGAGGTACCCTGATAGATAGTTACGCGGTATGTCGATTCACAGTCTCGACGCGTGTCTCCAACTCGTCGCCGATCGGCACCGACGTCGGATAATCCACCACTTGCGCCACGAGACTGACGGGACATCGACGTTCGACGACCTCGTCGATCAGATACACGGTCGAGCTTTCGACTTCACAAACGGTCCACCCCTGGATCGCGAAGGACTCGCCATCCAACTCCACCACGTCCATCTGCCGAAGTTATCGGCCCACGGCGTCGTCGAATTCCAACACGGGAGCGGAGTCGTCCGGTACCACCCCGACGAACAGGTCGAGACAGTGCTCGACTCGTTCACTGGAGACGTGTGGCTGCCGAATCCCTGATCCGCGAACGGAGCTATTCTTTCGACTGGTGTGGTCTCCGGTAGTTAGTAGAATCGAGGCACACTATCGGCGCCGACGAGGACGAGAGTGCGTAAGGACAACCCGTCCCACCGCATCACAGTTTCACCAGGTATCAGCCGGGGTCTGTTCGGCGACCCACTCACCTCACGAGAGATAGTTCCAGTACGTCGGTCAGCGTTCTACGCCTCGTGGATTCACGTGGACGCGTTGTAACTGATCGATAGTCCGGGTCGCGTTAGTCTGGCGGGTCCGTCTGGAGGCGCCAGGTGAAGATCGCCTTCAAAACCACGACCAGACTGTTCGTGTCTCCCTCTCCCCAGATGGCGGTCTCCGACCGCGGATCGGACGGACTCGTGTCCACGCCGTTGACGAGCGCACTCACGAGGGTCTTTCGCCCGTCGACCATCATGAGCCGCCCCGCCGACGTATCCGTCCAGACCCACAGCGACTCAAACATCGTCGCGCCGGGAATCTCGTCCTGAATGCGTTCCTGGACCTCCGTCGACACCCCGCCGAGCCTGATCGAAACACCCCGCTCTGCGGCCTCACCTAACCCCTCGATCAGGTCCTCGGTGAGCAGGTCTTCGACGGTCATGTAGACGATTTCATCCTCCGCGCTAGCAAAGAAATTCAGAACTCGTTCCGTGACCGCAGTCTGCCCGTTCACCGTCCAGACGCCGCGCTGCTCGGCCCGCTGTTCGATCGGTTCGAGTTCACTCAGTGCCGTCTGGAGGACTTCCGTGCGGTGCTGGAGCTCGTGTTCGAATGTCCGACTCGCGGTTTCGGCGGAGATTGCCCAGAACTGCTTGGGTGACGACTGGAGGATATCGACGAGCCCCCGGTCGTGCAACTCGTCGATCGCGTCGTATACTCGAGTGCGCGGCACCTCTGACACCTGACTGATATCTCTGGCCGTCCCCGTGCCGAGGCTCGCAAGCGCGACGAACGTCCGTGCGGCGTAGGCACTCAACCCGAACCGTTCGAGTTGCTCGATTGCGACGGACTGTGGGTCCTCTATTGGATCGTTGTTCATCGATTTAGCGGCATTGGATCAGCACGTTCCGGCCACACGAAGTGGCCGGGGCGGCACGCAGCAGTAGCGTGGTTGGGACACAGTACTAGATTGCGCACCGATTCGGAGGTTGTACTCCACGCGGTAAATCCTTTTGTGATTAAACGAGTGACTCTACTACTCGTTCGTATATTTGCATCTCTACGCGTCGAGACGCTCATTTTGTTGTTGTCACTACGATACTCACAAAATCTCCGAGAGCTATGGTTGGACCGCAGTTTCAGGTCATCAGATCGGTCCTGCCACGTATCTCCGGTCGGTGCCGTCATGAACTAAGTGACAATACCTATCCGTGGCGGGGCCGAATCGTCTATAGGACCACTAGGGAACCTCCCTGGGAGGTTGGGACACATGGATACGACTAATAGCTTGGAGGAAGCGACCCAAGTCCTCCAACAACTCGGCTTGAAGGAATACGAGGCGCGATGCTTCGTCGGCCTGTCCCGTCTCCACACGGGCACAGCGAAGCAGTTGAGTGAGATGACGGAGGTTCCCCGAACGCGGGTGTACGATGCGATTCGAGTGCTGGAAGCGCAAGGCCTGGTCGAGATCCAGCATTCGAGCCCGCAGCAGTTCCGAGCGGTTCCGCTCGACGAGGCGACCGAGACGCTGCGCGACCAGTACGAAGACCGCGTCGAGCGACTCCACGATGCGCTGGACACGGTCGAAATCGTCGAGCAGGACGACGAGACCCCCGTCCAGCAGATATGGGCGATGTCCGGACGGGACGCGATCGAAAATCGGACGGACCAACTCATCGAGGAAGCATCCGAGGAGGTCGTTCTCGTCGTCGGCGACGAGTCGCTCTTGACGGAGGATCTCGTTGCCAGCCTCAACGAGGTCGGTGACGGAGTCGACCTTCTCATCGGCGCGTTGACGGAGTCGCTTCAGGACCAGATACAAACGGCCGTGCCGGACGCCACGACGTTCATCTCTGGCTTGGAGTGGCTACACGGCGAGAACGTGACCGAAGACGAGACGGCCATCGGTCGACTCCTCCTGATCGACCGCTCGACGATTCTCGTGAGTTCACTCATGCCCGACACCAAGGAGGAACAAGCGATATTCGGCGAAGGATTCGGGAACGGTCTGGTCGTCATCGCCCGACGACTCATGGCACAGGGGTTGTTGACCGCCCGTGACCCCAAGCAGTAACCTCCCGGCGAGCGACTATTAGCGACTCCGTCAGCGGACGCAACTGTCAGAGGGTTCTCGACCGCGTTCGTCGCAAACCCGGTCTTCGAGCGACAGGAGCGTGAGATACTCACCATTGTCGATCGTAACGCAACAATCGTTGTACACGAACGAGAGGCGTCCCCCCGTCCGAGGTGTTCCGTCGTACCGCGGGTCGAACAACGAATCTAACGCAGTCGGATCGACGACATCCGCCAGCGGTCGGAGGGAACATGGTTTACGGCCCTCGACTGCGCTCACCGCGCGTACGACGGCCTCGCTGACCGACTCTTCCGGCCCGATTTCGTACTCCACAGTTCTGATTCGTGTTAGGCGATCAAAAACTCCGAAGTTTTTCACCCGGTTTATCAAAACAGGTCTCAGATGAACGGGCTGGATGCGAACGTTGGCACCACTCGGGTCGGTGGAGTCGAATCCGATCTGGAGATACTGCAACTTTCCGCCGGCGGGCCAAGCTAGTGTCCTTTTCGAAGCAGATGTGTCGGATTCGTTGTGACGGCCGACAACACGGTGACGCTGTCGAAGACGGAGACCGGGGTCGAGTAGTAACGCTCTCAGTCTGGGGTAGCACGGCCTCTAACTGGCAACGCCTCCGGAAGTCACCGGAATTCGGCCATGTGATTTGGTGTACGGCAGGAACGCCGTTCGGAGAGCGGTCCCAAGCAGTTCCCGTTCGCCGATTCGCCCGAAAACACGCTCCACGTCCCCGCTAAACCCGGTGTAGTCCCAACTTCACAACCTCCGAGGATGGAATTGATGCGTGTCTTATTTCTTGAACTGCTGAGTCTGAATCAGTCGTTCGGTAGAAACAGTCGGCGTGGCGGGCAAATACACCCGTCTCTGGACGAAGATGCCCCGGGGATCCGCCGACGAACCGTCCCGCTGTGTTCGAAGGAAATCTCGTATTTCACTCTGGAAGTTCGGTCCGCGCACGCGTTCGCGGCGCCTCGAGTCGTCGATCCTGCCAGAGGAGACTCACGCCGACCACGAAGACGACGAATATCAGGCCAATGGCCGCGAGATCCATCAGGGGCGAGGGATTCGCGACCAACAGACCCGTAACGTCGACCGAGAAATGCCAGAGGACGAGTGGCCAGAGGCTCTCCAGTCGGAAGGCGACGGCCCCGAGGCCGATTCCCAGCGGGATGATCAGGATCATCTGGGGGAGCCACTCGGCGAGGGAGTTGCCGAGGATGACCTGTGAGACGTGCGAGAGGCCGAACACGACGGCCGGTAGAACGACGGCCAGAACGCGACCACGTGGTTCGAGTGCCCGGAGCAACACGCCGCGGTAGAGGAGTTCCTCCGAGACGGCTGCGCCGAGTGCGACGCCGACAACGACGACGAACAGAGCGGCCCACGCGGGAAGCGTCGTGCCCTCGACCAGCGATACGTCCGGGATGGCGAATCCGAACGCAACCGGGACGAACACCATCGCGGCGAACGGGAGCAGATAGATCAGCGCGCGGCGGTTGACGGGTGCCGTGAGGCGTATCTTCTCCCACCAACCGAGCCACGCGACGAGACCGACGACCAGGGCGACGAAGACCCAGTTGAGGATCAGGCCGATACCGTGGAGAGTGAGACTCGGGAACAGCGCCTCGAGTGCGACGCGACTGACGACTGTGACCGCGATCATCGCAGCGCCGAAGCCGAGAGTGAACGCAACTGGTCGACGCTCAACAACTGATCCCATAGGACACTACACGTCGTCCTATAACTTATAGACGTACTGACATACGTGGGGATAGTTTTTGGTTTTTGTTTATTTCGGACAGTGTCAGCCCTCTGTTGCTAGTTCGCCGCCACGCTCGTCGTGTTGTTGCTTGACGCTGCCGTTCTGGTCTCTTCCCTCGATGGCACGGTCATCGGAGCCGGCCTTGCCCTCCCCACGCTGGCCCTTGGATACACTCATTCAGTACAGCAGCGTCCCGAAGGTCGCTGTCAGTCGTCGCCACTGGTCACATCGCCACTATCGTCTCCCTCTCTCACGACGTCCTCGCTCCCGGCCGGGGGGATATTGTTCTGCGCCTCGATCCGTTCTACCCACTCGGCGAACTCGTCGGATTCCATGATCTCGTATTCGCTGTCGAGCCCCAGGTAGACCGTATAGCACATCAACAAGAGAACGAACGCGAAGGGGAGGCCAGCCGCGATCGCGGCGGTCTGGAGCGCGCCGAGTCCGCCCCCGATCAACAGGACGGCCGCGACGGCACCTTCGGCGACAGCCCAGAAGACCCGCTGGGTGACTGGGACGTCGTATTTCCCGCCGGAGGTCAGGTGGTCGATCACCAGCGACCCGGAGTCCGACGAGGTGACGAAGAAGGTGATCACGAGCACGACCCCGATGACCGACAACAGCGCGGTCAGCGGATAAAACGAGAATAGCTCGAACATCGCAGTCGCGACGTTCTCGTCGACCGCCCCGACGAGGGTAGCACTCGTCTCCAGTTCGACGAACAGGGCCGACCCGCCGAACGTGGACATCCAGAAGAACGAAAACAGCGAGGGTAAAATGAGGACTGCGAGCACGAACTCGCGGACGGTCCGGCCCTTCGAGATACGGGCGATGAACATGCCGACGAACGGCGACCACGAGATCCACCATCCCCAGTAGAAGATAGTCCAGCCGCTCTGCCAGGTCGTGCCTCCGGCGGTCTGGGTCCAGAACGCCAACTCGGGAAGGACGCCGACGTAGGTTCCGATACTGGAGACGAACCCTCTGAGGAGGTACAGCGTCGGCCCGACGGCGAGCATCAGCGCGAGGAACGCGAGCATAAGATACAGGTTCAACTCGCTGAGTCTGCGGACGCCGCCGTCGAGGCCCGCGGCGACCGACAGCGTCGCGATGGCGGTGATGCCCGCGATGAGCGCGACCTGCACCCACGTTGCTTGGGGGATTGTCGTCGAGAGATACTGGCCTGAGAGGACCGTGAAGCCGGCGTTGACCTGCTGGACGCCGATCCCGAGCGACGTCGAGAGGCCGAACAGCGTCGCCATGACAGAGAGGATGTCGATGAGATGGCCCGGCCACCCGTAGATTCGCTCGCCGAGCAACGGCCAGAAGATGGACCGAAAGGTCAGTGGAAGCCCGCGATTGAACGAGAAAAACGCCAGTCCGAGTCCGACGAGCGCGTATATCGCCCAGGGGTGGATGCCCCAGTGAAAGTAGGTCATCGCCATCCCCGCCGTGCCAGCGGCCCTGGTTCCGCTCTCCACGCCCGCGAAAAACGGCGGCACGGATCCGAAGTGGGAGATCGGCTCGGCGACGCTGAAGAACATCAGGCCGATTCCCATCCCGGCGCTGAACAACATCGCCATCCAGGAGAAGGTCGTGAACTCCCTATCAGCCTCGACGCCGCCGATGCGGATACTCCCGTACTTGCTCAGTGCGAAGTACAGAATGACGAGGATGAAGACGTTCACTGCGAGGATGTAGAACCACCCACCACCCGCAGAGATGATCGTCTGCCCGGTCCCGAAGACGTCCGCCGACCCCGACTTGAACGCCAGCGTGAGGCCGATGAACAGTGCGATCACCGCGCAGGCGATCGGGAACACCTGCGGGTGGACGTCGAACCCCCATCGTTCGACGTTCGTGTCGCCCGGCTTACGCTCGGTGTCCGGGTGGAACAGTTCGACCTGGAGACCCTCGGACAGTTCGCCGACCGTCTCCTCCTCAGTGCCGGATCCGCCCGTGGCCTCGTCAGTCTCGGACGACACTCGCCTCACCTCTTACGTGGCGTTGTCGTGTACTACCCTCTCTATCTCGAATCGACGGAACGGGTGTAAGCCTGGTGTGTGTCCGATGTCGAGAGTCGGGCGCGGTTGAACCGCCTCCCCGCTTCGTGGTCAGAACTGAACGGGACCGCTCAGGCGTCGACATGTTCATTGTTAACACTCTGCACGTATATCGTTTCGTCTCCTCGGATTCTAAGGAGATCTGGTTTCCGGTACAGACGCGAACGGTATCAGGTACGGAACGCACGTCGCTCGGATCTGCAGTCGTGTGGTCGCCATCGGACGGAGTCTTACTTCCTGTCGTGTATTCGGGTAGTTCCGAACAGAGAGACTGTCGCAGAGACCGGCTCGAACAGTACGGGAGTGGGATAGGCATAACCGTCCAGGGACCCTCTTAGTAGGAAGTCACACATGGATATCTCTGAGATCCTCTCCTCAAAGTTCACGGAGTTCGACATCGGCACACCGCTCTCGAAGGTTGCCGGGGCATTCGAGAATCAAGAACTCGATGCCGTCGTCGTCACAGACGGCGACGAGTATCGCGGCATCGTTAGTCGCCGACAGCTGGCTTCCTCGTCGAATCAGCCGTCTGCGAAGGTCGGCTCACAAGTACAGCACGTCCCGACAGTCGGCCGTACCGAGGACGTCCGTGAGGTCGCGCGACTCATGATCGGTAGCGACGCAAAAACGCTCCCCGTACTCCACGACGACCGTGTCGTCGGTGTGGTGACCGCCGACGCCGTCCTCGAGGCTGTCCGTCCGTTTCTCGACGCGGCGACTGTCGAGGACACCTACACAGGGAAGCTGATCAGCGCGACTCCTGAAACCACGATCGGGAAAGCGCTCAACATGCTTCGAGAAGCCGGAATCGCCCATCTCCCGGTCGTCGACGGGGACGCCCTCGCTGGAATGGTGAGCCTGTACGACGTTATCGAGTTCACGACGCGAGGTGGCAGTAAGAGTCAGGGTGGTTCGTCGAGTAACTTCGGCGGCCGCGGTGGCGGAGGGAAGAATCGTGGCGGGTTCGGCTCGCGTGAGGGCGACGCCGACCGAATGCTCGACCTACCGGTACGGAACCTGATGTCCGATGCAGTCGTGACGGTAGAACGGAGCGCACCGCTCGACGAGGTCGTCGAGACGATGTTCGAGCAGGAGATCTCCTCACTCGTCGTCACGACCGACGACACCGACGAACCGGTCGGTATCGTCACGAAGACGGACGTCATCGAGGCACTCACCTGGGAGCGCGACGACCGAAACGCCGTGCAGGTGTTCGGGCTCGACCTGCTGGAGGGGATGGACTACGACGACGTCGCCTCGCTGATCGAGGGCATGGCCTCGAAGTACGGCGAGATGAGCGTGATCAAGGCCAGCATCGAAATTCAGGAGCACAAGGAACAGAGTCGGGGCGTGCCACTCGTGCTCGCACGGATTCGATTAGTAACTGATCGTGGCTACTTCACTGCAGACGGGGAGGGGTACGGTGCCTCTCACGCCCTCCGTCTCGCAGCGAACGCCGTCGAACGCCAACTCCTCAAGGGGAAGACCTACGGCCAGTCGAAAAAGCATCCCGACACAGACGAGCAGGAACAGCTCTACGGCTGGTGGCTCGGCGGGTGACCCCGGTGTCCACCCAACTATTCTCCGTTTGACGCAGAATCAGCGTCCGTGTCGCCGACTCGCTTCTCCACGTCGACGCTGTACTCCGAAAGGATATCGGGTGACGCGATATAGGGGGCTACGCTTCGACCGGTCGCTTCGAACGGCGCTCTGAAACCGGCCGTCGTGTTACCCTCCCGGACGGTCCAGCCATCATCGCCTTTATCGGGTCAACGCCAGCGTAGTCAAGCCCGACAACGTCGGTTGCTTTCCGTGCCAGAGCGGTCACTTCCGGCGAGAGCGCGACGGTTGCATTCTCGACATCCCAACCGACCTATAGTTGAGACTGGAGTTCTCAATGCATATGGAACGTAGACTGTGGCACTTGCGACCACTATTGAGCCGGTGGTCAGTGCCCTTTTGATCAATAGATGGTACTTCAAGCGAGTTTGACAGCCGTCCCATAGGTGATTACTTCGGACGCGCTCTGGGTGACCTCCGACGTTCCCATCCGGACGTTGACGACGGCGTCAGCACCCCTCTCGAGTGCGTTCGCTTGCATCCGCTCGATGGCCTGATCTCGGGCATCACCGAGCAACTTCGAGTAGTCCTTGAGTTCGCCGCCGGCGAGATTCCGAAGCCCCTAGGTGATGTCTCTCCCCACATTCCGTGCTCAGACGGTGTTTACGGGGCGATGCCGAGGATTTCTACAATCTCGTGACCCGGGGACCGTCTCGGTCGTGACAGTGGCGACGAGCGACTGCTGAACATCTGCCGAAATAGCGTCTGAGGACATGTCACCAACTGGACCGGAGGTGGAACTAATAAATCAGTAGTGACCTGTGTCTTCCCAGAGCACCGCCACTGTTAAGCAAGCCCCCGGTCGCTCTGCCAACGACTGGCCAAGCAATTATATCGTGTCATCAGACGTATCACTGGTATGAATACACGATCCCGCTCTGGTCACGAACCCATCGCCACCGACAGCCCAGAGATCTCCGGGGCAACTGCTGACTCGGTCGACGGCGGTACTCGCTCTGCCGGCGTGTCTCGGTTCGGGGAACTCTACGAGAACGCTATCAGTGTCCTCCTTGAGGAAGCCATCACTGATCACTGGGTCGAGACCCGCGCGGGTCGAACGCACGTCCTCACTGCCGGGGATCCCACTGCGCCGCCGGTAATGGTATTCCAAGGCGGTAACGTCACGAATCCGGTGACCCTCGCATGGGTTCAGGGACTTGCGGATGCATACTACCTCATCGCGCCGGATACCCCCGGACAGCCGGGCTGGAGCGACCCGCACGAACCCGACGAGTACGGTCCGTGGGTCGTCGACGTACTCGATGGCCTCGGAATCGATCGGGCAGCGATGGTCGGAATGTCCCATGGCGGGGGAATTCTCCTGGAGACGGCCGTTCACGCCCCAGACCGAATCACCGGCGCCGTACTGGTCGCCCCCGCAGGTTTTGGCACCCCTCTTTCGCCGGCTCTCGCCCGAATCGTCGCTCTCTCGCTGGTCTATCGGGCCGTCCCACGACGCGGGTTGTTGACCCGTGCTCTCGCCCCGATGTTCAGCGATTCGATACGGTCTGTTGACGACGTCGTGATCGAGACAGTCGGGCAAGCGCTTCGGACGGGTGATCTCAAAGCTGCCTTCCCCGGTCCGGACGACCCGGCGGCACTGGCCGGGTTCGACGCACCGACCCTGCTGGTCTTGGGCGAACGGGATCCGTTCTTCCCCGCGGGTCGAATTCGCCCACAGGTCAAGCAAACGCTGCCATCGCTCGTGGAGTGTCTCACCTTGGCCGGCGAACGCCACTTCCTCTCGACTACTGGGCAGGGTCGTGCGACCGACCATATCCGGACGTTCTTGGCTGAACTGTACGGTCCCGAGGAATGAAGCTGATATAGGACATTTCCGTCGTCGTTCACGATATGATTGCCTCCGGATGAAGAGTCGTGCAACTCGAGCTGCCTCCTGTCTCCGGTTTTGAATTCCCGAGGCAGCGTCGTGACTTCCGTGCTCGTTCGGTCAGCGAATCGTCTCGCCACTACGGACTCGCTCCCAAACAATTATTCAGTCACGTTGAAAATAGTATCTCATGGCCATCTTTGGAGAGTTCCGCGTCCCTCCGCGAGCCTTCGCACTCTCCGAGACGTTCGAGGTTGAGCCGGAGGCTGTCGTCCAGATCGACCGAGTCGTCGCCTCGGATATGGAGTCCCTGACCCCGTACTTCATGGTCTCCGGGGTGTCGAACGCGGCCTTCGAAGCCGCCGCCAGTTCGGACGGGTCGATCGATTCCCTCCAGCAGATACTGGACGGCGACCTGGGTACGATGTATCGTGCGATATGGGTAGAGAGCGTCGAATCCCTCGTACAGGCGTACACGAACGAGGGGACATCGATCCTGAAAGCCAAGGGGACGGCCGACGGGTGGGTTCTTCGAATCCGATTCGATGACCATGCATTGATCGGCGAGTTTACCTCCCATCTCCGCGATCAAGGGTTCTCGTTCGACCTCGTCCGCCTCCACGAGATGTCCTACGCGCAGACGGGCAGCCAGTTCGGACTCACCCCGAAACAACACGAGGCGCTGGTAACAGCGTGGCAGATGGGCTTCTTTGATCTTCCGAGGGAGACGTCGATGGCGGCCGTCGCTGAAGAACTCGATATCACCCCCCAGTCACTCTCTGACCGCCTTCGCCGAGCGCAGAACACGCTCATCGGCGATGCGCTACGCGTGGCTATGCCGACGAGCCAGGATAGCTCCGCGGACGATTGAGGTAGCGGTGGCAATCTCGGCGTTTGATTTCCGACTGGCCAACTGAGACGAGTGGAGAGAGTTCTGGGTCGATACCTTCGAAGAGCACGGCATTGGGACGCTGGATTCGGCTCCACCACGATCCGATCGAAACAATCGGTATGACTCGCGGTTGTGGGTTGTCGAGGGCTTGGTGGAAACGAAGAGTTGGCATATCTCACCTCCGTTCCGCGGAGTTCGCAGTGGATCAGACTATTTGTAAAGCCTGATGGATACGACGGAGCCATTCTTTCTCTGCCGAACATTCATCATGTATGCACATTCGAAGCCTCGTTTGGAACAGTGTCGAGCGACGGCCACGCGCGTTGGTCCGACTCCTCATCGGGTTCGTCGTGATCGCGACATTCGCTGTCGTCGGAACGATTGTCGCTGACCTCGTATCAGTGGCATTCGTGCAACCACTCTCGTTCGGCTACCTTGTCCTTACCACACTTGGACTCGGTCTCGGGGCCGTCATTGGTGCCCTCGTGGTTGCTCGCTACATCGATCAGCGACCGGTTACTGACTACGGGTTTCGAGAGCGAAAGGTATGGGGGCGTGATCTCGTGGTTGGTGCCGGGCTAGCCCTCATCGCGCAAACTGTTGCTGTCGGCGTCGCGCTATCCGCAGGATGGGCTGTCGTGGTCGATACAATCGTCGCTGGACCCGAAGGATTCATTCTGGGACTGGTCGGCGCATTGCTCCTCTTTGCAGTCGTCGGCTTCTACGAAGAACTCGTGGCTCGTGGGGTCGTTCTGAAGAACGTTGCCGAGGGGTTTGCGAACTATGGGACGGTCCCGGCCGTCCTTGCTGCCATCATCGTTTCTAGCGTCGTGTTCGGTATCGTTCACTCGGCGAACGCCGGCGCCTCACTCGCCTCCGTGGTCGTGATTGCAGTTATTGCGATTACGGTCGCAGCGAGCTACGTGTTGACTGGTCGACTCGCGCTCGCGATTGGGTTCCACACCAGTTGGAACATCTCGATGGGAGTCCTGTTCGGCCAGCCCGTGAGTGGCATCGAACTTCCGGCCCACATTCTCGCCCTCGAAGTGACGGGACCGACCAGTTGGACTGGCGGGGCCTTCGGTTTCGAAGCCGGATTCTTGGGTGTGGTTGCAGGCTTTGTTGGACTCGTCGGCGTCATCACGTACGTCTACGTCGTCGAGGGGAGTCTCCGTATAGATCCTGGCCTGCTCGTTCCCACCCTTCGAGGCCGAAGTGACGAAGAGAGCGCTGGGATACGTGGCGACAGCCGCGTTGATGACGTGTACGCCGAATCTAATATCGACGTTGGCCACGACGGGAGCGTTACTCTCGAGAAGTAGAATCCAATCTGCCGTGATGGGCTCCCCCCAGGCTAATTGGATACACCGTTTAATACACCATTCTATCCCCGACTCGTTAGCCAAGATGTATATAAAACACGGATAGATACGGCGAGCGCAATCTTGGAACTTTGACCCGTATCAGACGTCTATGAATCCATTCGATTCACGACCTGTACTCCACGGTGAGGCAGTAGAATTCGCGCGACGTGATGATGTCACTGGCTGGAGGGGCCCGGATGGCTGTTGAACGGGCCGCCCCAAAATTCGAGGTGCCGCCGGACGTGTATATCGGCGCATTCGTGGTGATTACATTAGTCGTTAGCTGGTCGATATCGCTACTGATCGTCACCGATTCGATTCCAGGTTACACGACAACCGTGCTGATGCTCACGCCCGCTGTCGTCGTTCTCGCCCTTCGCCGGATCCAGGGTCAGTCCATCGTCGGAACGATCGTGTCCTCGATTCGCGGTGCGACCATCCCGTCGCTCGGATTCGCGTTCCTCTACCCGGCCCTGTTTATCGGCAGCGTCGGTGCCATCGCCCTCGCGAGTGGTCTCGGCGTCTACCAGCCGGGCCCACAGAACTTCGTGGTCATGGTCATCGAACAGTTCGGGTTCGCCGTCCTGGCGATTGTCCTATTCGAGCAGCTCGTCAGAATGTACGGCGAGGAGTTAGGCTGGCGGGGATACCTACTCCCGGCACTGACCGAAAAATGGGGACGAGCGGGTGCCACGGCGGCCGTGGGTGTCGTCTGGGCGCTGTTTCACTCCGCATTCCTCTACCGGGCGGCCGCAGTGACCGGTGTCGGTGACCCCCTCACCGTCGCTGTCGTTCAGGCGATCGCCGTGTTCGCCATCTCGTTCCCATTCGCGTACTGTTACTTCCTCTCGAACGGAAGCGTCCTGCCCGTGGCGATTCTGCACCTCGTCTGGAACATCCTCAACCCGTGGGTTCTGGGAAGTATCTACGCGAACGAACAGGGTTTCATCGCCGGCGAGGTCTTCCTCGTCACTGGCGAAGGAATTCTCGGAGCGGTGTTCGGTCTCGTCATGATCGCTGTGTTCATCGTCCTGTTCCGGCGGGAGGTGTTGATCCGATCGTGACCCTCCGGACAAAGATCGCTCGTCACCGACGGCCGAGTATTTAAAACACGGACGTATTCGGCGAGCGCACCCTTGCTGCAATCGCTCGTATGGAAGTCGTATGAGTCAACTCGATACACGAGCCGACCCTCTCGCCGACGAGATCGCGATCGAACTTGTTGGACTCGGCAAGCAGTACGGCGACGTCACTGCGCTCAACGATGTAACACTCACCGTCCGCAGAGGGGAGATATTCGGCTTCCTCGGGCCGAACGGCGCAGGGAAGTCGACGACCATCGACATCCTCCTTGATTTCGTTCGCCCGACGGGAGGGACGGCGACCGTCCTCGGCTACGATGCACAGGACGATTCGCTAGCCGTTCGGCAGGCTGTCGGGGTCCTTCCCGACGGCTATCACCTCTACGACCGCCTGACGGCCCGACAGCACCTCGAATTCGCGATCGCCTCGAAGGGCAGTGACGACGACCCGGTCGAACTGCTGGAGCGCGTCGGCATCGCCGACGCGGCTGACCGGAAGGCCGGCGGCTTCTCGAAGGGCATGAAACAGCGGCTCGTCCTCGCGATGGCGCTCGCTGGCTCACCGGAACTCCTCATCCTCGACGAGCCGTCGACGGGACTCGACCCGAACGGCGCTCGCGAGATGCGCGAGATCATTCGGGCGGAGCGTGACCACGGGGCGACGGTGTTCTTCTCCTCGCACGTCCTCGAACAGGTCGAGGCGGTCTGTGACCGCGTTGGCATCCTCCGGAACGGCAAACTGGTCGCCGTCGACACGATCGACGCACTGCGAGATGCCCTCGGGACTGATGCCCGACTGGTCCTCACCGTCCAGTCGGTGACCGACGACGTGATCGACGCGGTTACTGCTCTTCCGGGTGTCGCCGACGTCCACGCTGACAGCGAGACTCGCCTGACGGTGACCTGTGCGCCCGAGACGAAGACGGCTGTGATGCACGCCGTCGAAGTGGCTGGAGAGACTATCGTCGATTTCGATATCGAGGAGACGTCCCTCGAGGAGATGTTCGCCGCCTACACGACGGAGGACGACACGGACACGAGCAGCAAGGACGGCGAAGCCGAGCCCGCGACTCCCTCGGCTGGCGGCGAGGAGGTGCGCGCATGAGCTGGGTCGTCGTTGCCCGGAAAGATTTCCGGGACGCGCGGCTCTCGAAAGCCCTCTGGGCCATCACCGCCGCATTCGTGCTCCTCTCGGCAGGGATGGCGGTCCTCTATGCGACGGTTCCGGAACTCAGCCGGGATATCGGCGAACTGAGTACCCTCGGCTACCTGACGCTCCTGCTGGCCGTGATGACGCTGTTCGTCTCCATCGCGGCCATCGTCATCGGGGCGGGCTCGATCGCCGGTGAACGCGACCGCGGCTCAAGCAAGCTCCTGCTGGGCTTTCCCCACAGCCGCGCGGACGTAGTTCTCGGAAAACTCCTCGGACGCACCGCGGTACTCGCGGTCGCCATTCTCGTCGGCCTCGCGGTCACGCTGGCGGTGATCCTCGCACTGTTCCCGTCGTTCTCCCCGGTCGACTACGCGATCTTCGCCGGGGTCACGCTCCTGTTCGCCCTCGTGTACGTGGGCATCATGGTCGCCGTCTCCGCGACGACCGGGAGCGGTGGACGGGCGATGGCGTTCGGAGTCGGGGTGTTCGTCCTCCTCGAGTTCCTCGGTGACCTCCTCGCGCCGGCGGTCATGTTCGTCGTGAACGGGTTCTCTTTCGGAGGGCTCACGACGGTCCCTGGGTGGTACGCCTTCCTCAACGTCGTCACGCCGTCCGCTGCCTACCAGAACGCGCTCGGGTGGTTCCTCGGTGACGGCACGACGGCAGCCCTGAGCCTCGGCGGGATGTTGGGCGGTCCGGTCCCGTTCTACCTCACGGGATGGGCTAGCGTAACCGTCCTCGTGGTCTGGCTCGTCGTTCCGCTGGTGTTCGGCTACCGGCGTTTTGCCGCCGCAGACCTCTGACCCCACCGACCAAAACCTACCACGATACAGGATGTCATAGAACGGCTGTCGTGGTGTTTAGTAACCGAACGGAGAGCGACTCTACTGTTGGTTCTACAAAATCGGTCAGGGTGGAAGACGGCGAGTTGGATGACTGATTCGAACGCTTCACGACTCGGCTCGTGGATGAACACGCGCTTTTCGGCGATTGGGATAATGATGTCTGCGTCGGCGAGGTCACTGACGAGTTGCCGGGCTCTTTCGTGGTCGACGTCCGCTGTCGTGACCCGGGCGGCATCCTGATCGTGAGCGATGAGTTTGGCTTCGAATTGTTCGTGGTCGGCTGACGTGTCGTCGAATGCATCGGGGCCTGTCATGATAGATCTCGCAGGACGCGCGAGAGCGCGCCTCACGCGTACTGGCGCGCATAAACAGTCACACCTGCTGGATCGCCTACTCACTCCAGGGGGCCACGATCCGCTCTTCGATCTTTTCGAGGACAAGCGTCAGCCCGTCGCGATGGTCGGTCGGCCAAGAGGCGTCGTCACTGGGTAGCAAAGCAGCCGTCGATAGCTACGGAGGGGCTGAGAACCCTGTTCACTCACTCGTCTTCGAGCGCTGCGTAGATCTCCGCGTCGGCATCCGTCAAGTTTCCCCCATCTCGAGGGCGATCTGGTGGCGTTCGGCGTCGCTCTCGGCCGCCTGATACCGCTCGTACAGTCGGCGGACTTCTTCGTCGACCGTCGCCGAGGAATCGGTGCTGGACGCCATCACTGTATCGAACGTACTCATTGTGTCCCTTTATCAGTGGCGACGAGCTGGTTGATGCGTCGCCACTCGAAGTACGCGTCGTTGCGCCCGTAGGTGGCCGGATGACCGCCATAGCGTGTGACGATGCCGAGTTCGCTGAACCAGCTAAGGTACTTCCGAGCAGTTTTCAGGTCACTGGCAGCCCGTTCGGCGATAGCGCTCGCCGTCGCTGGTTCCCGAGTCTGGAGGATGGTTCCATAGATACGCTGTTCGACGTCGTCCTCGCTAAATGGGTCATCGAAAGAGGGGGGACCGTCCGTGGACACTGTGCCGGGCATACGTGTTCTTGCGGGGCTACGAATATCGTTCTTACTTCGAGGTAGAGTTTCCCGACACGTGGGGCGTACTGGGTGCCGCCTGGTTAGCTTCGACAGGAGCACGGCCTTAACCAACAGTATGCCCGGACTCAGAGAGTTGTTGGTTAACCCACGCAGGTTAGTGCATCCGGAGCTTTCGAGCAGGTTTGACGCTGAACGTATCTGGCTTGTCGACCGGCACGCCGTGACTGCGATCAGTTGCCTGTGACGACGACCGAGTGAGCCGGGTGATGAGATCCTCACGAACAGCCTGCCGACTGACCGTCGACTCGTGCCACCCAAGTCGTTCGTCGTAGTGTCGTTTCCGAAATATCTCCCCGTTGTCGTCGATGGAGATGAACTGCGTTCGCTTCGCTCCCCACACGTTCGTAGAGACGTACTTCGCACCAACCTCTTCGTGGGTGAGCTCCACGAGGACACACTCGACAAATGAGACGATGGAGAGCTGACTTCTCTCGTTGGGAACCGTCAGTTCGAGATCCGCCCACGGCGCTTCGCTTGATTGTTCTCTCTGTTAGCCACGTAGCCGCGATTGCTGTCGCTCGTGTTCTGAAGACATCGTAGTTCGATGGGCGCTCACTGCGCTCCTCACCCCTCTTGGGGGGTGAGAAAACCCACCGCGAATCGCGTCACCATCCGATGAGTGAATTCTGATATGTCTGCTGTAGACACTTGTCGTTTGATACCCCCTCGGGCGGAGAGAACCCGCGGCGTTTGCACCGGTGTACCCTAGCCTTCCTTTGGATGATTCTGAAGGTGCAGGGAGAATTGAAACACGTTCATATTTGGCGATAGGCTCGCCGGGCTGTTCTAAGGCCCTATTGATGTCCTCGACGAGATACAGCGGAGACAATCGGCGAGAATTGTGTTTGACGAGTAGCTAAGACCAGCGAAATCGGGGAATAGAGGGAAACCTGAGAACGATTTTAGTCAATACCGGTTGACGCCAAATAGCGGCACATTTTCTACAATCGCTAATAATCCGCTCTTTCAACGCAGATCGTGCAATACTGGGTCTGAAAAGTGCACGACGGTCTTTCTAACAATCTCGATTTCCATCTCGAATAGAATCATAGGAAATATGATTGTTGGTCTGTCAGCGTCAGGAACTTGGAGCAGCTATGTGTTATTCGATGATATATTCTGAAGGTGGAACAGCTGTTCTTCCGAGTTAGTCTTGTGCCACCGACCGGGCAGGTTGCTCGGCTGCAGGGGCAGGTGGTTCGTGGGTTCCGAACTCGGGGTGGGTCTCTTCCATCCACACGTACACGATCGCCCCGGAGACGAACATCAGGGCGGCGGTCATGTAGAACGCGGCTTCGGCGTTCACGAACTCCATCGAGAGGCCGATGAGGATTGCGCCGACGCCATACCCCGAGTCGCGCCACATTCGGTAGACGCCCATTCCGGTCGCTCGCCACGTCGGGTGGGCGGCGTCGCCGGGGACGGTCATGAGATTGGGGTAGAGCAACGCCATCCCGAGCCCGGACACGCCGGAGAGCACGGCCCACGGGAGGTACCCTTCGACGAGGACCATCCCGAAAACGCCTGCGCCGGTGAGGAACATCCCCGCAACGACTGGCGGACGGCGGCCGATACGGTCGGCGAGTCCTCCAGTTGCGATCTGGAGGAAGTACATCGCGCTGTGGACACCGACGATGAACCCAACCGCTGCGATTCCGAGCCCTTGGCTCGTGAGATACAACGGGACGGCGAGCCAGAACAGCGTATCGACGAACTTCTCGATGTGCCCTGCCTGTGCCGCGGCGAACAGCGTCTTATCCCCGTAGGTCGCCCGCTTCAGTACCTCAACGAACGGGAGGTTCGCGTCATAGTGGTCTTCATCATCGATTTCGGCCTCCGCGAGTTGGACCGTCTCCTTGATCAGGAAGACCGAGATGAGGAACGCCAGCACGACGACGACGGCGAGGAAGTAGAACGGCTCAGGTCGGAGGCTCGTCTGGGCGGCGATGACGCCCGTGACCCATGCACCGACGGCGACGCCGCTGTACCCAAAGGCCTCGTCGATACCGACGGCCAGCCCTCGCTGTTCGGGCCCCGCGATGTCGATCTTCGCGTTGATGGCCATACTCCAGGTCAACGCCTGGTTGATGCCCAGCAGGATGTTCCCGACGGTGATCCAGCCCCAGCTCGGCGCGAAGATGAGGATGATCGGGAGTGGGAGTGCGGTCACCCATCCGAGGATGAGCACGGGCTTGCGGCCGTATTCACCACCCCATTTGCCGGCGTAGAGGTTGAGGAGTCCCTTGACGAAGCCGAACGAGACGACGAACGAGCCGATGACGAACAGCGACTCGACGCCGAGGACGTCACGACCCAACACGGGCACGACGGCGCGTTCGGAACCGATCGTCAGCCCGGTGGCGAACACCAGCAGGACGTGCAGGGAGAACTGCCCGAGGTGCTCGCGGATGCCCTGTTTGAGTTCAGTTTCTGTACTCATCGATCACTCCGCTGCGCAGTTGTTGGGGCCCAGTTCGAGCTCGGCCAGTTCGTCGACGGGAACTGATTCTTGCCCCACGTTCGTTCGCTTGACACGCTCGAAGTTCGGCGGATGATCCGGGATATCTGACGCGAGCACCTGGATGAACTCCTCGCGGTCGCGGCCGAGGTCCTCGTTCCGCTCTCGGACCTCGCTCAGCGTGGCGGTCACCGGCGGTTCCGGCGAACCGGGATCGTGTGCCGGCAGGACGAACGCGTCGTCTGCTCGGTCTTGGAGTCGCTGGAGGCTCTCGTAGAGCGTCGCGGCGTTCTGCTCGACGTTGGAATCTTCAATTCCGGCTTCGACGCCAAGTTCGACGCGACCCACGCTCTCGTGGAAGAGCGTGTCGCCCGTAATCAGTGCCGCCCCCTCGATATCGAACGAGACGCTTCCTTCGCTGTGTCCCGGCGTGTGGATGACCTCGATATCGAGGCTGCCGACCGCTACAGTCTGTCCATCCTCAATGGGCGTTGCACCGATGGCAAGTGCGTCCTTCGGGTGGAGGTAGTAGGGAACGCCGTGTCGATCGGCCAGTTCTGCACCTCCTGAAACGTGGTCGGCGTGGGCGTGCGTGTCGAAGACACCGACGAGTTCGGCGTCGTACTCGTCGAGAATTCCCTCGTATTCCTCGAGGTAGTGCGACGGGTCGAAGACGGCTGCGTTACCGTCCGAGACAAGCACGTGTGAGAGACAGCCTTTCCCTGGTCGTGCGATCTGAACGAGCGTTTCATCGAGGTCGACAGAGACCGACGCATGGCGGTGAACGCGACTCCATCCGTTCATTCCGTCTTCGAGCGTTTCCGCGTTGTAGTTCATCTCTTGGAGGACTTCCGTTGCCGTCTCCGCGGCGAGTCCTGCACCACAGACCGTAACGATCTCTTTCGCTTCTGGGAGGTCCGAAAGAGCGGCCTTGGCTTCGTCAGGGTCGCCAGCCAGTTCGTCGTAGACGTCGACGTTGACGCTACCCGGAACGTGCCAGTCATCGAACTCTCTTTGGTGGCGAATATCGACTACGAGCAGGTTGTTTTTGCTGTCCTGCAGTCGTTCACCGAGTTCCTCGGGGGAAATATCCGACATCAGTGTTATTCGGTATGAGTAGTAGTAGAATATAGGCACTGCCGGACATGACCGGCACTGTTAATTATGTACAGACGAATGTGTCTATATGAGTCTCTACGAGGCCTCGTTCCGGGTTAAACACGAGTGTCCGTATCGAGAGATCTCCGAGCGGTATCCGGATCTCACGATTCGTGAGTGGTATCTGGACGACTGCCAAGTGATCGAAATCACAGCGCCGGGGACTCCGACTGACGATCTCCTCGATGAGATCGACCGCTTAGGAACAATTCTTCACGAGTCAATCGACGATACTGGCCTCCACGTCGTCACACAATCGTGCCTCTGCTCACTAGAGGATTCTATCATCGAACGGTTCGAGACACACAATTGCCTGTACCAGCCACCGACGATTCATCGTCAGGGCTGGGAGCACTACTCCGTGATTGCCTTCGATGAGAGTGATATTAGAACTCTCCTTCACGAGTTGGAAGCTGACCGCGATATCGAAGTTCTCTCGAAGACGGCGATCACCGAACAACGAATCCCACACAGTATGCTGGCCCCGGTCGACCAGTTGTTCGAAGACGTGACCGAACGACAGATGGCGGCACTTCGGTTGGCGTTGGAGAGTGGCTACTACGAACAGCCCCGGAAGACGTCACTCCGTGACCTGGCCGACCAGACGGCCGTCGCTCGCTCGACGTACGAAGAACACCTCCGGAAAGCGGAGAACAAACTTCTCACGAACGCGGGACAGTTCCTGCGACTGGTTACAGCGACATCGACAGCAGACCCATTAGAGGTCGAAAAGAACCGCCAATCTGAGCAGGCTGCCGACTAACTGGCCCTCTTCACGATGGACGGTGCTCCGGTTAGCTGATTGTGAGTCGTTAAAAAGGCATCTTACGCCCAGAAATTGGTGTCCGCGAAAAAGAACCCTTCCTGACGTGAGCAGAAGGGGACATCTCAGTCTGCAGTTTGAGCGTCAGTAGGTGGTGATACTTCTGGGAGGTTTGGGAACGACAGATCGACGCGCCGGAGCAATTGCGCGTTGATCGCGACGATGACGGTACTTAGCGACATCAGGAGTGCGCCCACTGCAGGCGACAGCAGAATTCCGATCGGTGCAAGGACGCCGGCTGCCAGTGGGATGGCGAAGACGTTGTAGCCAGCGGCCCAAACGATGTTCTCCTGCATCTTCCGGTAACTCGCCTTGCTTAGTTTCACGAGGCGGACCACGTCCATCGGGTTGTTCTGGACGAGGATGACGTCTGCGGACTGGACGGCGACGTCCGTCCCGCTGCCGATGGCGATGCCGACGTCCGCCCGAGTCAGTGCCGGCGCGTCGTTGACGCCGTCGCCGACCATCGCGACGAGTTTGCCCTGGTCCTGGAGTTCCTGAACCTTCTCATCCTTATCCTCGGGCAGCACCTCAGCGAACACCGTGTCGATGCCCAGCTCATCGGCCACCGCGTCGGCCACGTCTTGGGAATCGCCAGTCAACATCGCCACTTCGATGCCAAGTTCGTGGAGCGCGTCGACGACCCGGTAACTCTCCTCGCGGATCACATCCGCCATAGCGAACGCGGCGATTAGTTCACCCTCACGAACCAGGTACACGACCGTCTGTGCGTTCTCACCGGCCTCTTTGGCAAAGGTCTGGAGCGTACCCGGAACGTCACTGTCGAGGTGATTCAGGAGGTTCGGGCCGCCGACGTATATCTCGTCATCGTCTACCATCGCCCGGACGCCGCGCCCTTTCATCGCCTCGAAGTCATCAGCATCGGGCGCGTCGATCCCCCGCTCGTCGGCCGCCTGCCGGATCGCCCGCGCAATCATGTGTTCCGAGTCGCTTTCGACGGCTGCTGCTAGGGATAGGGCGTCCTCCTCGTCGACGCCGTCGATGGTCTCCATCCCGACCACGCCGTGTTCGCCTTCGGTGAGTGTCCCGGTCTTGTCGAAGATGATTGCGTCGAGGTTCCGGGCTTCCTCCATGGCAATCCGGTCTCGGACGAGCATACCGTTCCGGGCTGCAAGCGACGTGTTGATCGCGACGACGAGCGGGATAGCGAGCCCGAGTGCGTGTGGGCACGCGATGACCAGAACGGTCACGACACGCTCGATTACCGTCGCATCGAACGAGATCGCGACCGTCCACGCAATCGCGGTCACGGCTGCCGCCGCAACGGCGACGTAGAACAGCCAGCCTGCCGCGCGGTCGGCCAGTACCTGGGTCTTGGACTTGCTCTCCTGAGCCTCCTCGACGAGGCGCATGATGCCCGCGAGCGTCGTCTCGTCACCTGTTGCGTCGATTCGGACCCGGAGACTTCCGTCGCCGTTGACCGTGCCGCCGATGACCTCGTCGCCAGGTTCTTTCGAGACGGGTCTAGACTCGCCGGTGATCATCGACTCGTTCACGTCGGAGTCACCGTCCTCGACGACGCCGTCGGACGGGACACTTGCGCCGGGGCGCACGAGGGCAAGGTCACCCTCCGACAGCTCGCTCACCGGCACCTCCTCGGTATCCCCACTTTCAGTGATCCGCTCTGCCGTGTCGGGCATGAGCTTCGCCAGCTCGTCGAGGGCGCTCGAAGCTCGGCGCACGGACCGCATCTCGATCCAGTGGCCCAATAGCATGATGTCGATCAGCGTCACCAACTCCCAGAAGAACGCCGACTGCGTGGGGAAGACGACGCTCGCGAGGCTGTAGATGAACGCTACGGTGATCGCCATCGAGATGAGCGTCATCATCCCGGGCGAGCGATCCTCTAGTTCCGGAGCGGCCATCCGGAGGAACGGGAAGCCACCATAGGCGAAGACGATCACCGCGAAGACGGGGTTGATCCACTCGCTGCCCGGGAACGCCGGCACCGTAAATCCAAGCCATCCCTGAAGGGTTTCGCTGTACAGAAGGACCGGAATTGAGAGAAGCGTCGAGACGAAAAAACGCCGACGGAACATCTGCTCGTGCCCCTCGTGCATTCCGCCGTGGCCGTCGTGACCGTCTCCGTGACCGTCCGCTCCGTGAGCCATCTCGTGTTCGGTTCGTTCGTGGATCTCCTCTTCGGCTTTTTCGGCGTCTTCCCCTTCCTCCTCGAGTATTCTCTGTTCGACCCGGTCGACCTCCCGGTCGTCGGCTATCTCATTCGGTTCGTCACTCGCGCCGGGGTCGGAGTGGTCGTGATGGGTGTGGTCGCCGTCGTCTGAGTGTTCGTGGTCGTCCATAGCTCATCGGTGTCTCTGAGAGTACGCGCCGAATAGTGATGGATGTAGGGGACAGGGAGTCAGGTGTGACGTGTGACTACAGTGCTTCAGGCGTGTGCCGTGTATCCAGCGTCTTCGACGGCTTGAACGAGTGCTGTGGTGTCAGCGTCACCATCGACGCTTGCCTGTTCGGCCTCTCGATCGGCAGTCGCGTCGGTCACACCGCTCACCTCTCGAAGCGCTTCTTCGACGGTCTGTTCACAGTGGCCACAGGTCATTCCCTCGACGGTGATAGCCGATGACATACACGAATACATACGCTCCCCTGTCTTATGCGGATTTTCCCTTTGAACTAGTGGATCGTAGGTGTCCCAAAACTTGGAATCTAAGCGTATCCCGCCGAGATGCTTTAGTCACTCATCGCCGTTTGTACCACTATGTGCGACCTCGACGAAAACGACCACCTATACATAGCGCGTCGATGATCGCACCGCGTGGTCGCCGTGGATTCGAGTCGCTCCTTGAAGAAGACGAGTTCCTTGTTCGTGTGGTCGTAGAGCTTCGCCCTCCCATTGAGAGCAGTCGTGAACACCCATTTCAGCGCCCGTCCCCGTCGGTTGTTCGGGAAGTCCATCCAGACGGCGTGTGACATCCGAGTCCCGTCTTCAGTCTCTTCGAGTCGGATGGTCCCTCCTTCGAGAATCCGAACGGTGACGAGTCCTCGAAAGAGCGGGTAGTACGCAGTCCCCGTCCAGACCGCCACGTTGGGATGGTCGATATACTGGAATCGGCCATGCAGGTCGGCGTACATTCCGGCGACCTCTTCGGCCTGGTGGAACGTTGCGCCCTCTCGGGGACGGTTATCGGGCGTGTCGTATTCGAGCCCATAGTGTTCCTCGGGGTTCGACGCCGTCCAATGGACTGGGTCGGTTACGTACTCCCAGATCTCTTCGGACGATGCGTCGATGACGATTTCGGCTTTGTCGGTGACGTACACGAATTGACTCCCTGATTTATGATGCGAAGGCGTACATCAAGACGAAGCTGATCACCGCTGCCTCGACCATGCCCGCCACAGTCCCGACGACGGTCGGTTCGAAGAACAGGTGCCACTGCTCCATTGCTTCGACTGCGCCCTCGTAGACGCCGACCGCTCCGAACACACCGAGCAGGAGCATCGCGATGGCAGAGACGACTGCTGCTGCGCCCGCCAGTGCCACCGAATCGAGATGCACCACGTTGGTCGTGGAGTCTGTTTCGTACGCGTCTTGGTTTGTGGTAGTCGTGCTCATGACTAGAGATACGCTCTACTCCTTCAATCGGGTTTCTCTTACAATTCGAAAGGGACCGATCCCTTGGTAACACGGAGTAAGAATACCGTGGGGAAACAGCGGTACAACCCCCATAGCTGTGTGGCCGGTCCGTCGGAAGACCAAGGAGCAACCACCGACTGGAATCAGTGACACGCGAAAACTGATGAGAGCGAACGCAGTCCTCGAACGGTTGACCGCATCTGAATATCACGAATCACGTTTGAATGCAAGATTCACTCCGCCCACTTCCCCGGTTTCTTAAGAAAAAATAACAAAACAGATGGCTGCGATAGTCTAGATCTGCAAGCCGCCCTGGCCGACGGAATCCTCGAGTCCTTACGGATCGGCATCGGAGTCCTCTGGACGGCGGCGTGGGCGATCATCATGGGGCTCGTCATCACGAGTCTCGTTCAGGTTTACGTCTCGAAAGAGCGGATGGCCAAGGTCCTCGGAGAGGGGAATCTGAGTGGCCTCACGAAAGCAACCGTATTCGGCGCGGCAAGTAGTGGTTGTAGCTTCGGCGCGGTCGCCATTGGGAAGGGGCTGTTCAAGAAGGGAGCGCATACGGTGAACTTCCTCGCGTTCATGTTCGCCTCGACGAACCTCATCGTCGAACTCGGACTGATGATTCTGATCCTCCTCGGGTGGGAGTTTCGTTGCAGAACTCCTTGGCGGCGTCATTCTCATCGCCGTGATGGCGGTCCTCGTCCATCTGACCCTCCCAGAGAACCTCTTCGAGCAAGTACGGGAGGAACTGAATCAACACGACCACGACCAAGGGATTACTGAGGATCCAACTTGCGGGATGGAAGGCAAAGACGAGTACTCGCTGGTGACTGACGGGGGCGAAACGCTGAAATTCTGTTCGGAAGGTTGCATGGAGACTTACCAGCAGGAAGCCGCAAGTAGCGGCGGTTGGCGCGACGAACAAGGAGATGGATGAGTAGTACGTCTGGTCATCCCACATTTTCCCGAACGGACTATCTTCGATTGATTCCTATTCCTCTACACCAATCCGTAATACCCTAACAAAAAGAGAATGTTGATAGGTAAAACTGTCTCAGAGTCCAAGTTGATGGATTTCGTGACTATCGACGCCGTCGTTTCTGATCTGCGAGCTGTAATCGAAGATTTTCTGTATTAGTTAGATATCAATAATGTATAGCCAAACTTAATCAGCAAAACCGTTGAAAGTTTTCCCTATCGGTTCTCACTTCTTCTGACGGAACTGTTCGGAGGGGGCAGCGGGGACGAGAGCGACACCGGACGGATGGTCCCATTGAGTTGATTACTGACCCACTCGTTGCCGTCCCTCCAGTTCCGATGCTCCAGTTTCGGAACTCGATACTATTTGGACACAGTTTCACAGGGGATATTGGCTAGCTGTAGCTAATAACGAGTATCAAATTCCACTTCGCCAAATTTGACTGAGGTATTCAGAAATATATTATTGGTTATTTGTCTTTAGTATCTAAATGCCGGAATCGAGAAGTAGTCGAGCAATCTAGTTTTACATGGGAACGAATATTCGCTTTGGAGCCACGTCGTGCGCACACCCGCGGTTCGACGTGGATTTTGCCATTCCGTTTCTCCTTCGTCGAGGGAGTCATAGACGGCAGGCCATGAACCAGTAGCTGTCCATAGCGAACATGCCGACACTCGTCTCGACAGGGAGATGTACGAAGCCGGACCTACTGAAACCAGCGACGAATACTGGCCAACCGACTCGAGGGGCCGCGGCCGAGAGAGCAGTGCAGAACTATCCGGTCCCTCCAAGAGTGCGGTCTTCGCGCATGGAGATTGTGACCGTCTCGAAGCGCCACTTGTCGTGTTCCCGCCGAAACGTGTCCTCGTAGACGCCCTGTTTCCAGCCACGTTCCCCTTCTGAGGAGAGATACGGCAAGAAAAGGTACCAGCGACCGGTCGCCGTTTCGTTGCTCACCTCGACGACCGGATTCGTCACGATGTGCGCCGAGTACGAGAAAGCCGCATCGAAAACATCGTTCGCGAACGTCCGGATCTCGTCGTGACCGTCGTACCGGTCTACGCCGGCGCGGACGAAAGAGCCGTTGTCGGCGAACAGCGAGACCCACGTCTCGTAATCGCCGTCGTCGATGGCGTGACAGTAGCGATGCTTCAGTTGTGTCAGTTCGAGTACGTCCTGAACGTGAGTGTCTTCGACCACATGGTTACCTCGCGAGGGAAGGTCAAGAACGTAGGGGTTGACGCGGTCAGGAGCGTCGTGTCTGGTCGTCAGTGTCGTCGTTCTGTCCGTCGGCCCTTCTTCACACGGGGGCGTGTGACTTTCCGACACGAGTACTCGCAGACGGCCCGAGTGACTGAGAGGCAAACAAATTTGTATTAGTAACGCGCGTCTACGGATATCTATGCAAGAGTATGTCGTCAAGCGTGCAGACCGGCCAGTTCCACTCTCGGCTAATCACGAGGAGACGCCGTGGGAGCGGGCGAACCAGTTCGAGGTGAACAGTTTCAGTTGGCATGAGTCGGGACCGAAACCCCGGACCATCGGCCGCGTACTCTACGACGCGGACGCACTTTACCTCTGGTTCGACGTCGAGGACCACCACATCGAGGCCACTGTAACGGAACTGAACGGGCCGACATACCGCGACAGTTCCGTGGAGTTCTTTTCGAGGCCGGACCCGGAGAGCAATGAGAAGTACTTCAACTTCGAGGCGAACTGCTGCGGTCAGTTCAAACTCGCCTGGCAGGGACCCGGGTGGCAGGAACGAGGCATCGACCGTGACCTTATCTCCTCGGACCTCGCGGCGAGCGTCGCCGTCGAGACGTCGGTTCCGAGAGAGACACGTGAACCGAAGCACGACGACGAGTCTTGGTGGCTCGCCGCCGAGATTCCGTTCTCGGTTCTCACCGAACTGACCGGCATCGAACTCGCGCCGTCGAAAGGCACGTGCTGGCGGGGGAACTTCTACCGGAGTGGTGTTCAGTCGGACTCTCAGAAGGCGACCTGGAACCGCATAGAGAAGTCCAAACCAGCGTACCACTCGCCGGAGTACTTCGGGCGTCTACGGTTCAACTGACTCCAGCACTAATTCCGCAACCCCTCCGTTCTCGTGTGGGAAACGCCTTCGTTCGATTCCTCGGTGAAGAGGCGAGTCGAGCTTTTACGGTCCCCTTTCCAGACCCGAAGCATTACAGTTTTAGTTTAGTAATGATTAGCTGTCTCGCGACGAGTTCTCCGATGGAGAACGACCGAGAGGAGCCATATTGGTGGATTAGATGTGTTTTTCACCATGTATACATGATTTCGACCGCACGATATCCGTTCCCGAAGAGAGAACGAATCAGCGTGCTCGAATAACGAGGCCTCGGCAGAGAGGTACTGAAACTGGTCGCTCTCGGGTCGAACAGTTCCGGCAGATGAGAACAGACGAGATGTCGTCCACTCGTGTCGACGGCGGCAGCGCTCGCGACTTCGGTCTGCGAACTCAGTTTCAGCGTGCGATGTCAGTCGATGAGACGTTCGATGTCGGCGTCTAGTCGGTCGTAAAGTCGTTCGGCCCGCGTTCGGTCTGCCTCCGACAACGGTCGAATCGGTTCGCGAACGTTGCCGCCGTGGAGGCCGGCGAGTTCGAGACCCGCTTTGACGGCAGGGACGCTAACCGCACCCTCTATCTCGTTGTCGTCGCCAGTCTCTTCGCGGAAGCGCTGGTATGGCATGCAGATGTTCCGCAGCTCTCTGGCCCGTCTCCAGTCTCCCTCGGACAGCGCGTCGAACAACGCGAGGCCCACCTCGGGTCGGAAGTTACTCACGCCCGCCGAGAATCCCTCGGCACCCTCAGCCCAGTGCGATACCGAGAACGGTTCAGCGAGTCCGTTCACCCAGACCACGTCGTCTGCTCCTTCAGTCGCCCCCTCCCCGAGTTTCACCGAGTCTTCGAGCGCGTACTTGATTCCGACGACGCCGTCGATTCGCGTCAAATCAGCGAGATAGTCGGTCGATGGGTCGAACCCCCTGACGTACGGAACGAGTGGCGTCTCCGTCTCCGAGCCGAGTTTCCGATAGTAGTCGAGGAGTCCGCGTTCGTGGAGGTAGGTGAAGTCCGGCGGCATGATCATCATAGCGTCGACGCCGACTCTGTCGTACGCCTCGACGAGTTTGGTCGCGTTGTCGACGCTGCCGCCGACGCCAGCGAGGACGCACGCGTCCGAGGAGAGGGCGTTCACGCTCGTCTCCGTGACCGCGATGCGTTCGTCCTGTGAGAGGGCATGGTATTCGCTGATATTCGCTGCCGTGAGGAACGTGTCTATTCCCTCTTTCGAGATCATCCTCGCGTTTTCGGCCAGTTTGTCGTGTTCAATCTCGAGGTAGTCGTCGAACGGCGTGAGGAGTCCGACCGCAACGCCACGGAGATGACTCCTGACACCGTCGGCTGACAGTGGCATACTCTGTCCTATCCGGGATATCGTATAAATCTACCCCCGGTTGCAGCCAACGAAGTCGTTCGGCATCGACGAACGGAACAGCGAAGCGTCACGCGGAACAACTAATATGCGGGGTGGTTACGAATGCCGTATGAGAGTAGTCGATATTAACGTTCACACACTGTCCTCCGCTATCGAACCCCCGCAAGAACGCGAGTTCTACGGCGGTGTCCGACGGCTGTTGAAGCGGGACTTCGCGCTCGCCACGGTTACTACGGCGGACGGGCTAGTGGGGTACGCACCCGCCGCCGCTTCGAGTTCCGCCATGCGGGAGTACTTCGAGGGAGCGTCGGCAGAGGACTTGGCCGACCTCCTGAAGACTCACGTGCGGGATGCGCTCGCCGGCGTCGAAATCTCGAAGCCGGAAGACTTTCACGAAGCCATCCGCACCCTCGGACTGCCGACAAAACTGGAGTCCGAAGCGCTCAGCGTCGTCGACGTCGCCTACTTCGACCTGCTCGGGAAGGAGCGGGGTGCCCCGGTCTACGAGCTGTTGTCGGACGCATGCGTCGAACCAGACCCGCTCGAGCTCTACGCGAGCGCGGGCATGTATATGGAACCCGAGGGATACGCGGAACAAGCCGAAGCCCTTCAGGAACGGGGATTCTCGGCGTACAAGTACCGCCCCGGACTCGGACCGGACGAAGACGAACGGACTATCCGACTCATCCGAGAGGCTGTCGGCGACGAGATGGACCTCATGGTGGACGCCCACACTTGGTGGAAACTCGGCGACAGATCGTACTCGTACGACCAAGTCGTCGAGTTGCTCGAACGGTTCGCGGCGTATGAACCCTTCTGGATAGAGGAGCCAGTCGAACCGATGGACTACGGCGCGTACCGGAGACTGGCGTCCGACACGACCCTTCCCCTCGCGGGCGGCGAGAGTGAGGAGTCTGTCGCGGGGCTTCGGCGACTCTCGGACACTGGAGTCTCCTTCCTACAGGGGGATGTCCGCCACCACGCCGGATTCACCGGATGCTGGGAGTGCGTCGAACGGTGCGCCGATCGCGAGAACGTGACGTTCGTCCCGCACAACTTCGGCACGAACCTCGGTCTCGTCGCCAACGCTCATCTCGTGGCGGCGTCGCCGGAGGACGTCCGACTCGAGTACCCGGTCTTCGGCGACGGTGTCGAGGCGATGTACCCGTTCCCACTCGCAGAGGATGTCCTCGTCTCGACGTTGGAGGTGGACGACGGCTGTCTCGAACTGTCCGACAGTCCCGGGCTCGGCGTCGAGATAAACGAGTCGATACTCGACGAGTACGAGTACATCGAAGGTCCGTGGACGGAGTTCCACTACGACGAGGAGTGACCGCCACCGCGTTCGGCACCAGCGACGGTGCCCCGGCCCGTCAGTAGTTGTCGTAGACGGTCTTCTCGATGGTGTAGAAGTCGAGTCCGGCGTCGCCCTGTTCGCGCCACGTCTCGGAGGAGGAGCGTTTGAACCCGCCGAACGGCACGTGCAGTTCGAGGCCCGTCGTCTTCTCGTTCACCTTCACGACGCCCGCTTCGGCCTCGTCGACGAACCGATTGGCCTCGGTGTGGTCGTCGGTGACGACGCTGGCCGAAAGCCCGTACGGCACGTCGTTGGCGACTTCAATTCCCTCCTCGAAGTCCGACACTTCGATGACGGCGACGACGGGGCCGAACACTTCCTCCTGAGCGATGCGCATGTCCGACTCCACGTCGGTGAACACCGTCGGTTCCACGAAGTAGCCGTCTTCGACGGCCTCGCCCTCGGGGACGCCGCCACCGGAGGCGAGCGTCGCACCCTCGTTCTGCGCGACGTCGACGTATTCGAGCGTCGAGTCGAGTTCGTCCTGACTCACGTGCGGCCCCATCTCGTGTTCGAGGCCGGGGCCGACGTCGACGGACTCGGCGCGGTCGACCAGTTCGGCCACGAAGTCGTTGGACACGTCCTCGTGGACGATGGCGCGGGAGCACGCGGTGCAGGACTGCCCGGTGGTGCCGAACCCGCCCGCGGCGACGATTTCCGCCGCCTCCGCGGGGTCGGCCGACGCGGCGACGACGGTGGGGTTCTTCCCGCCCATCTCCGTCTGGACGCGTTTCCCCTCGTCGGTCGCCTGGTCGTACACCATCTCGCCGACGTGACTGCTACCGGTGAACGAGACGGCATCCACGGCTTCGTGCTGGACGAACGCGTTCGCCACCGTGCTTCCGGGGCCGGTGACGACGTTGCAGACGCCGTCGGGCAGGCCCGCCTCGTCGAGTGCCTCTGCGAGGGCGAGTGCCGGGCCGGGGGCGAGGGAAGCAGGCTTGAGGACGACGGTGTTACCCGCGGCGAGGGCGGGCGCGAGTTTCCACGCCGGGATGGCGATGGGGTAGTTCCACGGTGTGATGAGCGCAGCAACGCCCACGGGCTCCTCCCGCGTGTAGAGGTTCGTGTTCCGTCCGCTCGGCCCCTTCACCGTTCCACCGAGGTCGGACGCCTTCTCCGCGAAGTAGTAGAAGATATCGACCGCGCGCTGAACTTCGCCCGCCGCCTCCGGCCGGGCCTTCCCCTCCTCGGCCACTAACTGGTCCGTGAGTTCGTCCGTCCGGGCGTCCAGACGCTTCCCGGCTTCGCGGAGCACCGCCCCGCGTTCGGGTCCAGCGGTGTTCGCCCACGCTTCGGCCGCCTTCGACGCCGCTTCGACGGCTTCGTTCGCGTCCGCGACGCCCGACTGCTGATACCGCGCGATAGTTTCGGTCGGATTCGCGGGGTTGACGACGTCCACCGTGTCCCCGGTTCTCGTTTCGCTCCACTGTCCGTCGACGTAGTTACGGCTACTGTCTACCACGAGTGACGGTTCGGCGTCCGTCTACACTCTTCTTCGTGTATCGGTGGTTATTGCGGCTTCTGCCGCATCGTCCACACCGGCCGGGCCGGACGAACGGGGCGAATCACCAGTAGTAATTTAGCCCCACTCCTCTGAGTAAGAGCCATGCCAAAAGGCCGAACGAGAGACGAGACTGACGGTGCGGTTCGCGTGGGTGTCCGAACACGGAGTCTCGCGACCGACCGCCTCCGGTTCATCCGCCAGCTCGGCGCGACGGACGTCTTCGTCGACCACGCCGACACAGAGGAGGAACCGGATGAGTTCAACGACCGGGAGGGTGCGGACACCATCGCTGTCGGGCGCGACTCGATACCGACAGTGTCGGAACTGGAGGCGGCGAAGGTTCGCCTCGAAGCAGAAGGGCTCAGCTTCATAGGCATCCAGTCGCTGCCGTACTCGCTATACGGCGACATCATGTTCGACCGCGAGGGGGCCGATGAGGCACTCGAACAGATAACCACCCTCATCAGGAATCTCGGTGCGGCCGACGTTCCGATACTCGGGTACCAGTGGAACCCCCGCGGCGTCGTCCCGATGCGGACGACGCCGGTCGAACTTCGGGGGAAGGCCGTCGGAACGGCCTTCGACCTCGACGAGATTTCGGACCCCGACGAACTCGCGCCGGGACTGGACCGCGCCTACACGGAGGAGGAGTTCTGGGAGAACTACGAGTGGTTTCTGGAGACGGTGCTTCCGGTCGCAGAGGAGGCGGGGGTCCGCCTCGCGCTTCACCCCGTCGATCCGCCCGTGTTGGAATCGCTCGGGGGCATCCCGAGACTGTTTCGCAACGTCGAGAACTTCGAGCGAGCGATGGAACTCGTCCCGAGCGACAACCACGGGCTAAAGCTCTGTCTCGGCTGTTTCTCGCAGATGGGGGCGGACGTCCACGAGGTGCTTCGGCGGTTCGGCGAACGCGACCAGATCGTGTTCATCCACTTCCGCGACGTCGTTGGGACGATGCCGAAGTTCCACGAGACGTTCGTCGACGAGGGGAACTTCGACACGGCGAACGTCGTGCGAACGCTGTACGACGTCGGCTACGACGGCGTCGTCATCCCGGACCACGTCCCGGAGATGGTGGGCGACGACGACTGGCGCCACCGGGCCCGGTCGTTTACGGTGGGATATCTCCGGGGTGTCGTCGATACGGTGGAAACCGAGCGGTGACCCGACTCCGACCCGACCACCGCAGACGACGGTACGCTCTTCGGCGGCGTCAATCGAGCGACCCGGCGGGCGGTTCGTCCCAGTCTTCGGCGTTGTCCTGCGGTTGGTACCCGATGACGTCGCGGGCGTGTTCGATATCGAACCACCGGCGGTCGTTGTCGCTGACGCCGTAGAAGACGCCGTGTTGGACATCGTCGTCACGGAGGCATTGCTCAACTTGGTGGGCGAAGTCCCGCCGGGACTGCCACGTACATTTCATTCGCTTCACTTCGCGCACGTAGGCGTCGCTCCCCCGCTCGAACTCCCCGTTCTCGACGCCGTACTCCGCGTCGCCGTAGGGATGGTCGTACTCGGGCATGCGGACGCTACAGATGCGGAGGGCGTAGAACTTCGTCGGCGCGTCGTAATTCTCGACGTAGTAGCGGCCGAGGTCCTCGCCGAAGGACTTCGAGGTACCGTAGTAGGAGTCCGGACGGACTGGGTCGGTGTGGTCGACGGTGAGATCGAACCCGGGCTCGTACAACTCGGGGGCGAACTCCGTCTCGTACATCCCCATCACGTGGTTCGTCGAGGCGAACACGAACGTCCCGACGTCGTGCTCTCGGGCGGCCTCCAGCGCGTTATACATCCCGACGATGTTGGATTCGAGGATGTCCGGCCACGGCCCGTCTACGGACGGGTGGCCGGCCAGATGGACGACGGCGTCCTGCCCCTCGAACGCCGGGTGCATCGCCTCGTAGTCGGCCACGTTGGCCAGATACGTGTCGTGGTTGCCGTACGGATGGTCGTCAGGACGGTCCGAGCGGTTGAGATACGTGAACTCGTGTTCGCCGCCGTCGTCGAGGTGGTCGATGAGCGCGGTTCCACAGCGACCGTACGCACCGGTGATTAGTACGCGCATGAAAGAACTGTTCCGGGGACGCCCAGATAACGGTTTGGGTCAGTCTACGCGGTACCTCTCGACGGCGTCAGTATCGACGGTCACGCCGATACCGGGGTCGTCGGGGACGGCGAGTTCCCCGCCGGACGGATCGAGGGGGTCCTCGAGAATTTCGTGGCGAAGCGGGTTCTCGCTGCGGTCGAATTCGAACAGCATCGGGTCGGGATTGGCGCCCGCGTGCGGGTAAGTCGGTACGCTCGCGGCGAACTGGACGGCCGCCGCGACCCCGACGCCGGAGTTCCACACGTGGGGGCGGACGGTGACGTTCTCAGTCGTCGCGAGTTTCGCGATGAATCTGGCCTCGGAGAACCCACCGCAGTGGCCGATGTTCGGCTGGACGACGTCAACGAGTCGGTCGTCGACGAGCCGTTTGAACTCGAAGCGACTGTAGTGTGCCTCGCCCGCCGCCAAGGGAACGTTCGTGTACCGCGCGAGGTCGCGGTATCCCGAGACGTTCTCCGGCGGAACCGGTTCTTCGACCCACGTGAGGTCGAACGGTTCGAGCGCCTCGATGACGCGCGCAGCCTGCTTTGGTCGGTAGTTGCCGTTGAAATCGACCATGAGGTCCGCGTCGTCGCCGAGGTGTTCACGCGCGGTCTTCACCCGCTCGACGTCGTCTTCGAGTCCGCGTCCGATCTTGATCTTCGCCGCGTCGAACCCTTCGTTCACCGCGTCACGAATCGGCTCCGCGGGGTCCTCTCCCCACTCGGTAATGTACATCGTCGAGGCGTAGGGAACGACCGAGGTGGCGTCGCGCCCCTCCAGAAACTCGACGCCTTCGGTCACCCCGAGGAGTTCGTGGACCGGGCGGCCGGTCTGCTTGCCGATGACGTCCCAGAGCGCGACGTCCACGCCGCTCACGGCGCTGTGTACGAGCGGCCCCCGTCCGAAGTGGTAGCTACCGGCGTAGACGTCCGCCGTCAACGTCTCGACGTTGCGGGGGTCACGCCCGACGACGTAGTCCGCGACGACTTCTTCGACCACCGTGGCGACCGACCGGGGCGGCGCGAACGCCTCACCCCATCCGACCGTTCCGTCGCTGGCTTCGACGCGTACGAGCGTCGCGTTTCGAGTTCCTGTGATACCCCGCGAACCGCCGAACCGACGGCCGTCCGGGAGTCGGTACTCGAGCGGAATCGCTTCGACTGATTCGATTACCATGCGTTGGCCTCATGCTATGCGGAGAAATAACTTTGGTCGGGTCCAGTCGACAGACAATCAGCCGCGACGGTGACGCTCCGACCCGACGACCTGCGGGGTACGCCGGAGCCAAAACTTAAGTAACGATGAGGAGACTTGTCGACTATGGCGGCAGAACAAACAGAGTCCGGGTCTCAGACGAGTCTACAGTCTACCGACAGTCGAATCGAGGTCGACAACATACGGAAGACCTTCAATCAGGGGGAAGTCGTCGCGTGCGAGGACATCTCTCTCGACATCGCGGCCGACGAGTTCGTCGTGTTCCTCGGCCCGTCGGGATGCGGGAAGACGACGACGCTCCGCTGTATCTCCGGACTCGAACAACCCGATGACGGGAGTATTCGCATCGACGGGGAGGACGTGACGACGGACAAACCGAAAGACCGGGACCTCGCGTTCGTCTTTCAGTCGATCGCGCTCTTCCCGCACCTCAGCGTGCGTGAGAACATCCGATTCGGGCTCGACATGAAGACCGACCTCTCGAAGGAGGAGAAACGAGAACGAGTCGAGGAGGTGGCGGAGATGCTGGACATCGGTGAACTGCTCGACAGAAAGCCGTCAGCGCTCTCGGGAGGGCAACAACAGCGCGTCAGTCTCGGGCGAGCGATGGTGATGAACCCGGCCGCGTTCCTGCTCGACGAACCGTTCTCGGCGCTCGACGCCCAACTGCGCGACCAGATGCGGACCGAGGTGAAGCGTCTCCAGCGTAAACTCGGGACGGCGATGATATTCGTCACGCACGACCAGGAAGAGGCGATGACGCTGGGTGACAAAATCGTCGTCATGGACGACGGTCACATCCAGCAGGTCGGCAACCCACACGAGATATACAACGACCCGGAGAACGTGTTCGTCGCCCGATTCATCGGCTCACCCTCCATCAACGAACTGGAAGGTAGCGTGACCGACACGTCGGACGGCCTCGTCGTCTCGACAGACCTGTTCGACGTCGAGTTCGCCGAAAGCGCAGCGCAGTCGGCGAACGTCAGTCGAGGCGACCGGTTGACGCTCGCTGTCCGCCCCGAACACCTCGACCTCCAGCCGGAGACGTCGCTGTTCGAAGCGGACGTCGAACTGGTCGAACCGCACGGCGCCCGTGACGCGGTGTACCTCACCGAGTCCGGCATCAACCTCGCAGCGACGGTCAATCAGGGTGTTCTGTCGGGCGAGCGAGATCGGGTCTCCGTCGACATCGACCGCGAGAACGTCTGGCTATTCGACGAACGGGGACAGCGAATTATCTGACCGCCGAGTCGACGCTCCGTGACCCCTGCCCCTTCTTCGACTGCGCGCTCGCGAACACCGCCACTCCGTTGCCGCCTCCGTCTGTTCGCCGAATATAAGATATATTTCAGATAGTTTTATTAATGTGCACGAAAGAGACACGATAGCATGCCAAACAATGGCAACAGTGAGGCGACCGGATACAGTAGCAACTCGACCAACGCCACGCTCGGCATCTCACGTCGTCGAGCGTTGAAGTCTCTCGGTGTGGCGGGCGTTGCGGGGCTCGCCGGCTGCGCCGGAGGGAACGGCGGTAGCGGTAACGGTGGGACGACAGACGCCAGTGGGGGCGGAGGAACTGCCACCACGGGCGGGAGCGAGAAGAACGCGAACGGGACCACGATAACGCTGTGGACAACCTTGCACGGGCAGTCCAAAGTCGCAGAGCAGTTCCTGGACGAGACCATCAAGGCGTACGAGCAGCGAACCGGCAACAGCGTCCAGTGGATCAAAGAGACCGTCTCGAACGTCCAGAACGGGAACTGGCGACAGCGGATGGCGCAGGGCCAGATTCCGACGCTGTACCAGACCGCACCCTCTCGAATCGGAGGTCTCATCGACGCAGGGTACGTCACGCCATGGGGATCGGTCCTCGACCAGTTGAGCGACGATGTGGTGTCGGGAACCGAGTGGGCACAGCCCGTCGTCGAGAACATCTACCGCGGCTTCGAGGACAACAAACTCAAGACGGCGCTTCTCGGGTTCGTGATGCAAGAACCGTTCGTGGCCCGCGCGGACCACTTCGAGGAAGCCGGACTCGACATCGAGACCGACTTCCCGCCGAAGAACTACGACGAACTGATCGACATCGCGAAAACGCTCCAGAAGGACGGGCCGGGTGACATCGGGTTCCAGGTCCACGGTGCGCCGGGTGACCTGATGGACGAGATATCGCCGACGTGGGCTCACGCGATCGGTGGAGAGCAGGGACTGTACGTCAACGCCGACTGGTCGGACACGCACCTCGACTCGGACGCGTGGAAGACATCCCTGCGCCGACAGGTCGAAATATACCGGGAGATGGGTCTCTCCGCGGAGAACTCGGCGACGACGTCCGACGAGGACGCCTGTCGCTTCCTCGCCGACGGCAGGGCGAGCATGAGTCAGGTCGGGATGCTCAACTACGGTCTGCTCTCGAACTTGGCACCCGACATGCTCGAAAACGGGACGCTGCGGTACGGCGCGAGTTGGAAAGGCGAGTCCGGGTTCCGCGGCGAGTTCAACGCCACGGCGCTGGCTCTGGGCTCGAAGCCGCCGAACGTGTCGTCCGCCAAGTGGGAACGCCAACGACAGGCCGGTATCGAGTTCATCGACACGATGCTGAGTACCGAAGTGCAGAAGAAGGCGTTCACGAAGTGGGGTCTGCTCCCGTTCAACCGGAACGCGTGGGAAGAGAGCCCGACGCTGAAGAACAACGCCGTGGAAGCGGGGATTGCCATCGCCGAGGAGTCGGAGTACGGCTGGCAGGCGTTCCCCGAGATGGCCGCCGTCCAGTACAACATCTCCGGTCCGATATTCCAGCAGGCGATGACAGGCGAACTCTCGCCCGAGGAAGCGTGCAATCAGGCCGCAAGCCAGATCCGACAACAGGTCTTCAGTCGGTGAGGGACCTCCACATTTATTAGTCCGTGACCAGGAGACACATTGTGGTATGACATCGAAACGCACGCAGAACACGTATTCGGAGTGGGGTAACCCCCGCTGTATTTCAGACTGATAACATGTTAGAGACGTTCACACGAATCGGCCTACCTCGCGAATCGTACCGTACCGCTCGGGACGCGGTACAGGAGCACTGGCTCTCGTATCTCCTGTTCGCACCGACGCTCCTGTTCTTACTACTCGTCGTATGGTTCCCGTTCCTGCGGGGCATCTGGATGAGTTTCCACGTCTGGCCAGCCTTCGGTCAGCACGAGTGGACCGGTCTCAGCAACTACGTCTACGTCTTCGAGTGGGACACGTTCTGGGTGTCGGTGCGAGCGACACTCATCTACATGTCGATGACGATAATCCAGTTCGCGCTCGCACTCGCGGCGACGCTGTCCGTTCGGAAGCTCAAGCGATTCGACGACTTGGCAGACGGGATGTTCCTCATCCCGTACACCATGCCGCCGGTCGTGACCGGGACCATCTGGCTATACATCCTCAACCCGAACTACGGCCCAGTGTTCGGCTGGCTCACGAGCTGGGGTATCCTTGACAGCCCCATCTACTGGGGAATCGACGGGTCGTCGGCCATCACCGTCGTCACTCTCGTCGGGTCGTGGACGTTCTGGCAGTTCATGTATCTCATCTTCATCGCGTCGATACAGAGCATCCCGGACGAACACTACGAAACGGCCGAGGTGTACGGCGCGAACCGGCTCCAGCGCTTCCGGTACGTCACCCTCCCCTATATGAAAAGCGCGATGCTCATCGCCATCAGCCTCCGAATCATCCGGAACCTCGTGAAGGTCTCTCAGCCGCTCCAGATGACGCAGGGCGGACCGGGGTACGAGTCGTCGATTCTTGCTATCCTCCTGTACCGGTTCACGCTCACGCAGGGGGACCTCGGACTGGCGTTCACCGTCGGAGTCATCTTGTTCGTCCTCACTATCGGGTTCACGTTCGTGTTCATCCGTGAGTTCCGACAGCAGCGAGGAGGTGAGGTCGCATGAGCGCTCACAACCGGTCCGCGTCCGATTGGTTCTGGACCGCTTCGAGCTACGCGGTCATCCTCTTCCTAGTCGGAATAATACTGATACCGTACTTCATCGTCGTCTTCTCGTCGTTCAAGTCTCCGGAGGCCATCTTCAGCAGTTACAACCTGATTCCGGTGAACCCGACGCTGACGGCGTGGGAGAACGCTTTCGCCGACCTAGGGGGGCCGCTCATCACCAGTTTCATCGTGGGACTGGGAACGGCAGTCCTCTCGCTTCTCATCTCGATTCCGGGCGCGTACGCGTTCGGACGGAAGGATTTCCCGGGGAAGGAACTCGGGTTCTACCTCATAATCGGGTCGCTGTTGTTCCCGTACATCATTCTGGTGATTCCGTACACCGACTGGTGGATTCAGTACGGGCTCTACAACACGATTCCGGGGCTCTGGGTGGCCTATCAGGCGTTCGTCACACCGTTCGCACTCTGGGTCCTCCGCGACTTCTTCGAGGGGCTTCCTGACAACCTCGAAGAGGCGGCTCAGATGTACGGACTCACCCAGTTTCAGGCGTTCATCCGGGTGATCCTCCCGCTTGCGGGGCCAGCCATCATAGCGGTCGGCTTCCTATCGTTCCTCTCTGGGTGGAACGACTTCCTGTTCTCGAATGTCCTCACCAACAACCTCGGACCGAAGACCGCCCCGGTCGCGCTGTACAAGACGGTCCACTCAGGCGAACAGATTCTCTGGAGTCGCATGATGGCCGCGACGATAATCATGGGGACGCCGCCGCTCGTACTCTACCTAATCGCTCGTCGGTACATCGGTAACGCGTTCGCCATGTCGTAACCCGCCTCTCCATCTCGTTTCCGAGAGTCTGCCACGGCGGCGCGCCACGTGCCACCTCGACGGCGCGCGGGACTACATCAAACGTTAAGTCACATGCTCACACATACCGTACATGGACAGGAACGAAGTCAGACACCACTTGCGAGACGCGATAACCGGGCTCGTGACGCCGTTCAATGACTCACTCTCGGTCGACCACGACGCACTCGCGGCGAACGCGCACGCGATCGCCGAGCAGGGCATCGACACGCTGTTCGCCTGCTCGAACGTCAGCGAGTACCACTCGCTGTCACACGAGGAGCGTATCGCAGTAACGGAAACGAGCGTGAACGCGCTTCCCGCGAACGCCTGCGTGATGGCCGGTGTCGGAGGCAGCACGAAGGCGGCGAGGGAACTCGGAGCCAAGTTCGAGGACGTCGGCGTGGACGTCCTCCTCGTAATGCCGCCGCACCACACGTACAAACACGAACGAGGACTGCTCTCGTACTACGGTCGAATCGGCGAGGCCGTCGATATTCCGCTCGTCCCCTACATTCGGGGATTCGACCCCTCGGTCGGCTTCCTCGCCGACCTCACGGAACTGGAGAGCGTCATCGGCATCAAATGGACGCTGGAGGACCTTCCCACGTTCTCGGCGGCCGTCGAAGCGGGGAGCGACGACGTCGTCTGGATAAACGGACTGGGTGAACTGCACGCGATCGCCCTCTACTACGAGGGCGCAGAAGGGATGGCGTCGGGAATCGGGAACTTCGAGCCGAGAATCGGGCGCGCCCTCTTCGACGCACTCGAACGCGACGACACGGGGTTGGCACGCCGGATTCGAGACGCGACATCGCCATACATGCGGTTTCGCCACGAACCCGGAGAGGGAAACACGCTCCCCGTCGGAAACAGCATCCCGGCGGTGAAAGCGGGGATGGAGTTCGCCGGACTCACCGGGGGTCGCGTCCGGGAGCCCCTCGTCGAGCTCTCAGACCGCGAGTACGAACGCGCGAGAGACCTCTACGAGGACCTCGAATCGTTCATCGACGATACGCTCTGAGACGACCGACTCCGACCGAATCTGCCGCACAGTAACGGGAAACGACCAGAACGACGACAATTCAGACACGATAACGATGACCGAACTCACGCACGAGACGATGGAACAGACGATGCGCGACTACTTCGAAGCCTGCAACGCGGGCGACGTCGAGGCCGTCGCGTCGTACTTCACCGACGACGCCGTCCACTACTTTCCTCCGGGGATGTACAGAGGGCCCTTCGAGGGAGGACGGACGATCGGCGAACGCTGGTCGGAGGCCGTCGAGACCATCGGGTCCGTCTGGACGGTTGACAGCGTCCTGACCGACCCCGAGAACGCGAAGGCGGTAATGGAATGGACGCACTTCAAGACGAAAGAGGGGACGGTGCTTCGGGGAGACGAGTGGTACGAGTTCGACCCCGAAACCGGCCTCATCAGAGAGATCAGAGCCTACTACGCGGCACCACAGAGTCCTGACCTAGACCGTCATGAACTCGGGGGATTCGACTACGAAGGTCGAGGTTACCCGCTCGAACCGCCGATCGAGCGCGATAGTTCGCTCTGATCATATGTTCGTTCCGGACCAAGAAACGGGTCAGAGACTCCAGACCTCCGCCGCTGAGAGGCGATAGTCTCGAATATACGTGGTACATTCGAGTGGAACGATGGAGTGGGGATTTATATATCGTTCAGGGGAACATCTCGCTATGGGAGCTGATTCGATGAGAGCAGAAGAGTCGATTCGACTGGGGATGCGAACAAAGGTTCTCACGGACGCGCGCCTCGCTTACTTAAGACAGATCGGCGTTTCTGACGTGTACGTCGACCCGGAACCGGCCGGTTCGAGCCCTGAAACCCTACAGTTCGGCGAAGACCACGTCCCTTCCGTCGAGAGACTGGAGAGGCTGAACCAACGCTTGACGGACGCCGGCCTGCGATTTTCCGGACTCCACTCGATTCCGATTTCGGCGTACGATAAGATACTGTTCGACGAACCCGGAAAGTGGAATCAGATGAATTCGCTCGTCGAACTCACGCGAAATCTTGGGCGGGCGGATATCCCGATACTCGGATATAAGTGGATGGCGGGCGAGGTTCAGAGGACCACCCACGAAGAACGTGTCAGAGGCGGTGCCCGTGCGGCGAGTTTCGACGAGGAGGACACCGTCAGGAACGACGAAAAGACGAAGCACGACGTCAGCGAAGAGGAACTGTGGAGAAACTACCAGATGTTCCTCGACGAAATCGTCCCCGTCGCCGAAGAGGAAGGCGTACGATTGGCAGTCCACCCCGCTGACCCACCACTCTACGAGAAACTGGACGGAACGGCATCACTGCTCCGGAATCGCGACCACTTCGAACGGGCGATGGACATCACCGAAAGCCCCAGTCACGGGATAAAACTCTGTCTGGGGTGCTTCTCGGAGATGGGCGAGGACGTCGTAGACGTCGTTCGCCACTTCGGAGAACGAGACGAGATAGTGTTCGTTCATTTCCGAGATGTTATCGGAACCGTCCCCCGATTCACGGAGACGTTCTTGGACGATCCGCGGAGTAACTACGACGAGACGTCAGTCATCAGGGCGCTCAAGGAAGTCGGGTTCAAGGGTTCGGTCAATCCAGACCACGTCCCTCGTGTGAACGGGGATGTGAGTTGGGACGAGCCGAACTCGGAATCGATGGACGGGTATCCGAAGGGCGGCCCTCGTGCCCGGGCGTACACCGCGGGGTACATTCGAGGGCTGCTCAGAAATATCGATCGAGAGGGAACCACGACGGACGAATCGTGACATCCACACTCCTGTTCCCAGATTGTCCACGAAGCGAATGCGATAAACCGCACAATCAGAACATATGACGCCGACGATTCACAGCGATTGGGGAGATTGGTTACTGCGTCGAGTGAGGAACGCAACGACGGACGGCGTTGCCGTCTGGTTTCTAGGTGGCAACGGATTCCTGTTGAAGGACCGGACCGGAACCACCATCTATATCGACCCGTACCTCGGGACGGGTGACCTGCACGTCCCATCGAGACCGCGGACTATCCGAATGATTCCGGTCCCGTTCGACCCGAACGACGTGTCCTCGCTCGACGCGTTGCTCATCAGTCACGAACACTCGGACCATCGACACGAAGCCAGTCAGGCACCGATGTTGGAGCGGACGGCTGCTCAGCTCTATGCACCCGAAGAGAGCATTCGTCTCATCGAAACAGAACGCTGGCAAGACTCGTGGGACATCTCACCGAGCCAGCTCAACACCGTCTCGGAAGCAGATAAGGTCACCGTCGGTGAGTTCACTATCAACGTACACGAGGCACGCGATCCGAACTGCGTAGACCCGGTTTCGTACGTGATAGAACACGAGAGCGGGACGTTCTTCCATGGTGGAGATAGCCTTCCGTGCGAGGGGTTCACGAAGATAGGAGAGACGTATGATATCGATCTCGGGGTACTCGCGTTCGGCACCAGAGGACGAATTCAGTTCCCGGAAGAGGACAAGCCCAGGACCGTTCAGTGGTACAACGACCAAGATCAAGTCGTGACCGCAGCGAACATGCTTCAACTCGACCGTTTGCTCCCGTCTCACTACGACCTCTGGCGAGGATTGTGCGGCGACCCGGAGTCGATTCGTGCACACAGCCGCTCGTTCTCGTACCCGCGCAAGTTAGAACTCGCCCAGATAGGTGACCGTATCCACCTGTAGCACGACTTGTGTGCTGAGCGGGACATCTCTCTTCCAGAACAGCCGCGTGCTCGTCTAGCGTCCGTCATCCACTACAGACGGGCACGGTACGCTCGTTTCGGTCGGTCGCGTAGAGGCAGTCGCCGGTTGTCGATGCACCAAAACAGGCTGAACGTAAAAGTCGAAGAGGAAGAGAGACACAGGTCCACGTATCGTCTCGAAGACGTCGGCTCTCACGACGCGCATCAGAGATACAGACCCCGCGACGTGGAGGACCCCCGGCCTACGAGATACAGAACTCGCCGGAGAGATACCTGTACGGCAGCGCGGACAAACCGGGAAGAGACGCCGAGAACAGAACCTGGGACGTCGCTTGACGAGTGAGGGCCTCAGGCGAACTTCGAGTTGATTTCGATGACGTTCGTCGTGCGGGTGAGAGCGTTGACGATCTCACCTTCGATGCGGTCTTCGGTGATGCGACTGATGGGGCCGGAGACGCTCACCGCTCCGAACACCCCTGTTTCGGGGTCGATGAGCGGTGTTCCGACGCAGCGGAGTCCCCTGATGTTCTCCTCGTTGTCGACCGCGTAACCCCGTTCGCGGACCTGTTCGAGTACGTCAAACAGTTCCTCGCGACTGGCGACGGTCTTATCCGATTTCTGGGGCATCCCGTTCTTATTGAGGATCTCGTTCACGCGGTCCTCGTCCATCTCGGCCAACATCGCCTTGCCGAGAGACGTGGAGTGCATGTACTCGCGCTTCCCTGCGGAGGAGGCCGTCTGGATCCCCGATTCGCTGTTCGCTTTGTACACGTAGGTCACCCACCCGTGCTCCTCGGTCGCGAACTGCGCTATCTCGCCCAGGTCCTCGGCGAGATTCTGGAGTTCATTCACGATGACGTCGTAGTTACCGACCATTTCCTTCACCTGGTTCGCCATGTCGAGGTATCGGAGGCTCAACCTGTACTGGCCGTCCTCGTTCACGACGTATTCACACTCCGTGAGCGTCGTCAGGTGTCGGTGGACCGCCCCCTTCGCGAGACCGACTTCCTCGCTGATTTCCGTGACACCCGCCTGTCGCCGGTCTTGGAGCACGTTGAGTATCTCACACGTGGTTCTAACGGCGCCGACAGTTCGCCGCGTTTTTTCGGGCATGTAACAGCAGTACCTTCGGAGGCTCTTAAATTTTGTTCTCCATGCGGAAACGGGCTCGGTTCTTACGACACCCCCACTAGTTCGACACAGACACCGAATCAGGAGACTCGTGAGGGGCACGAGTGGGTCGGGAACGGGTCTGTAACGTCGCGTCGATCAAAGAGTCGGTTCGATTTCGTGTCTGAACGGTCTCCGATAGTAGCTGTTGAGTTCACTCTATCGAGAGCCGTTCTCGAGGGAGGAACGCCTCGGGGAGGACTGAACTCCGTCGAACAGATAAGATAACTGCTGCACGTAGCGGACGCGCGACAACTGTCTCGGAATCGAGTGGAGGTACAAGACGAGTCACCGACCGGCGACACAGAAACACTTTTTCTCCGTCGCATCAAGCCACCGGTTTGTCAGATGTGCGTCTCCCGGCCGGCCGAAACGTCGGTGCGCGGCGAGGCGCGAGGAGTCGTGTGTGATCGTTCGCGGCCGGGTCTGCTGACATCGTCGTTCCGTCTCGGTTCCTGTACAAACTAAGATGAGGACCGTTCTGTCAAGCGGGACGTGAGCAACGGTTACCCCACGGTAAAGTCCATTCTGCCTGCTGATATCTCCGTGACACGACCGGGGCCCTACCGTTACAGTCTTATTATTGTACTGAAAATGCTGATACCGTCGATCAATACGCTGTCTACGGAGCGACGTGTCTCGGTTCCAACCCCGTCGTTCGTCTTCGCGGAGCTACTGCACAATATCTGGCGTTCCACGGACTTCTTGCTGAAAGCCTCTGTGGGTGAAGAGATAGAGTATGCGCCGGTATTGACTGCTGGCGAACGTCGAATTGGTCTCCTCAACGCTTCCGCCCCCTGACTGAGACTGGATCACTCTCTGATGTGCCCGTTCTGAGTGGCAACATCGTCAAAAGACGAACGTTGCTTGCTGTTTTGGTGATATACAGCGCAGCATCGATCAAGAAAAGGATTATACGCTCGTAATCGGTCCCATCTGAGATCGATTCGCGGAGGAACTGGACCAGAATCGAATCATCCTCCGAGGTTGTGGGGATTGCTGTGTCTGGAGTTTTGGTATAGCGTTATAAAGTGTATGGCTGGTTGGTTTTCCCTTGAAACGTCGAATACTGGCACTGCAGGTATTCTCTGTGGTGAATCGGTGTTTGATGCTTGCACTTAGTTTTAACTTAGTAAAGCCAAGTGGATTTATGGGGGGCGTCGCCGTACGCGACTCCAATGACCGCGTCGGAACCAGACGAGTCCGAAGTCGCCGCCGCCGTGAGCCGATACCTTCGAGCCAACGGAACCAGCGCGCAGTACCGGTCGACCGCCGAGTCGGTCCTCTCGCAGTTCGAGACGTGGCTCCGCCGCCGCGGGAAGAACTCCTTCGAGGCGTTCGAGACCGAGGGACAGCAGATTCTCCGCCGGTACGCCGACCGTCTCGCTCAGCGTGTCGAGGCGGGCGGCATCTCGGCGTCGTCGGCGCAGACGTACTACAACGTCATCTCAGGCTTCCTCGGATTCTGCGTCCGGGACGGCGACCTCACGCGGAACCCCGCCCTCGCCGACCGGGCGCGCGAACCCCTGCCGCGAGACGACGAGGACCACAGCCAGCAGTTCTGGACCCGCGAGGCGCGACGCCGACTCGTTCGACACACGAACGAAGTCGCGTACGAGGCCATCGAGGACGAGGGGATGGACGCGCGGGCCGAAGTCCGTGACCGCGCTCTCGTCCACGTCCTCGCGTTCACGGGCGTCCGCGGTGCCGAGGTGTTCCGCGTCAGCGGCGACGACCGAGAGGGCAGACAGGGACTCACGTGGGATCGCGTCGACACGGAGGCGTGGACGTTCCGCGTCTGGGGGAAGGCGCAGGAGTGGGAGGACGTCTCCGTCCCCGAGCAGGCGCGAGACGCCATCGAACGGTGGCAGACCGTCCTCGACCCGCCGGCGGCGGACTGGCCCGTCTTCCCGACGAGTCACGCGCCGTCGAAGTACGGCGTCGTCCGCGACGCTCTCGGTGCCGACGCGGGGGACGCACGCCTCGACGGCGCGGACGTCGACGACGTCCTCCGCGAGGAGGCCATCGCGCCGCCCGCCATCACGACCGAGGGCGCGCGACGCGTCCTCGAACGAGTCGCCGACGCGGCCGACGTCGACATCGACGGCAAGCCGCCCCTCCCGCACGGTGCCCGGCGCGGCCTCGGCGACGAACTGTTCCGGACCGACCGCGGACTCGCTCAGGACGTCCTTCGGCACAAGTCGCTCAGCACGACGAAAGAGGCGTACTCCCACATCGATGCGTCCGAACGAGGGGACGCCGTCAGCGACGTGTTGGACGAAGAGTGAGAGCCGAGCGACACCGCCGATAGCCGGCGTCGTCGCTTCCGACCGTCTCGTCGCGGTGAATCGCTCGTCGAGAAGGTGAGTTCCGAATCTTTCGCTGGTCGGACTTCAGTCGCCCCGGTCGAGGCGCACGGGCCGGCCGAAGCGAAGCGAGTACCGCGACCACCGGTATTCGAGGTACGCCCACGAGAGCACCACCAGACCCAGTCCGCCGATGACGGCCAACTCGGCGAAGTGGACCCACGTCGGCAGCACGTAGAGTACGGCGTTCACCGCGAGGGCGGGCAGCAGGTTACGCACGAACAGGAGGAACTGCAACGTCAGCGGTCGGCCGGACGACTGGCTCTCCGCGGCGGTCCCGTCCGTGGTCTTCGAGGGGAGACCCAGCGCCTGAGCGGTCTGTCCACCGGCGCTCTCGTCGCCGGTGCCCAGTTTCTCGGCCTCGTACGGCGTGTCGACCGTGACCGACCACAGCACGTCGCCGTCGGGTCCGAGTTCGAGGACGCGGTTTCCGGACGAGTCGCTGATCAGCGTGTTCCCGTCGGGGAGTCGGTCGGCGTCGCGAGGCCACTGCATCTCGGCGTCCGTCCACTCCCACGTCTGCATCCACCGGCCGTTCGAGCGCTGGAACTCCACGATACGGTTGTTGTGCGAGTCGGCGACCAGCACCGCCGGGCCGCCGCGTTCGGCGTCGATGTAGTCGGGGTTGTGCTGTTCGTAGAGGACGCTGTAGTTGTCCTCCTCACCGAGCGTTCGGTCCTCGACGACGCCCGTCTTCTGGTCCAAGAACACGATGCGGTCCTGATTTCGGACGCTGATCATTATCTGACCGCCCTCTGTCACCTCGACGTCGTTGATGTGCGTCCAGTCTTCGGGGTAGGGGTTCCCCGTCTTCATGTCGAAGTGGTTCTGCGCGTTCCACGACCACTCGACGATGCCCGTCGTCGTGTTGACGATGAACACGCGGTCGAAGGCGATGTCGGCGACGACCCAGCGGTCCTCGTCGATTCGGTCCGCGTCGTGCCAGCGCGAGTTGTGGATGTTCGGCCGGTACTGTTTGTAGAGGACGTTCGTCTCCCCCGTCGTCAGGTTCAACTGCTCGATGACGCTGTAACTGCACTTCTCACCGGCCTGACAGGGAGCGCCGTACACGTGCATCGCGGCGGTGTAGGTCACGGTGTTCTTCGTCCCCGGTTCCGGGTCGACGTCGAAGTACCGGTCGTACGTGCTGTTCACGTACTGGACGCCGCCGTCCGGGCCGTACACCAACAGCTTCGACTTCTCGGTGTCGCCGTGTGCAGTGATGACCGTCGTCCCACTGTAGTCGCCCGCTATCGTCCGCTGGTCGACCGACGAGTCGCCCGTCGCCCCGGCGGTCGCGCTGAGTCCGAGAAACGCCGCCGAACCGACGAGAACGAGAGCGAAGAAGGTTCGAACTATCAGTTTCCGCTTCTTTCTCACATCTCTGGCTATCTGCTACTCGATATAAATTTTCCGTTCCGAGACATTCGCGTATACGGACTGGAAGGCGACCACGAGACGCTGGTCCCCGGACTGGACGAGGGTCCGACCGGCGTCGTCGTGAGCGTTCGCACGCCGGCCGGGCGGTCGTATCCGAACCTCCCGGAGACCCTCGAACGCGGAATCGAGCGACGTACCGGTAGACAAGCCTCGGTGTCGGTGCGGTACACGTCCGTCGGCGACCCCGGCGCGAGTTCCGCTCCGAGGGAGTCGCTGGCCGGGACGCCGCCCGAATCGCTCGGGTCCGGTGCCGGCCCCCCGCACGGAGCCACCACGGTTACGTCGGGGTCGTGTGTCGACCACAACCGCTCGTGTCCCCTCCCGAACCGATGACCGAGACGGACGAATCGACCCGCGACGGACGCGCCTCCCGGACCGCCGTCGGCGCCGTCGGCGGACTGCTGGCGACGCTCGTGATGACCGTCTTCCGCCTCCCGACGGCGAAGTCGCTCCCGCCGACGGCCGAGTTTCTCGGTCGGTGGGTCGGCGGAGCGCCGGACGACTACCCTGTCTCGTCCCTCGCGCTCCACTTCGGCTACGGCGTCGTCGCCGGCGTCCTCTTCGCACTCGGCTGCGAGCGTCGCATCGAGCGGTCGGATCGACCGGAGACGGCCGGTCTGGTCGCCGGGGCCGCGTACGGGGCGGCGCTCTCGGTCGTCGGCGAACGCGTCGTCCTCCGACACCTCGTCGGTCAACGCCTCGCCGCCGACGAGTCCGCCGTGTTCCACGCGGGCCACCTGATGTACGGACTCACGCTCGGCGTCTGGGCCGGGTCGCGGGACTGAGCCGTCGTCGCCGCACGCGCCCCGTCGCGGGAGGGAGGCCGAACGCGTCTCACTCTCCCGGGTTCGACCCGAGTCGCCGGCCGAGAAACGCGACGAAGCCGCCGACGGAGTCGGCCCCCCAGAGTGCGACGAGGACGGCGCCCACCGTGTTGAACACGAAGTCGGTGACGATGTCGTCGATGCCGTACACGGTGACGGGGGAGTCGAACCCGAGCGCTCGCGAGAGTTCGACGGCGCCGAACTCGAACACCTCCCAGACGACGCCGAACGAGAGGACGAACACGACGACGAACGCCGACCGGACCGGCGGCGGCACCTCCACCGCCGACGAGTGGCGCTCGACGGCGCGAAGCGCGGCGTAGCCGGCGCCGGCGACGACGGTGGCCGAGACGGTGTGCGTTATCTCGTCGTACCACGAGAACTCCGCGTAGACGCCGAGCGACCCGGCGACGTGCAGGACGATGGCGAGGGTGATCCACAGCACGAGTCCGGCGTCCATCGTGTACCCGTACTCCCGTCGCAACGCCGCGGGGAGAAGCGTCACCGAGAGCGCCAGCGCGCCGTTGGCGGCCATCCCGAGGCGGAACGTCGCCAGTCCGTACAGCACGAGACCGGCGAGTCCCGCCTGCAAGAGGCGGACGAGGCGTCGTTCCCATCGCTGTCCCAGTCCGAGCGTCTCGGATAGCGTCACGAGGACCCCCCCGACTCGACGGCGTACCCGCGTCCGCCGGCGTGGTCGATTCGGTCGAAGTACCAGACGAAGAAGCCCCCCGCGACGACTGCGACGGCGGTGACGGCGACGATGTCCCACTGGAGTTCGGTCTGCGAGCGCAGGAACGCCGTGCCGAACCACCAGTCGGAGACGAACTGGACGACGGTCCACCACGCCTGCACGGCCATCGTCGTCATCGCCGCGAAGACGACGGTGAAGCGGCGACTCATCTCGACGGAACTGAACACGTCGAGTTCGACGACGACGACGAGAGCGAGGCCCGCGACGGCGACGTACCCCGCGAGTTCCGGATACAGCCCGACGCTCTGGACGACGGCCGCGGCCGCGGCCATCGCCGGGAGCGGCCACGGAACGAGCGCCTTCCAGTCTCCGGTCCCGACCGCCGGCGCGGCGACGACGACCGAGAGGAGGAACCACAGCCCCGCCCACGCCAGCGACCCCGCGACGACGGCCGCGATGCCGACCGCGGCGGTGACGCCGGTGAACGTCCACCCCAGCGCGGCGTTCGCCCGTTCGCTGCGCGCAAGTGAACTGAGAGACATAGGGCGTCGTTGGGTCAGCACCGACATAAGTCGTCTCGCCGAATCGACTCGGTCCCCACCATACTAAGGCCGTCCCCGCCGTTGCGTCCACCTGATGGCCGACGTCCGCCGACTCGTACTCGACGTGTTGAAACCGCACGACCCCCCGCTGGTAGCGTTCACCGCCGACGTCGCCGACACCGAGAGCGTGGAGGCGATATCCGGTTCGCTCATCGAACTCGACAAAGAGGTCCAGAACGTCAAGCTGACCCTCGAAGGGTCGTCGCTGGACTACGACGCCGTCGAGGCGGCCGTGGAGGACCTCGGTGGCACCATCCACTCGGTGGACGAAGTCGCGTTCGGCGACTACATCGTCGAAGAACGGCTGACGCTACAGGACGGGTAGCGCGACGTGTCTTCGAGCAACCGCTTTCTGCGCCTCCTCCGCGACGAGGACGTCGTCTCCATCGCTCGCCGGTACTTCGTCTCGAACGGGTTCGACGGGACGCTGACGAGCATCGGCGTCATCGTGGGCGCCGTGCTCTCGGGCGTCCCCGACGGACTCACCGTGGTGAAGATAGGCGTCGGCGCGGCCGTGGGGTTGGGCACGTCGGCCGTCTGGAGCGTCTGGGAGATAGAGCGCGCGGAGACGAGAGCCGAGATTCTCAGGCTCGAACGGTCCATGCTGGTCGACCTGGACGACACGCAGGTCGAACGCAAGCAACGAGGCGCGCGACTCGTCCACGCCACGATGAGCGGACTGGGCCCGCTCATCGGCATCCTCGTCCCTCTCGTCCCGTTCCTGTTCGAGGGGTCCGTGTTCTCGATGGCCGAAGCCGGCGTCGCCGGCGTCGCCCTCGGAACCGGAATCCTCGCGGCGTTCGGCGCGTACATGGGGTCCATCTCCGGCCAGCGGTGGTACGTCTCGGCGCTCCGGATGGCGCTGGCCGGCCTCGTCGTCGCCGTCATCAACGTCCTCCTGCCGAACTGAGCGTCGTGGCCGGTTCAGTCGTCACCGGGGTCCGGTTCGGGTTCGGTCGACTGCACCGTCTTTGCCGGGCGGCGGCCCGTCTCGCGGCGCTTGACCAGCCAGCCCACGGAGAGCAGCACCGGGGAGCCGAGGAGGACCACGCCGCCGAGCAGTCCCCAGTCGGCGAGACCCAGCGGAACGGTCCCGAAGTAAGTCCTGAGCGGCGTGTAGAGGACGGCCAACTGGAGGAGCAACGACGCCGCGACGGCGACTTCGAGCCACGCGTTCGACAGCGTCGGCGTCCCCTTCGTCCACCGCACGACGTAGAGTTTGACGAACTCGAACAGCACGAAGCCAGTGAACACCATCGTCATGGCGTACGGCGTGACGGCCGGTGCGCCGTCGAGGACGTAGAACATCAGGCCCAGCATCAGCACCGTCACCGTCAGGCCCGCGCCGGCGATGAGTTCGAGCATCGGGCGGTCGATGATGCCGGTCACGCGTTCGCGGGGGCTTCGGTCCATCACGTCGCCCGAGGGGTCGGCCCCGAGCGCCAACGCTGGCAGGCCGTCGGTGAGCAGGTTTATCCACAGCAACTGGACCGCCGGCAGGATGAGGTAGCCGAACAGGGAGGCGACGAACACCACCAGCACCTCCGCGAAGTTCGCGCTGAGCAGGTAGGCGACGAACTTCCAGATGTTGTCGAAGATGGTCCGACCGCGCCGGATCGCGTTGCGAATCGTCGAGTAGTTGTCGTCGAGGAGGACGATGTCGCTGGCCTGCTTCGCGACGTCCGTCCCGCGGACGCCCATCGAGATGCCGACGTCGGCGTTCTTCAGCGCCGGGGCGTCGTTGATGCCGTCGCCCGTCATCGCCACGCGGTGGCCGTTCGCCTGCAACGCCTTGAGAATCCGGACCTTGTGCGACGGCTCCGCGCGCGCGTACACGTCTATCTCTTCCACTCGCTCGCGGAGTTCGTCCTCGTCCATCGACGCCACCTCGGCACCGGTCAGCACGTCCGACTCGACCCCGACCTGTGCGGCGATGGCCCGCCCCGTCGTCGGGTGGTCGCCGGTGATGACCTTCACGTCGATGCCCGCGCGCTGGGTGTCCTCGATGGCGTCGCGAACCTCCTTCCGGGGCGGGTCGATGAGGCCCTGCAGGCCCACGAACACCAGGTTCTCCTCCGAGCCGCCGTCGTCGTCTCGCTCCTTGAACGCGAACGCGAGGACCCGAAGCGCGTTCTCGGCGAAGTCGTCTATCTGGTCGTCTATCCGCTCGCGTCGCTCCGCGGTCAACTCTTCGGTGCCGTCCTCGGTCAGGATTCGCGTCGCACGAGACAGAACCTCGTCGGGCGCACCCTTCACGTACACCTGGTCGTCGTGTATCGTCGCCATGCGCTTTCGCTCCGAGGAGAACGGTTTCTCGTCGCGCCGCGGACGTGCCTCCCGCCGGCCGTCGACGTCGAACCGTCGGTTCGCGGCCCTCACGAGGGCGCGTTCGGTCGGGTCGCCGTCGTCTGCGGTCGCGTCGTTACAGAGCGCGCCGATTTCGAGGAGTCGGTCGAACCGCTCGTCCTCGATGGCGTCGTCGTCTTCGTCCTCGCCGACGTCGAACGTCCGGTCGTACACCCACGCCGCTCGGACGCGCATCTCGCCCTCCGTCAGCGTCCCCGTCTTGTCCGTGCAGACGACGTCCACCGCGCCGAGCGCTTCCACCGCGGGGAGCGTCCGGACGAGGGCGTTCTCGTCGGCCATCCGCCGGACGCCGAGCGCGAGCGTGAGGGTCACGACGGCCGGCAACCCCTCGGGGACCGCCGCCACGGCCAACGAGACGGCCGTCAGCGCCGACTGGACGAGCGACCGGCCGCCGACGAAGACGAGCAACGGGACGAGTACCGCCGACAGGGCGACCACGCCGATTCCGAGGCGGCGGCCGAGTCGGTCGAGGTCGCGCTGAAGCGGCGTCTCCAGCGTCTCGGCGCCGCTCAACTCCTCGGCGATACCGCCGACTTCGGTGTCCATCCCCGTTCCCACGACGACGGCGACGCCGCGCCCGCGCGTGACGTTCGTCCCCTTGTACACCATGCTCTCCCGTTCGGCTAGCGGGGCGTCGTCGGCCACGGGCTCCGTTCGCTTCGTCACCGGCACGCTCTCGCCCGTCAGCGCCGCCTCGTCCACTTCGAGGTTGTTCGCCTCGACGAGTCGGCAGTCGGCGGGCACGACGTCGCCCTGCGAGAAGACGACGACGTCGCCGGGGACCAGTTCAGTCGCCTCTCTGCGCTCTTCCTCCCCGTCCCTGCGAACCGTCACCTCCGGCGTCGTCAGTTCGCGGAGGGCGTCCAGACTCTGCTCGGCCCGGTACTCCTGAACGAAGCCGAACACGCCGTTCGCGAGGAGGATGACGCCGATGAGAATCGCGTCGACGGCGTGGCCGATGCTGAACGAGAGCACGGCCGCGAGGAGGAGGACCCAGATGAGCGCGCTGGAGAACTGCGCGAGGAAGATGCGCAGGGGGCCGCGTCGCTGTTCGCCGGTTATCTCGTTCGGACCGACACGCTCCAGTCGCTCGGCGGCCGCCTCGGGAGACAGCCCCTCCGCCGTCGTGTCCAGTTCCTCGTACACCGTCTCGGTATCGCGTGCGTGCCAGTCCATCGGGCTCCTTCGGGAGACTCTACTCCCGTCACCGTGACAATAGTTTCTGTTGGCGGGCCGGCTCCGACGCGTGGACCGAGTCGCCGTCGGCTACCCGCCCAGCGACGACTGCGACTCCACGACGACCGTCTCCACGTCGCGCCTGAGAAGCGGGTCCGCGACGGCCGCGTGCATGTACACCGTCCCCCGTCGCACGCCGTCGTCCACCTGCACCGCGAGTTCGAGGGCCGTCCTCTCGGCGGCCTCGTCGTCGCGCTCTGCGGCACGGACGACCACCGGCGCCTCCGGATTCAGCCCCTGTTCGTCCGCGTCGGCGGGGTGTATCCGGACGACGGGGTCGTTCGCCGCACGGTCGTCGAGGAAGTCGCTCGCCCGCCCGCCGGTGACGAGTCGGAGGCCGTCGCCCCGTTCGGACGCGACTATCGGTCGGGGGCGGCGGAACGGCGCGCGCCCGTCGTCGGTGTCGAACGCCTCCCGGTAGAGGACGGACTCGCCGCCGAACGGCCACTGCCGACCCTCGGCCCCCAGTTCGTCGTACGAGACGCCGGCGTGCGTCGGCGCGACGCGCGTCAGTTCGTCGAACGCCTCGCCCGGGTGGTCGTAGTCGAACTGACGTTCGTCGTCCGCCAGTCGCCGCCCGAGTTCCGCGAGGATGGCGAAGTCGGAGCGGGCCTCGCCCGGCGGAGACCCGGTCGCTCGAAGCCGCTGGACGCGGCGTTCGAGGTTGGTGACCGTCCCGTCCTTCTCGACGCCCGTCGCCGCCGGGAGGACGACGTCGGCGTACGGCGTCGTGTCGCTCTCGGCCACCTCCAAGACGACCAGCACGTCGAGGCCGCCCAGTCGGTCGCCCAGCCACTCGGTCGTCCGCTTCGAGGTGGCCGGGTCCTCGCCGACGACGAGTGCGCCCCGAATCTCGTCGCCGAACGCCGCGAGCAGTTCCCGCGCGTCACGGCCCGGCGACGACGGCGGTTCGAAGCCCCACTCGTCGGCGACGCGCGCCCGCGCCGTCTCGTCGGTGACGGCCCGGTGTCCGGGGAGTCTGTCGGGCACGCACCCGGCGTCCGTCGCGCCCTGTTCGTTGACGAGGCCGCGGAGGACGAACCAGCCGGTCCCCGGACGACCGACGTTGCCCGACGCGAGGAGGAGGTTGAGTATCGAGTCCGGCGCCGCGGCGTCGCCGGCGGCGGCGCCGCCCTCGATTCCGGTCCCCGTGAGCACCGCCACCCGGTCGGCGTCGGCGACGAGTTCGGCGACGCGTTCGGCTCCGTCGGCGTCGACGCCCGCGACGCCCCGCGCTCGCTCCCGGTCGAACTCCGCCATCGCGGCCGCGAAGTCGTCGTAGCCCCGCGTCCGCGACCCGACGAACCCCGAGTCGACGCCGTCGGCGTCGAAGACCAGCGCGGACAGGAGGTCGAACACCAGCGCGTCCGTCCCCGGCCGCGGCGTCAGGTGAACGTCCGCGAGGCGAGTCGTCTCGTTGCCGACGGGGTCGACGTGGACGAGCGTGGTGCCGTCGTTGACCGCGGGGCGGACGAACGAGTCGAACGCGACGGGTTGCCGCGCCGCGGGGTTCGCGCCGGCGACGACGACGACGTCCGCCTCGCGCAGGTCCGACAGACCGTTCGTCGTCGCCGGCCACCCGAGGCGGTCGGCCAGCGTGCGGGTGGTCGCGTCGTGGCAGAGGCGCGCGCGGTTGTCGACGTCGTTCGTCCCCAGCGACCGAGCGAGTTTCTGCAGGAGGTAGTTCTCCTCGGTGGTGCAGTGCGGCGCGCCGAGGAACGCGAGTGCGTCCGGGCCGTGCGCGTCGAGGACTCCCTCGAAGCGCTCGACGACGTGGTCGAGCGCCGCCTCCCACGAGACGGGTTCGGGGTCGCCGCCGCGACGAATCGCGGGTCGCGTGAGTCGGTCGTCCGCCGCGACGGCGTCGAAGGCGCGGAGGCCCTTCCGGCAGAGGCGGCCGTTCGGGTTCGCGGGGCCCTCGCGGCCGACGGCCCGCGTCCGGTCCGTTCCCCGTTCGAGGTGACAGCCGACCGCACAGAGCGGGCAGACCGTCTCGGTCTGCTCGTCCGGCGCCGATTCCGACGGCGTCCGCTCGGACGTGTCCGCCGTACCCTCCCCGGCCGACTCGGACGGCTGGTCGGTCACGGCGACACCACGTTATCGCTTCCTCATGCGCCGCCCCTGCGCCTTCAGGAGGGCGACGAGGTAGCCGATGCCGGCGCGGGCGTCCCGACTCCGGAGTTCGCTGAAGAGTCCGAGGACGCCGACCGGTCGCGCCGTGCGCTGGGCCTCGCCGACGGCGCCGAGGACGGTGTCGATTCCGGCGGCGGTGTCGTCGTCGATGTCCAGCGTCGAGAGCGTCTTCGCGAGGGCCACGAGGTCCTCCAAGTGCCCCTCCTGCTGGAGTTCGAGAACGACGTCGAACGCCTCCACGATGTCCGTCCCGTTCTCCTCCAGCATCGTCGCGAGTTCCTCGACTTCCTCGGGCGACAGCGACTCGGAGAACGCCGTCGCGATGGTCACCAGGTCTTCGAGGTGACCCTGCCGCTGGAGTTCGAGGACCGTCTCCAGCGACTCCGAGAGGTCCTCGGCGTTCTCGCCGACGTCGTTCGCGAGTGCGGCCGCTCCCTCCGTCGTCAGTCCATCTGCCGCCTCGACGAGGTTCGCCGAGGACTCGGTGACGTGTTCGAGTTCCGCCTCGTCGGCGGTGGCGAGCATCAGTATCGCCGTGGTGAGGGCGTCGTCCACCTCGTCCGACGCGTCGAGTGCGGCCGCGAGTCGGTCGCCGTTCTCGCGGACCGCCTCGCGGACCGCCGCCTCGCCCGCGGGGTCGGCCCGTTCCTTCCGCGCGCCGTTCGTCGCCGTCTCCGGGTAGGTGTCCTGCGGTTTCGCCATCTCAGTCGTCCCCCGTGCTCGCTTCGACGTCCGCGCGCCGAACCGGTTCGGCCTCCCCCTTGACGGGGCGGATGCGGACGGCGGACACCTTGAACTCCGGCGTCGCCGCCGCCGGGTCTAGGTGCTCCTCGTCGGTCAGGCGATTCACCGCGCTCTCGGCGAAGTGGATGGGGACGAACAGGTTGTCCCTGCCGACCCGATCGGTCACCTGCGCGGGCACCGTCACCTCGCCGCGCCGGGACTCGACGCGGACCATGTCGCCGCTCTCGATGCCGTAGTCGACGGCCGTGTCGGGGTGAATCTCCACGAAGTCGCTCGGCGTGTACTGCATGATGCCCTCCTCGCGGTGGGTCATCGTCCCCGTGTGGTACTGGTAGAGGACGCGCCCCGTCGTCAGCGTGAACGGGTACTCGTCGTCCGGCAGTTCCGCGGGTTCGCTGTAGCCGATGGCCTGCATCTGCGCCTTCCCGTCGTCGGTGTTGAACTCCTCGGTGTACAGCCGTTCGGTCCCCGGATGGTCCTTGTCCCAGCAGGGCCACTGCAGGCCGCCCTCGGCCTCGACGCGGGCGTGCGAGACGCCGCCGTACAGCGGCGTCAGCGAGTTCACCTCCTCCATAATCTCCGCGGTGGAGCCGTAGTCCCAGTCGCGGCCCATCCGGTTCGCGAGGTCCTGCAGTATCTTCCAGTCCGGCCGCGAGTCGCCTTTCGGCTCCATCACCTGCTTGACCATCTGCACGGTGCGGTCGGTGTTCGTGAACGTGCCCGTCTTCTCGACGAACGAACACGCGGGAAGCACCACGTCGGCGTACTGCGCCGTCTCGTTGACGAACAGGTCCTGCACGACGAGGAAGTCGAGGTCCGCCAGAATCTCTTCGGCGTGGTTGACGCCGGGTTCCGACAGCGCGGCGTTCTCCCCGATGATGTACATCCCGCGGACGCGTTCGTCGTCCGCGGCGAGGAACATCTGCGTCGTGTAGTGGCCGTACTCCGGCGAGATGTCGCAGTCCCACGCCTCCTCGAACTTCGCGCGAATCTCGTCGTCCGCGATGTCCTGGTAGCCCGGGAAGTTGTCCGGTAGCGGCCCCATGTCGCCGCCACCGCCCTGCACGTTGTTCTGTCCGCGGAACGGCGAGACGCCGGTCCCCGGCTTGCCGAGGTTGCCGGTGACGGCCGCGAGGTTCGCCATCGCCATCACGTTCTCCGTCCCGTGGGAGTGCTCGGTCAGGCCGAGCGTCCACCCGAACACGCAGGTGTCGGCCTCCGCGATGGTCTCCGCGGCGGAGACGATTTCCTCGCGCGGGACGCCCGTTACCTCCTCGACGCGTTCCGGCGTGAACTCCTGTACGGCCTCCTTCACGTCCTCGAACCCCGTCGTTCGTTCCTCGACGAACGCCTCGTCGTGCAGGTCGTTGTTGACGATGTACCGGGTGATGCCGTTTATCCAGACGGCGTCGTAGCCGGGTTTGACGCGGCTGTACTGCGTGGCGTACTCGGCTATCTGCACCTCGCGCGGGTCGAAGACGAGGAGGTCCGCGCCGTCGCGGACGTTCTGTTTGATGCGCGTGGCCAGCACCGGGTGGGCCTCGGTCGTGTTCGACCCCGTCAGGAGGATGCAGTCGGCGAGTTCGAGGTCCTCGACGCTGATGGAGGCGGCCCCGTAGCCGTACGTCGCGGCGAGTCCGGCGACGGTCGAGGAGTGACACAGGCGGTTGCAGTTGTCCACGCTGTTCGTTCCGAGCACCTGCCGGGCGAACTTGCCCATCAGGTAGTTCTCCTCGTTCGTCGCCTTCGAGGAGGCGATGACCGACAGCGCATCGCCGCCGTGTTCGTCGCGAATCCCGCCGAGTCCCTCCGCGACGCGGTCCAACGCCTCCTCCCACGACGCCTCGCGGAACTCGTCGTTCTCGTCCCGCACGAGGGGCGTCGTCAGTCGGTCGTCGGAGTTGACGAAGTCGTAGCCGAACTTGCCCTTCACGCACGTCGAGATGCCGTTGACCGGGGCGTCCTCGTCTTCGGTCGGCCGCGCGGCCAGAATCTCCTCGCCGTCGGAGTAGAGGTCGAATCGACAGCCGACGGCGCAGTACCCGCAGGTGGTGTCGGCGACGTTCAGGTCTTCGAGCCGTTTGTCGCCGACGGCCTGCGCTATCTCGAACAGTTTCCCCTCCGAGAGGGTGTCTGCGGCGACGCCCTCGGCGACGTGTTCGACGTTCTGCATCGCCTGCTCCTTCGCCCGTTGCATGTAGCCGGCGACGCCGGCCAACTCCTCGTCGCTCACGGCCAGTCACCTCCGGTCGCGTCCTCGAAGAAGTCGTACTCGTCGGACTCTTCGCCCGCCGTCTCGGCGGACATCTCGCCGGTTGCGCTCGCGGTGCTCGGTGCGGTCGTCTCCGTTCGTTCGTCCCGTTTCTTCGGCGTCATCGGTCCCTTCGACTGCCCTGTTCGCTGGTACGTCTTGCCGATGCTGTTCTTCTGTGTGAAGCCGGGGAGGGGGAGGGTCGTCGCGTCCTCGATTCCCTTCTCGACGAGCGACCCCGTCGGACAGACGGTCACGCAGTGCCCGCAGGAGACGCACGTCGAGTCCTCCATCGTCGCCGCGCCGTTCTGGAAGCCGATGCGGGTGTCCGGTCCCGACCCCTCCAGTCTGAGGACGCCCTCGACCTGCACGTCGTTGCACGCCTCGACGCACCGGTTGCAGAGGATGCACTTGTTGCGGTCGATCTGGATGAACGACGACGTGTCGTCGATGGGTTCGTACTCGTCTCGGTCGTCGAGGACGCCGTACCGCGGTTCCTCGACGCCCTGTTCGATGGAGGCGTCCTGCAGTTCGCACCGGCCGTTCTTCCCGCAGGTCGTACACCGGAGGTTGTGGTCCGACAGGACCAAATCGAGGTTCACGCTGCGGGCCTCGGCGGCGGCCGAGGCGTCCGTCTGGACCTCCATCCCGTCTTCGACGGGGTAGCTACACGCCGGGACGACGCCGTGCGACGCCGTCTCGACCATGCACGTCCGGCACTCGCTCCGCGGGCCGATGTCCTGCCGGCCGTAGTGACAGAGCGCCGGGACGTACTCGTCCGTCTCGACGGCCTCGACGGCGTCGAGAAGCGTTCCGCCCGCTTCGACGGACACCTCGACGCCGTCGACGGTGACGACGGCGGCGTCGTCGCTGCCGACCGGCGGGTCCGACGCCGTCCCCGGCGCAATCTCCTCGGTCAACGGTGGCGCGTCGGTCGCCGTCTGCCGGTCAGAACTCATCTCGCGACCCCTCCCGAGTCGAGCGACGGCCGTTCGTCCGGCCCCGTCTCCCGGGCGGTTGCCGCCGACTGTCGACGCCGTAGACCCGCCGCCCGCAACTGTGGAATCGGACGACGACTCCGCTCTCGCTGGTGCTGAGTGTCATTTGATACCGTATGTAACACGGTCGTCGGTCGCGATAATAAATCTACTCGTGAGGTGACATCGAGCGGGCTTCCGTCTGTCGGTCGTTCGACGCCGTAGCGCCCGAACTGGTCTCTGTCGCCCCTTCGTGGCGGTTCGGCCGACTCGGATAGTCACCCCGCCCGGCCGTCACGCCAGAACACATCATACAAAAATCCTGATACGAAGTGGCCGTCCACACCGCCACCGGCCGTCGTCGCCCGGGCGTCACAGGCCGTCTCTCCGCGGGGGAACTGTCGGTCCGGCTAAATCAGACGTAGGTGCCCGTCCTACCCGAACCGTCCACGTTCGACCCTCGACGGACGACGTCACCGAATCGACGCCGGTAATCGACCGGACTGAACTTCACTGCCGGCAAAGTAGTTCCTGATACGGCCCTGACGGTGAGATATGTATTCAATATTCCAAATCGAACTTCGGACCGGGTGTATCTGTCACTCGATAGGATTAATCGGCGTTCGATACCGGACACGAGACGCTTGGAGAGGTCGAGCCGACGACGCTCACGTTCGGAACGCTCGGTGCGCCCCCTCACAGGAGGTCGTTCTCCACCGACTTCGCCGTGCTGACGACCAGACCGGTGATGTCCTCTTCGAGGGTCTTCCCCGACATCCGCTCCATCGGACCGGAGACGCTCACGGCGGCGATGGCGCGTTGCCGCGAGTCGGTAATCGGCGAGGCGACGCTCTGCCACCCGGCGGCGTTCTCCTCCCGGTCGAACGCGACGCGCCGGTCGCGGATGGACTGGAGTTCCCGACGGAGGCGTTCGCCGTCGGTAATCGTCTTCTCCGTGATGGCGTCGAGTCCGTCGGCGACGCACCGGTCGACCTCTTCGCCGGGTCGGTACGCGAGTATCGTCTTCCCGCCCGCCGTCGCGTGCAGGGGAACCGTGTCCCCCTCGCCGAACGGCGGCGACATCGACTCGTTCGCCCGCGTCTGCGCGACGACGACGCCCCGACCGGACTCGTAGACGAGGAGCGTCGCCACGCAACCGGAGACGTCGGCGAGTCGTTCGACCGCCGGGAGTGCGGCCTCGTACGTCGGGAGGCGGTCCCGCGCCGCGGTGCCGAGTTCGAACAGGCCGAGTCCGACGTAGTAGTCGTCGCCCTCGCGGGCGAGCAGGCCGAGCGACGAGAGCGTCTGCACGTGCTTGTGGACCGCGCTCTTCGAGAGGTCCAACCGTCGCGCGAGTTCCGAGACGCCGATACCGTCGCTCGCCCGAACCGCTCTGAGCACCCGGACGCTCGTGTACGTCGCCTTCACCGGATACTCCTCGGTCATCGTCCCGTCTCCTCCCGCGTCCTCGAGGCAGAACGCCGCTTCGACGGCCCCTTCGCGACCCGGCCCGACGTGCGTTCTCGATGAGTGAACATAGAGTATAGTTCGTGATGGAATTCCCATATACCTTTCGTGCGCACGTCGGCGTGCGTCCTCATCGTCGAACTCCCGTCGTGCCCGCCGCCGAACTGTCGGCGTCGAGAGCGCCGCTCTCACCGAATACCGCACGTACAGACCGCTGTGTGGAGGACGAGTTCGACGACGGCCGAGGGGGGACGCGGCCGGTCACCCGAGAGACACCGTGACCGGGCGAATTCCGGCCGGTGGCACGAGCGTTCGATTCGGACTCGCGTTACGAGTATATCATTGTAACGGAAATCCGAACCTCGCGCGACGGACGAAGTCAATCGTTAACTCACTGAGAACGCCGACGCCGGAAGCCGGCGCAGGCCGATATATCCGCCCATCAAAGCGCGGAAAATTGTATATCACGAAAGTTCCAACAAAAATTGTGCGCTCGCCGGGCGGTGTCACGCGAACCGTTCTTCGTGGGCGAACGCTCTCGCTGGCCGGAACTCCTGTTCGAGTCGTCTGACGGCCGGATATCTCGGCTGGCGGCGCTTTACACCGCGTGGCGTGGACGAACTGGCCCGCGGTGCTCGAACCGTTCGCCGATTGCGAACGGTCAGTCGAACCGCGGGAGGTACGCGTCGTTGGCGTCGAGGAGTTCCTCGGTCATCTCGTGGATTTCGTCCAGCGTGCACGCGGCACTCGTCAGGGGGTCCAGTTTGACCGCGCGGTGCAGTTTCTCTCGGTCGTTCTCTAGCGCGGCGTCCACCGCGAGTTCGTACACTGCGACGTGTTGTCGGTCGAAGGCGGCGAGTTCCGTCGGGAGTTCGCCCACCGAACAGGGTCGGACCCCCGCCCCGTCGACGGCGCACGGGACTTCGACGCAGGCGTCGTTCGGGAGGTTCGCGATGGCGTCCGTCTCGTTGGAGACGTTGAGGTTGAATCGCCGGGGGGTGTCCGTCTCGATTGAGTGAATCAGGCGCGAGGCGTACTCTTCGGACCGTTCGACGCCCACCTCGTCCAGACTCTCCTCGATAGTCGGTTCGTCCCGCGACGCGGAACGGGCGGTCCAGCCTTCGAGGTACGTCCCCGTGGGCATCCGTTCGGCGTAGCCCTCGCCGTGCATCGCCGCTATCGTCTCCGCCTCGGTTCGAAAGTACGGCAGGTACTCGCTCACGTGGTGACTCGACTCCGTGACGAACGCGCCGAAGTGCTTCAGCATCTCGAAGCGGACGGTGTCGCGGCGGTACACCGACTCCGTCGTCATCGCCTCTCGGAGCGCCGGATACAGGTCCTCCCCGTCGCGTTCGAGTTCGAGGAACCACGCCAAGTGGTTGATGCCGGCGACCCAGTAGTCGAGTTCGTCCTGCGGCACGTCGAGGTAGTCGGCAATCGCCTCCGCGGTGTGCGGGACGGAGTGGCAGAGACCCACCGTCTCCACGTCCGTCGCCTCGAACATCGCCCGGCAGAGCATCGACATCGGGTTCGTGTAGTTCATGAAGAGGGCGTCGGGACAGCACTCCTCCACGTCCCGGGCGATGTCCAGCATCGTCGGGATGGTCCTGAGGGCGCGGAAGATGCCGCCGGGGCCGGCGGTGTCGCCGATGGCCTGTTCGACGCCGTACCGTTCGGGGATTCGAATCTCGTTCTCGAACGGTTCCTCCCCGCCCACGTTGATCATGTTCAGGACGTAGTCCGCGCCGTCGAGGGCCTCCCGGCGGTCCGTCGTCGCCAGAACCGTCGCGTCGAGACCCTCGTTCTCGACCATCGCTTCGGCGACGCGCGCCGTCTGCGACAGGCGGCGTTCGTCGATGTCCATCAGCCGAATCTCGCTGTCGGCGAGTGCCGGGAACGAGAGCACGTCTCCGATCAACTTCCGCGCGAACACCATACTGCCCGCTCCGATGAACGTAATCGTCGGCATGGTACGCAGGTGCAGTGAGGGAGATATAAGCGTGCCGGGTGGAGGGATGCGCCGACACCGGGCCGCCGGCACCGGACGCGTCGTCGGGGAACGCTTTTCTCTTCGGCCGGAGAGAGGGGAGATAGACGATGACTATCGGCGTGTGCTACTTCCCCGAACACTGGCCGCGAGAGCGGTGGGAGCGCGACGCAGAACAGATGGCAGAGGCCGGCATCGAGTACGTCCGGCTGGCGGAGTTCTCGTGGGCCGTCCTCGAACCCGAACGCGGGGTCTACGAGTTCGACTGGTTGGACGAGGCGATAGCGACACTCGCGGACCACGGCTTGAAGGTCGTCCTGTGTACGCCGACGGCGACGCCGCCGAAGTGGTTGGTCGACCGCCACCCCGAGATTCTGCAGGCGGACCCCGACGGCACGCCCCGCCACTTCGGCTCTCGCCGTCACTACTGCTTCAACTCCCCCGTCTACCGTCGCGAGACGCGTCGCGTCGTCTCGGAGATGGCCGACCGGTACGCCGACGAGGACGCCGTCGTCGGCTGGCAGACCGACAACGAGTTCGGCTGTCACCGGACGGTCCGGTGTTACTGCGACGACTGCGCGGCGGCGTTCTCGGACTGGCTTCGGGAGACGTACGACGATGTCGATGACCTCAACGAGAAGTGGGGGACGACGTTCTGGAGCCAGCGGTACGACTCGTTCGAGGCGGTCGACCCGCCGCGACCGACGCCGGCCGAACACCATCCCTCCCACCTGCTCGACTACCGACGCTTCTCGTCGGACAGCGTCGTCGACTACAACCGCGTCCACGCCGAGATACTCCGTGACCGCGACGACGACTGGTTCGTCGCGCACAACTTCATGGGCGACTTCGAGACGCTGGACGCCCACGCCGTCGCCGACGACCTCGACCTCGTGACGTGGGACTCGTACCCGACGGGGTTCGTGCAGGACCGGCGCGCGGGCGCGCCGTCGATGGACGAACTCCGCGCGGGCGACCCCGACCAGGTGGGGATGAACCACGACCTCTACCGCGGCACGAACGACGCGCCGTTCTGGGTGATGGAGCAGCAACCCGGCGACGTGAACTGGCCGCCGCACTGCCCGCAACCCGGCGAGGGGGCGATGCGCCTGTGGGCGCACCACGCGACGGCCCACGGCGCGGACGCCGTCCTCTACTTTCGGTGGCGACGATGCAGGCAGGGGCAGGAGCAGTACCACGCCGGCCTCAGAAAGCAGGACGGCAGTCCGGACAGGGGCTATCGCGACGCCGTCGCCGCGGCGTCCGAACTCGCCGACGTGGACGCGGCCCACGTCGACGCGCCGGTGGCACTCCTGCACGACTACGACGACTGGTGGGCGATAGACGCGCAACCCCACGCGCCCGAGTTCGACTACTGGGAGCACGCCCGGACCTACTACCGCGCGCTCCGCGCCCGCGGTGTGCAGGTCGACCTCGTCCACCCGGAGACCGACCTCTCGGACTACGCCGCCGTCGTCGCGCCGTCGCTCCACCTCGCGGACGACGAGCGCGCGGCGCACCTGCGCGAGTTCGTCGAGGACGGCGGCGAACTGCTCCTCGGCGCTCGCTCCGGCGTGAAGACCCCCTCCAACCAACTCCACGAGGAACTCGCCCCCGGCCCGTTCGCCGACCTCGCGGGCGTTCGGGTCGACCAACACGAGAGCTACCCCGCGGACGTGGACCTCGCGGTCGAGACGGACGCGGGGTCCCGCGCCGTCTCCGTCTGGTCCGAGTGGCTCGTCCCCGACGAGGACACCGAGACGGTGGCGACGCACACGACGGACCTCGCGGCGGGGACGCCCGCCGTCACGCGCGCGCCGACCGACGGCGGGTCGGTCGTCTACTGCGGCGTCTGGCCCGGCGCGGACCTCGCGGACGAACTCGTCTCGGGCGTCCTCTCCCGGGCGGGCGTCGCGACGACCGACCGCCTCCCCGACGGCGTCCGGGTGAACGAACGCGACGGCCTGACGTGGGTGAGTAACTTCACGAGCGACCCCGTCGCCGTCGACGCCCCGGACGACGCCGACTTCCGAGTGGGCGAGTCGTCGCTCGACGGGTTCGACGCGGCAGTCGTCGAGGCGGCCGCGAGCGACCTCTCGGTACGACGCTCGCCGTAGGGCCGGCGTCGCGACGGTTCTCTCGCTCACTGCCTCTCCCGCTCACTTCCTCTCTCCGCGCTCGAACCTGCACCAATCGTTATCTATAAGTATCTTTCCTCATACTGACTCAAGGACGAGCACCAATGACTGGAGCAGACAGCAGTCTCGACCGGCGACAGCTTCTCAAGTACCTCGGACTCACCGGTGCGGCGGGCCTCGCCGGTTGTGCGGGCACCGGCGACAGGCCGTCGACGGCGACGGAGGGCGGCGGGTCGACTGCGACGTCCGGCGGCGGCGACCAGGCGACGCAGACGACCCAGAGCGGGCCGGAGATGGCCGACAGCATCGAGGTCTGGGGCTGGGACGTGGCGGCGAAGTCGCTCGACCTCATCGACGAACCGTACGAGGAGGCCCACGGCGGCGACGTGAAGATAACCCAGATCGGCCGGGCGGACATGAAGAGCAAGTTCAAGTCGACGCTCCTCTCGGGGTCCGGCGCGCCCGGGGCGGCGATGATGGAGAGCGTGGACGCGGCGGCGTGGGTCTCCACGGGCGGCCTCCGCGACCTCTCCGGGTGGCTGGAGGAGTCGGGCGTCCGCGACAAGTTCGTCGACGGGAAGTGGGAACCGCTGACGAAGGACGGCGGCGTGTACGCGCTCCCGTGGGACATCGGTCCCGTCGGGACGTTCTACCGGCGCGACGTCTACGACGAACACGGCATCGACTCCGAGAGCATCGAGACGTGGGACCAGTTCATCGAGGAGGGCAAGAAACTCCCGGACGGCCAGTACATGCTCAACCTGCCGCCGAACGACTACGACGGCCTCTGGCGGATGATGTTCCGGCAACTCGGCGGGCAACCGTTCACCGAGTCGGGCGCGGTCAACATCCACAGCGACAAGAGCGTGAAAGTCGCGCAGATTCTCCAACGCGTCCACAACTCCGGCATCGCCAACGACCTCGCGTCGTGGTCGTCGTCGTGGTTCACGGCGTTCGGAAACGGGTCGACGGCGAGTCTCACCGCCGGCGCGTGGATGGAGGGGACGCTGAAAGCCGAACTCTCCGACACGTCGGGCCAGTGGGGGGTCATCAAACCGCCCGCGCTCGAATCGGGCGGCCCCCGCGCGACCAACTGGGGCGGGTCGAACGTCACCATCGCAGACCAGGTCGACGACCCCGTCGCGCGGCGCGCGTGGGACTACATGGTGTACACGCTGGCGAACAAGGAGAACCAGATTCAGATGTACAACGAGTACGGCATCTTCCCCGCCCTCGAGACGACGTACGAGAGCGAGGCGTTCGACCAGGAGAACGAGTTCCTCGGCGGTCAGCCGGCCGGCCGACTGTTCGCGGACATCGCGCCCGAGATCCCGCCGTACCGCTACACGCCGGACACGCCGGAGGTCACGAAGGCCGTCAACACGCACTTCCGCACCATGATGAGCGGCGACATCTCGCCCGAGAAGGCGGTCCAGCGCGCCGCAGAACAGGTCGCGGACCGAACGGATCGGGAACTCGCGTGACCACCTGATGGCGACGCAAGACTCACCCCGCTTCTCGAACGCCCGCGACTCGCTCCGCTTCTGGCGGCAGTCGGTCTCGGCGGCGATGCCGTCGGCCAGCGACGGCCTCGTCGGCTACCTGTTCTTGCTCCCGGCCATCGCGCTGTTCACCGTCTTCCTCGCGTTCCCCATCTTCTACACGCTGTACCTGTCGTTCTTCAGGTTCCAGGGCGTCGGCAGCGAGACGCTGCTCTGGATAGACACGGGGTTCTTCTCGTTCAGGCTCCTCAGCCTCTCGCGACTGGAGTTCGTGGGGCTGTCGAACTACGCGGCGATGTTCTCAGACGCGCTGTTCCACCAGGCGCTGTTCAACACGGTGTTCATCCTGCTCGTGCAGGTGCCGCTGATGGTCGGCATCGCGTTGCTTCTGGCGGTGGCGCTGGACGCGTCGTTCGTCAAGTTCCGGGGCGTCTTCCGCACCGTCCTCGCCCTGCCGGTGTCGGCGAACCTCGTCGCGTACTCGACGGTGTTCCTGCTGATGATGCAGGATACGGGGCTCGTCAACTACGTGCTGACGACAATCGGCCTCGACCCCATTCCGTGGTTCACCAGCGGGTTCTGGTCGCGGATGACCATCGTCGGCGCGGTCACCTGGCGGTGGACCGGCTACAACATGATAATCCTCCTCGCGGGACTGCAGAACGTCCCACAGCAGTTGTACGAGGCCGCCGAGATAGACGGCGCGAACCGCATCGAGAAGTTCCGGTACGTCACCGTCCCGCAACTGCGTCCGGTGTTGCTGTTCGTCTTCGTCACCTCGACCATCGGGACGTTCAAGCTGTTCAGCGAGCCCGTCATCATCAACAGCGGTGGCGCGCCGCTGGAGTCGACGATCACCATCGTGCAGTACATCTACCAGACGGCGTTCATCGACTTCCGCCTCGGCTACGCGAGCGCGCTCACCTACGTCCTCATCGGCGTGGTGAGCGTCCTCTCGGCGGTCCAACTCCGCGTCGGAGGTGACGACGATGCGTGAGGAGACGCGCCGAGACGCGGTCTGGCAGTTCCTCACGTACTCGTTCATCCTCCTCGGGTCGATTCTCACGCTCGTCCCGCTCTACTGGATCTTCGTCGCCTCGACGCTCTCGGAGTCGGAGTTCCTCTCCAGCACGTCGCCCCGACTGCTCCCCGGCGACGAGTTCTTCGCGAACCTGCAGTCCCTGCAGGCCCGCGAAAACGTCCAGTTCCTCGGCCACATCGGCCAGATGACGCAGTACGTCGACCTCGGACCGGTGTACTTCGCCTACGACTTCTGGCACCTGTGGAACCCCGGCGCCATCTCCAACAGCATCTTCATCGCCGTGGTGTACACCCTGCTGTCGCTGCTGCTGTGTTCGATGGCCGGGTTCGCCTTCGCGAAGTACGAGTTCCGCTTCAAGAAGCCGATGTTCTACTCCATCCTGGCGACGCTCATCCTCCCCATCCAGTTGCTGGTCATCCCGCTGTTCCTGCTGATGAGCCGGCTGGACATGACCAACACCTACTGGGCCATCATCCTCCCGTGGGCGGCGAACCCGCTCGGTATCTTCCTGATGCGTCAGAACATGCGGTCGATACCGGACGCCCTGCTGGAGTCGGCGCGGATGGACGGCGCGACGGAGTTCCAACTGTTCTACAAGATAGCGCTCCCGACGATGAAGTCGTCGCTGGCGGCGCTGGCGATAATCCTCTTCTTGTTCCAGTGGAACCTGTTCCTGTTCCCGCTGGTCATCCTCGAACAGGGCAAGTACACCATCCCGGTGGCGATAAATCAGCTCGTGGGCGCACAGCGCGTCTACTACGACCAGATAATGGTCGCAGCGACGCTGTCCATCGTGCCCATCTTCGTGCTGTTCCTGTTCCTCCAGAAACAGTTCGTCAGCGGAATCCTCGCGGGGTCCGTCAAGGAGTAACCCAATGTCGAGCATACAACTAGACGCGGTACGAAAGGAGTTCGGATCGGGCGGACAGAAGATAGTCGCCGTCGAGAACGTCGACCTCGAGATTCGCGACGGGGAGTTCCTCGTCCTCGTGGGACCGTCGGGCTGCGGCAAGACGACCACCCTCCGCTGCGTCGCGGGGCTGGAGGACGTGACGTCCGGTACCATCACGTTCGGGTCGCGCGACGTGACCGACCTCCGGGCACGCGACAGGGACGTGGCGATGGTGTTCCAGAACTACGCGCTCTACCCGCACATGAACGTCCGACAGAACCTCGGGTTCGGACTGAAGCTCTCGACGAAGCTCACGACGGCGGAGATAACCGAGCGCGTCGAGGACGCCGCCTCGATGCTCGGCATCGAGGACCTCCTCGACGACAAGCCGAAAGAGCTCTCCGGTGGTCAGCAGCAACGGGTCGCCCTCGGCCGCGCCATCGTGCGCGAACCGGAGGTGTTCCTGATGGACGAACCGCTCTCCAATCTGGACGCCAAACTCCGCTCGGAGATGCGGACCGAACTGCAGGAACTCCAGCAGACGCTCGGCGTCACCACCGTCTACGTCACGCACGACCAGACGGAGGCGATGGCGATGGGCGACCGCATCGCGGTGATGAACGACGGCGAACTCCAGCAGGTCGGCGCGCCGGAGACGGTGTACAGGTCGCCGACGAACGAGTTCGTCGCGGACTTCATCGGGTCGCCCAGCATCAACCTCCTCACGGTCGACGTGGAGGGGTCGACGCTCGTCGGCCCGGGCGACTTCGAGTACGACCTGTCGGACGAGTCGCCGGTTCAGGGGTACGACCGCGTCCGCGCCGGGTTCCGCCCCGAAGACGTCGAACTCGTTCCCGAGGGCGGCACCTCGACGACGGTGAACGTGGCCGAGCACATGGGCAACGAGAACTTCCTCTACCTCGAACTCGCCGGCCGGGAGTTGACGGCGCGAATCGACAGCGCCGTTCGTCCGGAGACGGGCGAGACGGTCCGGTTCACGTTCGGCGAGGAGGCGCTCTACCTCTTCGACCCCGACACCGGTGACGCCCTGAAGACGAAGACGGACACCGTCGACGGCGACGTCGCGAGGATGACGACCGAATGAGACGCTCGCCTCCGCAGCGGACGTCGAACGCAGAGCTAAATGAGAGCGAACACAACGACCGACCCAGCATGAAGATAGTCGACTACGACCTCTACGCCGTCCCGCCGCGATGGCTGTTCCTGCGCGTCGAGACCGACGCCGGTCTCGTCGGGTGGGGTGAACCCGTCGTCGAGGGACGCGCCCGAACCGTCAGAACCGCCGTCGAGGAGTTGATGGACACCTACCTCCTCGGGACGGACCCGCTCCGTATCGAAGACCACTGGCAGACGATGTACCGCGGCGGCTTCTACCGCGGCGGTCCCGTCCTCATGAGCGCCATCGCCGGCATCGACCAGGCGCTCTGGGACATCAAGGGGAAGTGCTACGACGCCCCCGTCCACGAACTGCTCGGCGGGAAGGCCCGCGACCGCATCCGCGTCTACCAGTGGATCGGCGGCGACCGACCCGGCGGCGTCGCCGACGCCGCCCGCGAGAAGGTCGACGCGGGCTTCACGGCGCTGAAGATGAACGCCACGTCGGAACTCAGCCGAATCGACTCGCCGGACACCGTCGCGCGCGCCGTCGAGCGACTCGGTGCGGTCCGGGAGGCGGTGGGGCCGGAGGTGGACATCGGCGTCGACTTCCACGGCCGCGTGACGAAGCCGATGGCGAAGCGCCTCGCGGAGGCGCTGTCCGAACACGAACCGTTCTTCGTCGAGGAACCGGTGTTGCCCGAACACAACGACGCGCTCGCCGAAATCGCCCAGCACACCACCACGCCGATAGCGACGGGCGAACGGATGTTCTCTCGGTGGGACTTCAAGCAGGTGTTCGAACAGGGCGTCGTCGACGTCATCCAACCCGACGTGAGTCACGCCGGCGGCATCACCGAGGTCAACAAGATAGCGAGCATGGCCGAAGCGTACGACGTGGCGCTCGCGCCGCACTGCCCGCTCGGACCCATCGCGCTGGCCGCCTGCCTGCAGGTCGACGCCTGCGCGCCCAACGCCCTCATCCAGGAGCAGAGCCTCGACATCCACTACAACGAGACGTCCGACGTGCTCGACTACCTCGCCGACACCTCGGTGTTCGAGTACGACGACGGCTTCGTGGACATCCCCGAGGGCCCGGGCCTCGGCGTCGACATCGACGCCTCGGTCGTCGAGGACCGCGCCGGGCACGACGACTGGCACAACCCGGTGTGGCGACACCCCGACGGGAGCGTCGCCGAATGGTAGGCGGCGACCCGACGCCGGTCCCCGGTCGCTTCGACGGCGACACGGCCCTCGTCACGGGGTCGACGCGCGGTATCGGTGCGGGCGTCGCCGAACGCCTCGCGGCCGAGGGCGCGAACGTCGTCGTCACGGGCCGGACCGCCGAGGCGGGCGAGGCAGTCGTCGAGCGAATCAGGGACGAGGGCGGGTCGGCCCGGTTCGTCCGCGCCGACGTGCGCGACCCGGACGACGTCGCGGCACTCGTCGAGGCCACCGTCGAGGAGTTCGGCGGCGTCGACGTCCTCGTCAACAACGCGGGCGTCGAGACGGACACCGCCGCGGACGAGGCGACGATGGACGACTGGGAGTTCGTCCTCGAGACGGACTTCCGGTCGTACTGGCTCTGTGCGAAGCACGCGTTCGCCGAGATGGACCGCGGCGCCGTCGTCAACGTCTCCTCGAACCACGCCGTGCTGACGATGCCGGAGAAGTTCCCCTACAACGCGGTGAAAGCGGGCATCGACGGCATGACGCGGGCGATGGCGCTCGACTTCGGTCCGAACGTCCGCGTCAACACGGTGAACCCGGGCTGGGTCGCCATCGACCGAACCACCGGCGAGATGTCCGACGAACGCCGCCGCGAACTCGAAGCCATCCACCCGACGGGCCGACTCGGAACCCCCGCGGACGTCGCCGGCGTCGTCTCCTTCCTCGCCAGCGACGACGCCGCGTTCGTCACGGGCGCGAACCTGCTCGCGGACGGCGGGCGGGCCGCAGTCATGCAGGACGACACGCTCCCGGACTACCGACGCCGCCGGGACGGCGACTGACTCGGACCGACTCCGGCGCACACCTCGACGTTCTTCGGAGTTCCCCTCCCGACGTTCTCGCCGTCAGGACGCTCTCCGCGGTCTGACGATACGGTGATAGTCTCTGAGCGACAGTACTGGACGTATGGCAGACAAATACCACACGGGAATCGGTTCGGAGTTGGCGGAGGGGATAATCGGCGCCGCGCGCACGGGTCTGGGCGACACGCTCCGAAGCGTCGTCTACTTCACGCCGTCCGCGTTCGACGTGGTCTATCTCCGGAGCGACCTGTACGAGTCGCCCGAGGCGGCGCGCACCGCGAAGGCGCGACTCGTGGACTTCGAGACGGTGGGGTTCGCGGAGTCGCCGGTTCGGTCGGCGCTGGCGGCCGAGGACCCGGTCGGCATCGGCGACTACGAGTTCACCGTCCGGTTCCACCGCGACGGCTTCGTCGTCCGGATTCTCGAAGGCGACCACGGCGTCCTCCTCACGACGGACGCGATGGACGTGGACGAGTTCGAGACGGCCGCGGCGACCATCTCGACCCTCCTCCTCGAATCGTCGGCCTGAGCGCCCGGCCGACTTCGGCCGGGGGCGGTTCAGTCCCCGTTACGGACGTCTTCGACCGCTTCGGCGAACCCGCGGGCGTTCGCCTCGACGGCGTCGAAGTCGCCGCGCGCGACGGCGTCGGCGTCCACGATGGCGCTCCCGACGCCGACGGCAGTCGCGCCCGCCTCGAAGAAGTCGCGGACGTTCCCGAGGCCGACGCCGCCCGTCGGCACCGTCGGGACGTGACCGAGGGGGCCGCCGAGTGCGGAGACGAACCCCGGTCCGAGGGTCGCCGCCGGGAACACCTTCACCATGTCCGCGCCGGCCTCGAACGCGTCGACTGCCTCCGTCGGCGTGGCGATGCCCACCAGCGAGGGCTTCCCGTAGCGGTTCGCCGTCCGCACGACGCCCTCGTCGAAGGACGGCGTGACGACGAACTCCGCGCCCGCGAGGATGGCCGCCCGGGCGGTTTCGGCGTCGAGGACCGTCCCCGCGCCGACGGTGAGTTCGTCAGCGGTGAACGTCGACGACACGTCGCGTATCATGTCGAGGACGCCGTCGGTGTTCGCGGTCACTTCGACGGTGGGGACGCCGCCGCGACGGATGGCGTCGACGGTGTCGACGACGGCGTCGGCGTCGGTACCGCGAGCGATGGCGACGACGCCGCTGTCTCGGATGCGCGCCGCTGTCTCTCGGCTCATACGCATCGCTCGTAGAGGACCCGCTTAAACGCCGTGGTCGGACGTCGGACGACTCGACCGGCGTCCCACCCGACGTTCTACCCGCGATTCTATCCTCCGTTCTATCCTCCGTTCTATCTGCGATTCTACATCTCGAATCGCTGAGATGACTGTCAGTACTGTCTCTATGAATACATATATGCCAAATCTGAGTCAGAGAATGGCCGAACTCGCGCCATCTCGCGAAAGAAGGCGTCTATCCGGCTCCGAACGCGGCTGAAGTCGGCGTATCTACGGCGTAGACGCGGTTCGTTCGTCGCAGACGAACTCGTCGTAGCCGGCCTGCCGTGCGGTCACGTCGACGCGTTCCGTCTCGATGCCGACGGCCGCACAGCGCTCGTGCTTCGTCGTCGTGAACCGCTCGTCGGCCTCGCTGTCGCTCGTCAACACCGTTCCGTGCGTCGCCGTGTGTCTCCGCTCCCGCAGGCTCTCGGCGTCCGACTCGACGCCCTCGACGACGGACTCGGCGAGCGATTCGCCCGCATCAGCGTCGATTCGGTCGCTCGGGTTACGTTCGGTCCGTCTTCTTGCGTTCCTGCGTGGGGTGGTCGCTGACGAGGACCGTGGTGTGATCCGGCACGTCCTCGGACACCCACGAGTTGGCCCCGATGCTGACGTGGTCGCCGACGGTTATCGCCCCCAGCACCTTCGTGCCGGCCCCGATGACGACGTGGTCGCCGATGTCCGGGTGGCGCTTGTACCCCTTCTTGAGTTTGTGTTCCTCCGTCTCGTCCTTCTCGAAGTGGAGCGCTCCGAGGGTCACGTCCTGATAGAGCCGAACCCAGTCGCCGACGGTGGCCGTCTCACCGATGACGACGCCGGTGCCGTGGTCGACGAAGAAGTACTCGCCTATCTCGGCTCCGGGGTGGATGTCGATGCCGGTCTGCGTCTTCGCGTACTCGGTGAGTTCGCGGGCGTACTCTCCCGCACCCGCCTCGTACAGCGCGTGCGCGACGCGCTGGACCTGGATGGCGAGGACGCCGGGGTACGAGCGGATTATCTCCAGATACGTCTTCGCCGCCGGGTCGCCCTTGTAGGCGGCTTCGACGTCCTTCTTCAGGCGCGCGCGGATGTCCGGAAGCCGGTCGAGAATCGTCTCGACGGTGGCCGCCGGGTCCTCGTCCGTGTACGGGCGAATCCCCGCGTAGAACAGCGTCCCGAGTTCGTCGAGGTGGTCGAGGATGGCCGACTCCTCTCGCACGAGGCTGGCCGCGTTCCAGCACGTGGGGAAGAACAGTCGCTTCAGGATGTCCACTTCGTCGCGACTGTGACGCTGCGTCGGGAACTCCATCGGGGCCTGCTTCGGATACGGGTCCTCGTCGTCGCGGTAGGAAGCGTACAACCGTTCGTGCGCCTCTCCCGTGTACCGGTACTCCATGCTCCGGCGTTCGCCGCCGAACGTCTTAGTAGTGGACGCCGCCGGCGCGCGGGGGCAGTTATATCACGATTAGTCACCATATACCGGTATGGACGCCGAGTGCTACTTCTGCCACGGGTTAGTCCTCCCGGACGAACGGGACGACATCGTCCTCGGGGACCACGGAGACCACCGGGTCTTCCTCCACGAACAGTGCGCGAGAGGCTACGAACTCGTCGAGGACGCGGCGGACGCGCGGGACGCGGTCGAAGTGACCTGCCCCGAGTGCGGCGCCGTCGAGGTGCATTGAGTCGCTGGTGCGGACCCCCGGTAGTCCGGTGCGGGGGTCTGCGACTCGAAACTCGACTCCCGACTTTTCTGAGAGGTGCTGTTTCGTGCGGAGCGTCGACTCGACGCGCCGGCCGGGAGTGTCGACCGAAGCACCGGCGGGCGAACGCTCGCCGAACGCGCCGTCGACCAGCGACTGCGGCGGCGTCGGGACGGTAACAGACGAAATCAGGGGTCCCAGGGGGTACCAGATACGGACCGCGGCGGCGGGTGTCAGGGGAGGTCCACGGCGATGCCCGACTGGAGGCTCGCCGCCTTCACCGTGTTGTACATCAGCATCGCGATGGTGAGGGGTCCGACGCCGCCGGGGACGGGCGTGATGGCCGACGCCTTCTCCTTGGCACTCTCGAACTCCACGTCGCCGACGAGTTCGTACCCCTTCTCGGTGTCCGCCTCGACGCGGTTGACGCCGACGTCGATGACCGTCGCGCCCTCGCCGACCATCTCGCCGTCTATCATCTCGGGGACGCCCGTGGCGGCCACGAGTACGTCCGCGTTACGCGTCTTCTCCGCGAGGTTCTTCGTCCGCGAGTGACACACCGTGGTCGTTGCGTTCCCGCCGGCGTCACGCTGGATGAACAGGTTCGCCATCGGCTTGCCGACGATGTCGGAGCGCCCGACGACGACGGCGTCCGCGCCCTCCGTCTCCACGTCGTAGGCGGCGAGAAGTTTCTGGATGCCGTGCGGCGTGCAGGGCTTGTAGCGGGCGTTCCCGGCGACCAGTCGGCCGACGTTCTCCGGGTGGAAGCCGTCGACGTCCTTCGCCGGGTCGATGCGTTCGAGGACCGCCCGCTTCTCCACGTGGTCCGGAACCGGCATCTGGACGAGGATGCCGTGAACCGCCGGGTCGTCGTTCAACGCGTCGATGCGGTCGAACAGCGTCGACGCCGGTTCGTCGGGGGCTATCTCGTGGTGATAGCTCTCGATGCCGAGTTCCTCGCAGGTCCGCTGTTTCATGGACACGTACGTCTCGCTGGCGTCGTCGTCGCTCATCAACACCGTCGCCAACCCCGGTGTGACGCCCTCGTCCGCGAGCGTCTCGACGCACGACGCTATCCCGTCCTGTATCCCGTCGGCTACCTCGTTGCCGTCGATTATCGTCGTCATGGTGAGTGAAGTCGTGAATGGTCACGCGGACGTCCGCGGGTCGGCGCGCACCGCCAACGGCGACGCGACCGGACGCGCCGACCGCACGTGACGCGTGACGCCATCCTGCAAACCGTCTCTCGACCCAGCCACATAGGTCCGCAGGTGGAATGGTACGCCCATTGAAGTGGACGGCGGAACGCCGGTGGCGAATCGGCGTCGACCGACGGCGAAATCGGCCACGTACCGCCCCGAAACGCCGGTTACGCGAGGCTTTATGCCGGAGACGACCCGAGCGTGTGGCACGACGTAGGCGGGGCGACGACTCCCGCCGCGACCCCTCACAGATGACCGAGTGTACCACCGTCACGGAGCGAGCACCGTTCGTCGAGACGGCCCGGGCGGCACCGCCGGGCGCCCGCGTGCCCGTCGAGGTCCGCGTCACCGTCGAAGACCCCTACGAGGCCTACCGTCGCGCCCGCGACGAGGAGACAGAGGGCTTCTACTACGAGACGACCGGCGGGCAGTCGGGGTGGGGCTACTTCGGCGTTGACCCGGTGGAACGGGTTCGCGTGGGCGCCGACGCGGCGTCGCGGGGCGACGACAGCCCGAGTCTCGCCGAACTGTCGTCGCTCCTCGAACGCGAGCACCTCGCTCGTGGCGACTGCGACGTCCCGTACCCCTGCGGAGCGTTCGGGTGGCTGTCGTACGACGTGGCCCGCGAACTGGAGTCACTGCCGTCGACGACGCAGTCGGACGGCCTCCCGCGCATGCAACTGGGCGTGTTCGACCAGGTCGCGGCGTGGGAGGAACCGCGCGAGGGGAGCGTCGAACTGCGCGTGACCGCCTGCCCGACCGTCGACGACTCGCCGGCGGCGGCGTACGAGGACGGCGTGCGGCGGGCGACGTCGCTGGCGCGGTCTGCGGTCGACGGCGACGGGAGCGTTCCGCCGGTTCGCACCGCCGGCGACCGCGCGACGTTCGAGAGCGAGTGCGGGGCGGCGGCGTTCGCGGACCGCGTCGAGCGAATCAAGCGGTACGTCCGCGACGGCGACACGTTCCAGACGAACGTCTCGCACCGACTGGTCGCGCCCGCCGCCGTCCACCCCGTCGAGACGTTCGACGCCGTCCGGCGCGTGAACCCCGCGCCGTACTCCGCGCTCGTCGAGTTCCCCGGTATCGACCTCGTCAGCGCCAGCCCCGAACTCCTCCTCGACGTGGACGGCGACCGCCTCCGCACGGAACCCATCGCCGGGACGCGGCCGCGCGGGGCGACCGACGCCGAGGACGCCGAACTGGAACGCGACCTGCGGTCCGACGAGAAGGAACGCGCCGAACACGCGATGCTGGTGGACCTCGAACGCAACGACCTCGGGAAGGTGAGCGAGTACGGCAGCGTCGAGGTGTCC